>NZ_JACRVS010000001.1:0-311179 GCF_018811985.1 Acetobacter sp. P5B1 | reverse complement strand
TAGAGGGTGTTATGCACTTTGGATGAGCAGGTTAGCTGCGTTTCTAAGCATGAAACCTGCGAAGGCGATGGTATGCATTGCGGCAAGCGTTGAGGCGCAGCGCTCGTAGTCTTTCACCAGCCTCCTGCACCGCGTTGCCCACGCGAACGATCTCTCTACGATCCAGCGACGTGGCAGCAGCACGAAACCCCGTTTAGCCTGAGGTAGTCTGACGATTTCGAGAGTGATATCCTGCTCTTTGGCGGCTTTTGCCGGTTTTGATCCGGTATAGCCCTGATCAGCCCATGCCAGTTCCACACTACCGTCTGTTGCCTGCTGAATGGCTTGCGCCAGTGGACCGACTTCCGCCCGGTCATCTCTGTTTGCCGGTGTGACGTGCAGGGCCAGAAGATGCCCCAGGGCGTCGACCGCCATGTGCAGCTTCGATCCCTTCTTTCTTTTCGCACCATCATACCCGGCGCGCGAGCCACTCTCCGGCGTCGAACGCAGTGTCCGGCTGTCGATGATCGCCGTCGTCGGCTCCGCCTTCCGGCCCGACGCAATACGCAGTACAGCCCGAAGATCGTGCACAACAGCCTCGAAACATCCTGCTTCCATCCAGCGCCGGGATTGCTGGTAAACCGCAGTCCATGGCGGCAGATCGTTCGGCATCGCACGCCATGCAATGCCGTAACGGATCACATACCGAAGACCGTTGAACAACTCTCTCAGATTATGGTGTCGCTGGTCCGCATCTTCTTTCATCAAAAGGAGGTATGGAACAATCAGAGACCACTCTTCGTCACTGATATCAGACGGATACGGTTTGCGGGCAGTATTCATCCATCTGTTCTGGAACACTTACGCCAGAAAGTACATAACACCCTCTACGCAGTCCATGGCGGCAGATCGTTCGGCATCGCACGCCATGCAATGCCGTAACGGATCACATACCGAAGACCGTTGAACAACTCTCTCAGATTATGGTGTCGCTGGTCCGCATCTTCTTTCATCAAAAGGAGGTATGGAACAATCAGAGACCACTCTTCGTCACTGATATCAGACGGATACGGTTTGCGGGCAGTATTCATCCATCTGTTCTGGAACACTTACGCCAGAAAGTACATAACACCCTCTAGGTTGTGCCCATGGAGTTCATGGTCCAGCGGTTGGAAGAAATCGCCACGTTCGGCACAAAGCGCAGTTTTTTGATGGGCGACCATTCCACATAGGCAAATGCCTTGTGAGACGGCACATCCGTAGGCCGGTAACGTGGGGAGGACCCCGGCGCGCTCACATCCTGATGCGTATAGGTATAGTTGCCGCCAATCAGCAGATCTTTCCGTACCGGAATAGCCAGAGAAATTTCCGCCCCGGCATAGTTCCCGCTGTTGATGTTCCGGCTCTGGGAGACGGTGGTGCCGTTATACTGCACAGGGAAGGAGGCAATCAGGTCTGTCAGGTGGGAATAGAAAAGAGCTCCGGAGACCTCGATATTTCCAAAGGTATGAGACCCGCCCAGCTCATAGTTCTGCGCGCGCTCCGGGCGCAGGCCGGGGTTGGAAACCGCGCCGCCAAAGCGGGTGCTGAAGCGCTCAAACAACGTGGGGAAACGCACACGGTCGGACACGCTGATATGGAGTTCAGACACTTTATCCGGTCGCCAGCTCAGGCGGGCCTGCCCGTTGGGCGCGCCCCGGTTGCGGGTGGGGTAATGGATAATCCCGCCGGAATAGCCCTGCGCCTTGTCCAGCACGCGCCAATCATAACTGACGCCGGTTGTCAGATCGAGGTTGGGCAGGAAGCGGAACACGTTTTCGCCCGCAATGCTGTAGCTTTCCTCAACCGAGCTGACGGTGGGTTGATAAGCCCCGCTGGGAAAAACCTGCTCATTTTCGGAATGTTCATCCCGACGACCATAGAACGCAATGCCCAGCGTATCCTGCCGGGAAAGTTCGGCATCCAGACGGACGTTCCCGCCCCAGGCTGTGTCATTATAATAGCTGTTGAACGCTTTGGCTTTTGTCTGGGTATTCAGGTCAGCGTTATCGAAACTTCTGAGAAGATTATAGAAGGTATTGCGATACAGGCGGGAGCGCAGGGTCAGCCGGTCGCCTAGTTTGGTGCGGGAGGTGAGGGAGAGGCTGTCCAGATCCCACGCGGGCCATGTCCAGTCCTTCTGCGCGCTAACAGAGTCCGTCACACTGAAGGGCGCGCGTTTTTCACCGCTCTGGCGGGTGTAGTTAATGGTGTATTCATCCGTGGCGTTCGGCGTGTAGCCGACCTTAAAGTTTACGCGCCAGTCTTCAGAATCTGTCAGCAGGCGTTTGCCTTTGCCCTGTGAGGGCGTGGGGTCATAATTGGAGGAAAGGTCCGTATGGTCCACGTTATTGATGGCAAAATTCGCCTGCGCGTACCATTTTTCATGTTTAGTGCCGATCAGCCCGAACACGTTATAGCCTGAATAGCCGCCGTCATGCCCCAGCATGGAGCCGCCGCGCAGTTCGCCTTCCAGTTCCTTGTGGGGTTTTCTGGTCACAAGGTTGACCATGCCGCCCATGGCGTCCGGGCCGTCCAGCACGGAGGCATAGCCTTTGGCGACCTGAATTTCCGCAATATCCGGCGTCAGAAAACGCCCGTAATCCAGCCGGTTATCCGCAGGCAGATAAATGCGGATACCGTCCACCATTAGCGGGACCTGAAAGCGGTTAAACCCACGGACCAGAATGGTGCGCTCATTCCGCGTGCCGCCGGTGTTGGCGGAGTTCACACCGGGGATCAGGTTGGCGGCTTCATCCAGCGTGTTTTTATTCAGCGTATAAATGGCATCGGCAGAAAGGGTGGAATTGCCCACCAGCGCATTCCGGTGCGGGGTGCCGTAGACCGTAATTTCACCGGGGCCGTAAATGTCAGAATTGGAGCGGTCCGCCATCACGCTGTTATAGGTGAGCGTGCCAGTCGTCAGCGCATCATAGGCGCTGTCAGCCCGGGTCTGTGGTGCAGCGGGAGGCGTGATTGGTGTGGGTTTGGAAGCCTTCTTTTTAACCTGATGCAGGTTCGGCGTCGCACTCAGCGGAGAGGTTTCGGCAAAGGCCGCGCTTGCAACGGTGGAGAGCAGGCTGGCCAGTGTCACGGCAGAAAGGGTGCGCGTGGTCGCCGGGAGGAAGGCTTTCATTTAGGGCAAGGGTCCTTTATCAATATTTCTGCATATATAATATTCGACCGTATATAGATGAAGCATGAAGCGTATGGCAATTGGGAAACAGTTTGCGTTAAAGGCTGTGATAATTTTGTCACTGGGGCTGATAGTTGAAGGCGGCGTGTCGGGTTTACTGTGTGCCCCTGCGCAGGCTGAGCAGGCTGAGCAGGCGGCGCAGGGCCAAAATGAGCATGCCGGGCATGGTGGCCACGGCATGCAGAATTGCCCCAAGGAGGCAGCGCCTTTGCCAGATGCGCTGAAGGGCTGGACGGGGCCAACGTCTGTGACAGCCGCCGCAACGGCAGGCGAGCTGGACGGCGTCAAACTGACAGCTGGCAAGGCGGTGGCCGCGCAGCTCCGTTCCACAGCCGACATGCATTATGCCGTGCGGCCCGAGCAGCCGGGTGGCAAGGTGAGTTCCGGCGGCATGTTTGCGTTTGATGTGCCTGCGGCGGGCACTTATCGGGTGATGCTGGGCAGCCGGGCCTGGCTGGATGTGGTGCAGGATGGCAAAACCATTGTCTCCTCCGGCCATAATCGCGGGCCTGCCTGTAGCGGCATTGGCAAGATGGTGGATTTCCCGCTGGTTGCCGGACGCGCGGTGATTGAAGTCAGCGGTAGCGGCAAGCCGGATATGACGCTGATGGTGATCCCGACCCCATGAGGTCAGCCGGTTCTGTCGTGCGTCTTCTGGCGGGTGTGTGTCTGGCGTCAGTTTTCTGGAGTGCAGGGGGAGCCGCTCGGGACGCGCAGGCTGCGACCGTGCCGGAGGTCTCGACCCCCAATGCGGCACTCTTGTCAGAGGACGAGGCGCGCATCCAGCTTGGGCGACGGTTGTTTTATGATGCCGATCTCTCGGGCGATGGCAGTATGGCCTGCGCCTCCTGCCATGAGCAGCGCCACGCCTTTGCGGACGGAATGCCAACCCACGCGGGCATTACGGATGACGCCGGGGTGCGCAATGTGCCCTCACTGGGGAATGTCGGCGCGTTGAAAACGCTGACATGGCTGGACCAGCACATCACCACGCTGGAACAGCAGGTTGCCACGCCGGTCTTCGGGCATGGCCCGGTGGAAATGGGTATGCCGGACTGGGCGACGTTGCTGCATCGCGTATCTGGTGATGCCTGTTATCAGAAGCTCTTTGCGCGGGCTTTCAAAAATGAAAACGGACGCATTGATGCCCGGACCGTGCCGGAAGCTCTGGCAGCGTTTGAGCGCACACTGATCTCGCAAAACAGTGTGTGGGATCAGGCGGAGAAGAAACAGGCCCGTTTGCCGGGTGATGCGCAGCGCGGTGCGGCATTATTTTTCGGGCAGGCGCATTGTGCGTCCTGCCATAGTGGTCCTTTGTTGACCGATCAGTCTTTTCACAGCATCAACGCGGCCCATCCGGCGCGGGTCAGAACGCCGTCGTTGCGGAATGTCGGGGTGACTGCGCCCTACCTGCATGATGGCTCAGCCCCCACGCTAAGTGTAGCCCTGCAGGCGCATACGCACAGTCCGGCCTTATCTCGGGGGGAGGGGAAAGCGCTGGAGGCCTTCCTTCAGGCGCTGACAGACCCGAGCTTTCTGCATAATCCGGCATTTTCCCTGCCGCCGGAAGGCTGCCCCCTCTAGGGCACGCTTCGCATACTAGCTGTCCATCAGGCCTGCTCCGCCCTGCCTTTTGGAAAGAACAGGGCAGCTCTGCGCAGGGTTTTCTTGCGCGGACATGCAACTTTTCCGGCGGCCAGGTGTTCAACATAAAGCCTGTTTATGATGTCATGACGACAAACGCTTTGTCGCGTGGGGTGTGCTAATGCCACACCCGGGCAGAACGCGACGACATTTCAGGCGCATGCATCGGAAATGTTTCGCACTAGAACCGCGTTCGTGTCGTCGAGACCAGGTTTTGAAGGCGCGTACGTTCTGAGAATGGAGTACGGGCCTCGTGGGCGCACTGGATCCCTTATTTCTGGCACGATTGCAATTTGCATTCACTGTCGGATTTCATATTGTTTTTCCCGCTTTTTCTATCGGGCTGGCCGCGTTTCTGGCGGTATTGGAAGGCCTGTGGCTTAAAACCGGCCGGCAGGTTTATCTGGACCTGTTCCGCTACTGGCTGCGGGCGTTTTCTATTGTTTTTGGCATGGGCGTGGTCTCCGGGCTGGTCATGTCGTACGAATTTGGCACCAACTGGGCGCAGTTTTCGCAAAAAGTCGGGCCTATTCTCGGGCCATTGCTTGGTTATGAAGTGATGACCGCCTTCTTTCTGGAGGCAGGCTTCCTCGGCATCATGCTGTTTGGCATGAACAAGGTTGGCCGGAAGCTGCACTTTTTTGCCACCTGCGTGGTCTCACTCGGCACGTTGATTTCCATGAGCTGGATCCTCTCTTCCAACTCATGGATGCAAACCCCGCAGGGCTACGCCATTGAGCCCGGAACAGGCCGCTTTATCCCGGCAGACTGGTGGGCCATTGTCTTCAACCCCTCCTTCCCGTTCCGCCTTGTGCATATGGCGCTCGCCGCCTTCCTGTGCGTGGCGTTTGTGGTCGGTGGTGTAGGCGCATGGCATCTGCTGCGGGCCAGACGGGCAGGGCATGCCCCGACGGAAGCCGTTAAGGTCATGTTCTCCATGGCCATGTGGATGGCGGCCATTGTCGCTCCGCTGCAAATTCTGGCGGGTGATACGCAGGGTTTGAATACGCTGAAATATCAGCCAGCCAAGATTGCCGCCATGGAAGGCGACTGGGACAGCCAGAGCCATGCACCGGAACTGCTGTTTGGTATTCCGGACATGGAGCATGAAACCACGCGGTATAAAGTGGAAATCCCCCTGATGGGCTCCCTTATTCTGACGCACAGCCTTGATGGCAAAGTGCCGGGCCTGAAGGATTACCCCAGGGACCAGCGTGCGCCATCTTACGTGGTGTTCTTCACGTTCCGCATCATGGTGGCGCTGGGGATGCTGATGGCGGTGCTGGGCGTGTATTCGCTCTGGCTGCGCTGGCGCAAACGCCTGTGTTCAGATGTGCTGTTGCAGCGGTTTGCGCTGGTTATGGCGCCTGCCGGTTTTATCGCCATGCTGTGCGGTTGGGTGACGACGGAAGTCGGGCGGCAGCCCTTCACCGTCTACGGCCTGCTGCGCACGGCAGATAGCGCCTCGCCAGTGGCGGGGGGGAGCATTGCTTCCACGCTGATTGTTTTCGTTATTGTGTATTTCATCGTTTTTGCGTCGGGTATCAGCATTCTTCTGCGTGGCTTTGCGCAGGAACCGCATGTGGGTGAAGTCGGACCGGATGCGCATGATCCGCAGCGTGCCGCCTCCATGCAGGCGGCCGTTTCCAACACAGCCGCCGCAGGCGAAACAGGGAAGGATAGCTGATCATGGATATGACCGGTGCGGCCTATTGGCTCCCCATTGTCTGGGCGGTTCTCGCGGCCATGGCCATTTTCATCTACATCGTGCTGGATGGATTTGACCTTGGGCTTGGTATTCTCTTTCTTGCCGAGCCGGACAAGACCTATCGGAACGTGATGGTGCAAACCATCGCACCCGTATGGGACGGCAACGAGACATGGATGATTTTTGGCGGAGCTGCGCTGTATGGCGTGTTCCCCAACGCTTACGCCACCATCCTGCCTGCGTTGTATCTGCCCATCCTGATCATGCTGTTTGCGCTGATCATGCGTGGGGTGGCGTTTGAATTCCGCTCCCGCATGCACACGCAGCGGATGCGGGATTTGTGGGATGTCGGGTTCTGTGGCGGCTCTCTTGTGGCGTCCGTCATGCAGGGCGTTATTCTCGGCACGCTGGTGTCTGGCATTCATGTTGAAAACAATGCCTTTGTCGGCAGCGGGTTTGACTGGCTGGCTCCGTTCCCGCTGTTCTGCGGTCTGGCTGTGGCCTGCGGCTACACGCTGCTGGGCGCGACATGGCTGGTCTGGCGGACGGAAAACACGTTGCAGGACACCATGCGCAAGTGGTCCGGCATTCTCTCCATCGCCATGCTGGTGATGATTGCCGGTGTCTCGCTATGGACCCCGGCGCTGCACGCAACATACATGCAAAACTGGACGGACTGGCCCCGTATTCTCTTTGTCGCTCCGGTGCCGGTCGCGGTGATTGCTCTGGCGGTGGTCATGTTCATGGCGCTGCGCCGCAAGGTGTCTCGTCGCATCCCGTTCTTCTGTGCTCTGGGCTGGTTTTTCCTGTCCTTCTCCGGACTGGGGATTTCCATCTGGCCGTATATCGTGCCGCCGGGTATGACCATCTGGGATGCATCGGCTCCGCCATCCAGCCAGGCGTTTCTGCTGGTGGGGGCTGCGGTGCTGATCCCGCTGATCCTGTCCTACACGGCGTTTGCCTACCATGTGTTCCGTGGCACGGTGAACGAGCATAGCGAGAGCTACCATTGAGGGAGATGACCATGCAGCACACAGCAGAACGCCCCCTGTGGCTCCGGCTGCTCTGGTTTGTAGGATTGTGGGCAGGGGGTGTTGCCGCGCTTGGCGTTGTGGCCGGGGCGCTCCGGCTCCTGATCCATCCGTGATCTGAGGCCGATTTTTGCCTCTTCAGCAGGGCGCGTTCGCTTTTTCCGGCGGACGCGCCCTGTCTGTTTTGGGCAGACCTGTTGCTTTGTGAAAACTGTCCTGACTATTGTTGCGACACCATTCCCTTTCTCCGAGGCAGGACACACACAATGCGCACAACACAGACAACAGGCCGGTGCAGCACGCCACAAGACGGAGGGCTGCGCAATTTGCGGCAGGGCCTGCTGGTCTGTGCTGTCTCTTTTGCCGCTCTTGCGGCGGGGCTGGGTGGGCCGCAGGGGCTTTCCAGCGTAGCGCAGGCCGCTGATGTTTCGCCCTCTGTGTACGCCCCGATCAGCCCGCAGCGGATGTCAGAGGCCATGAAAATCCTGGGGTCTGATGCGTTTGAAGGCCGCGCTCCCGGTTCTCCGGGTGAGGCACGCACCGTGGCCTGGCTGATTGAGCAGTATAAGCAGATTGGTCTGGAACCGGCTGGCGAGAATGGTGGCTGGACGCAGCGCGTGCCGTTGCAGCACACCCGCGTGGGGAAACCTGATCTCCTACAGGTGGCCTATGCCAAAAATACCCTGCCGCTGGAGCAGACGAAAGACGTCTATTTTACCACCGGGCGAGGTGTGGACCGTCTGAAAATCCAGAACGCGCCGATGGTCTTTGTTGGTTATGGCGTACATGCGCCCGAGCGTGGCTGGGATGATTTCAAAGGCGTGGATCTGAAAGGCAAGATTGCCGTTTTCCTGATTAACGACCCGGATTTTGACGCCAAACCGGATGAAGCCGTGGCCGGCAAATTTGGTGGCCGCGCCATGACCTATTATGGCCGCTGGACCTACAAATATGAGGAAGCCGCCCGACGCGGCGCAATTGGCGCGCTGATTGTGCATGACACGGCGGGGGCGGCTTATGAGTGGTCCACAGTGATTGCACCGGGTGGTGAGTCCTTTGACATTGCCCAGAGCGGTGAAAACCAGCCGGTGCTGATGCAGGGCTGGATTTCTACCCCGGCCGCTACAAAGGTTTTTGCGCAGGCCGGGCTGGATCTGCCCGCGCTGCGGGTGCAGGCACGGCAGGCGTCTTTCAAGTCCGTGACGCTGCCAAAGGCGCGCTTCTCACTCAATGTGCCGGTTGAGGTCTCGCATCTGGAAAGCCAGAACGTGCTGGGCAAACTGACCGGCAGCAAACACCCGGATGAAACCGTGATGTTTGGCGCGCACTGGGATGCATTTGGCATGAGCAAGGATGCGCAGGGCCATGAGGTGATCCGCCACGGTGCGATTGATGATGGCTCCGGCGTGGCCGGTGTTCTGGAAATTGCCCGTGCGTTCAAGGCCGGTCCGCAGCCCGAGCGCACAGTGATGTTTGCCTCATGGACGGCTGAGGAACGCGGGCTGCTGGGCTCGTCATGGTATGCCGCGCACCCCATGGCTCCGCTGGAAAAAACGGCAGCCAATTTCACCATGGATGTGTTGCAGATGGCCGGTCCTTCTCACAACGTCTTCATGGTGGGGGCAGGGCAGGACACGGTGCAGGATGACGTGGCGACTGCTGCGGAAAAACAGGGCCGCGTGATGCTGCCGGAAGCCATGCCGGAGCGCGGGGCCTTCTACCGTGCCGACCATCTGCCGTTTGCCCGTGCCGGTGTGCCGGTGGCGGCTCTTATGGATATGGCGGGCTACCCTGATCTGCTGAAAGGTGGTGTGCCTGCCGGGCGGAAATGGTTGCAGGATTATATGGTCTGCTACCATCAGGCCTGTGACGCATGGAGCCCGGACTGGGATGTGCGCGGGGCAGCGGAAGATGTGGCGCTACTGTATACTGTTGGGCGCAATCTGGCATTTTCGCAGAACTGGCCGCAGTGGAAGCCGGGTTCAGAATTTGCCGCAACCCGTGCGAAGAGTGCCTCTGTGCGGGGTGGGCAGTAAGGCGATTTAAAACCTGGCAGACTGTCTTTTGGGGCGGTCTGCCAGTGGTAATCCTGCCACGCAAAGCAAGGAAGCTATCGTGTTTTTCGGCAGCTTCCTGCAACGTTATCAGGCAGGCGTTTTGGCCGTGTGCTGCGTGCCGGACTTGTCGGTAATATAGAGCAGAGCCACAGGCCCCTGTGTGTCCTGCCTGTGCCATGAGCCGCCGGGCACAAACAGGACATCCCCCTTTTTGCCAACAAGGGTGAGTTCTTCCCCGTCTTTTTTCAGGACGACTGTTGTCTGTCCTTCCACAACAAGCAGAAATTCGTCATGCGGGTGTTCTTCCCACGGGGTCGAGCCTTCAAACCGGACCATGCCAATATTGTGCTGGCCGAACGCAAACAGCGTTGTCATGCTTTTTGCTGCGAAGTCATCTGTCTGCTGATTGAGGTGCAGAACGGAAAGCGTGGCGGCAACCTGTTCAAGATTATAGTGAAACATTGGACTGTCTTTCTGTCATAGGATTGCAGGAAGAGGCTGAGTGGGTCAGGTGCGGTCGCAAGAGAGTGGGGCCAGACGACGGGCCGCCAGAATAAGCGGGACAAGCAACACAAGCCCGCAGAGCCAGACCATCAGAAACGCCAGAGAATAGCCTGCGCTGGCTGCCAGCGGCATAATGGCTGAGGCCGCCAGAACATTGGCGACGCTCTCCCCGCATTGTAGAAAACTGTAGTCCAGACCGGGACGATCTGCGGAGGACCAGTTCATCAATAAGGACCAGAGCGCGACGTAAAACCCGCCATCAAAAAAGTTCTCTGTGCCAAGAGCAAGATAGAGAGCCGGGGCGGACAGAGTGTGCGTTGCCTGTAAAATCCATAAAGCACCCAGCAGAAGCGCAGAGGGGATGGCCAGAAGGGTAACAGCCTTGCAACTGCCCGCTTTTTTGACTGCGATTGTGCCCAGTATGGCCCCGCCGAGCGCGCCGCACAGAAGATTTGAGATTTGCAGCGTGCCGATGGTTTCAACGGCAATATGCTGGTCAATCAGGAACGGTTGGAGGAGGGCTAAGAGCGCTCCGCCAGCAAATTTAAACGCCAGAGAACTGGTAAGCGCCCATCCAAAGCCTTTTTGGCGGAAGAAATCCTTCAGGCGGGAAGGGCGGGCAATCAGGCTGGCATCTGGCTCCACATATTTCCGGAGTGGCAAAAGGATAAGGCAGAGCAGGAAAAGAGCCGCCGCCATGGCGCAGAGCATGCCACCCCAGCCAGCCTGCGCGTAAACCAACAGGCTTCCGCCCCCACCCGCGAGCATACCGAGCAGAAAAGCCACAACCTGAATACCGTTGGCCAACCCGGCATTTCGGCCTTGCAGATGGGAGACTGCGGCCGCGTTGGTGAGAATGTCCTGTGTTGCAAACACGGTATTGAGCAGGATGATGCCGCCCAGTGAGAGCGCAAAACTGTGCTCTGGTGGGAAAAACGCCAGCACAAGGCAGGTCAGAATAGCGAGGAGCTGCGTTTGCAGGATAAGAGCCCCGTACCCTCGGCGTTTTCCCGCATTGTCTGTCAGGCCAGCCCAGAGAAATTTCAAAGCCCAGGGCAGAAACGTCAGCCCGCTCCAGCCGATGGTGTGAAGAGAAACACCGCTTTCCCGCAAAATAGTGGCGTAGGCATTAAAGGCCAGCCCTGCGGGAATGCCCTGCCCGGCATACATCAGCCCCAGCGTGATGACCCGCTTCCAGACCAGCGGCAGAGCGGAGAACGGGGAGAAAAAACGGCTCTTTTCCATAAAGAGCAAGGATAGGCGCACGGCTGTGCGGGGCCACCCGAATCAGCCCGCTGCCCCGATCAGACACGGCTCAGGATGAAGGGCTTAGCCTTCCTTCCGATAAAGATGAGGTGCCTTGCCAATCTGGCGTTTAAAGGCCGCACTGAAGTGGCTCATATTACTGTAGCCAAGTTCCATGGCGGTTTCTGTCACGGAATGGGTTTTTAAAAGCGTTTTGGCGTGTTCCATGCGGTGGGCCTGAAACAGGCTGTAAGGGCCGCACCCAAAGAGAATGCGGAACCCCATTTTCAGCCGCGTGGCGTTCAGGCCGCTATAGCGCGCCAGTTCAATAATGGTGGGGGCTTTATCCATGCGGGACAGCAGGAAAGAACGCGCCTGATGCAGGCAGGCTTTTTCATGACGTGAGAGGGGGGAGCCTTGCGGTGCAGCCTCAATCTGTTCAAAGGACTGGCCAAGAATAGTCAGGGCTGCGGCACAGCTTAAAGGCCCATTGGTCTGGTTTTTCCGTAAACTCTGGCACAGTCCGGTGGCCGCCTTGTGCACAGATGCATTGGCCTTGAGACTGCTGAAAAATGGTGTTTGGGGAGAAAGGTCTGCCGCACCCCATGGAAGCGGCGTGTGCATGTCCTGAAGCAATTCGGGGGTAATATGGACCTCAAGGCAGGAGAAATCTGCACTGGTCGCAATCTGGAAACGGGTTGCGGGCAGATAAGCTGTGGCGACATCCCGCGCATGGAACTGATGCGTTTTGCCCCCAAAAATGATTTCACACGTGCCGGACAGAATAATGGAACAGCGCAGGACAGCCGGGCAGTCATCCATCTCCCCCTGCAGGGTAGCGGGCAGGGCAGAGGAGAAGAAGCCAGCACTCAGCCCGTTATAAAGCCTACTGTATAAAGGGTGCAGAAGGGACTGGCCCGCCAGATGCTCTGGCTGTTGCCGGTGTATGTGACTGGATCTGACGTGATGCATCTCCAGAAAAATCCCTTGCTGTGTGTCTGATTGGAGTGATTAGACCAATCTGAGTGGCGGTGCAATTGCGAAACATTATCATGTCGGTATGAGCAAAAGACATGCCTTCCTCTCAGCCATAAAATACACACTGCTTGTTGTGCCCGTGCTGGATTATGCCACCACAACCGTAGGGTGGGCGGCAACCTTATGCCCTGACCAGCCGGTGTCCGGGCAGACCGCGTCCTGCCGCAAAAAAGCAGAAGAGATTGTGGTGCGGAGCCGGAATGCGTCCTTTGTTGTCTCTTCCAGTCTTTCCCGCCTTTCAGGAGCCGTTTTGAAGGAGCGTCATCTGGACACATTGGGGGATGTGGCGGAACGGTTGCCCAACGTCTCTTTTACCTCCACCACGCAGGCCAACCCGGTGATTATGATGCGTGCTCTGGGCGGGCCGGAAGAAGAGACAAGTAGTCTCTACGTCCCGTTTATGCTGGACGGTATTCCCATGATGAGTATGGCGCTGGGGCAGATTTTTGATCTGGACCATATGGATGTCACGCAGGGGCCGGACCTGACCAGAGGTCCGAATGTATTTGGTGGCATGGTGTCCGCCACATCCCGAGATCCGGGGAACAGGTTTGGCGGGTCTCTCGATTTTGAATATGGCACAGGCAATCGCCGTCGCGCCGTGATGAGCAACGATATTCCTCTGGGGCCAAACACAGCACTCCGCGTGACGGTGGGTGGTGAGGTGGCGGATGGCTATGTGTCCAACCGTTTTCTGGACCGGAAGGATACCGCAGGCTGGCACAGCTGGTTTGGCAGGCTGAAACTGCTGCATAAGGATTCCGCCGGAGGAGAATGGCGGGTATCTTTGCATCATGTCTTGAATCATGGCGGGAACGATTATTTTGCATCCCCCGCGCTGGCTTTGCAGCATGAGTCTGTCAACACAGAGCGGGGCGTGAATGATAATGACTACTGGGCTGGGTCCGCCCAGTATCATCGTGCGTTCAGCCGTAAGATGATTGTGGATGTTGCTCTGGGTGGCAACGCGACCCAATGGAAATCGCAAATTCCAGAAAGCGTTTTTTCGGCTCGCACCGGTTTTACCATGCCCACGCGGCAGGCAGGCGGGACTGTCACGCTGTCCGGCTCTTCCGGCACGCTGGATTGGCGAGGCGGAATTTTTGGGCAGGAAATGATGCGCAGCACACCGTATCTTTTTGATATGTCCCCTTATTATCTGAGCAACACAACAGCCGTGCTGAACAATGCCAATGTGGCGGGATTTGCTGAGCTGGGTTGGCGTTTTTCACCCTCATGGCGGCTGGTGCCCTCTTTCCGGGTGGAGCATAATCAGTGGTCCATGTCCCAGTGGAGCGGGTTGCAGACAGCCTCTGTGCCGGAGGACTACACCATTCTGCAAACGCTCCCTAAACAGACTGCGTCCCGTACGGTGCCCCTGCCGGGGCTGAAGCTGGAATATCATCCGCAAACAGACAGCGCGCTGATGCAGTATGGCTGGATCAGCTATACGCGGGCCTATATGCCGCCGGGCTTTAGTCCGCATGCGGTCATGGCGGCGACAGCCCAGACACCGTTTGATGCCAGTTACGGAAACAATCTGGAAATTGGCTACCGCCTGCATGACCGGAAAGACAAATGGTCAGCTGAGGTCATAGGCTATTCAAACCTCATTTCCAATCTTCAGGTGGTTACGACCAATGCGAATGGTGAATCCGTTGTGGCGACGGCAGCTAAAGCGCACACACGAGGTATGGAACTGAACGCCACGTTTAAACCCATTCGGAGCCTGACGCTCAGTGGCTTTCTGGGGCTGACCTATGCGGCGTATGACCGTTTTCTTTTTGCAGGGCAGAACTTTAGCGGCCAGCAGTTAAATGGCACCCCCAAAAGCAGTTTTGGCTTTAGCGGCACATGGACGCCGGGGGATGGCTGGTCTGTTAACGTCAATGTGGTGCGGCGCGGGCGCACAAACCTGTATCCCAGCAGCACACTGGTGAATGACCCCTACGTGCTGGTGGATGCCCAGATCGAAAAGAAGTGGCGCTGGTGGAATATCGCCATCTACGGTCGCAATCTGGCGGATGCCCGCTATCTCACCCGTGGTCTGGCCTCAGGGGAAGCCGTGGCGGCAAACCCGCGCCTGCTGGGGCTGCGGGTTGGGGTGACGTATTAAGCGAAGGGGCTCTTAGCGTGCCCGCTTCCAGCCCCGGTCTTCCTGCCGCCAGTAGGCGAGGTCATGCCCGGCGGCTTTCATGGCGGTCCAGCGTTCCCGGGCGGCGGCTACGGCGGCTTCATCATGCCCGTCGAAGAGGTCAAACACGCGCTCAAAAGGCGGGTTATCCGGGCAGGTGCGGTTTTCCAGCAGGAACAGGAACGGGGCGGCGTTGGGCACGTCCTCACCGAGCGTCAGCCAGATGGGTTGCAGGTCCGGGCAAAGAATGCCCTCGCTGCCATGCGGGAGCCAGGCCGGGTCCGAGACTTTCCACAGGGCTTTATCCAGCGCATCCAGTTGTGGTTTGCTGGCACACCATACGGCGGCCTTCTGCCCACTGGCCAGCGTGCGGGAGAGCAGTTGCGGCAGCGCCTCAGCCACACTGGTGCGGGTAAGGTGATAAAAGCCGATCTGCGTCATGCGGGGCGGGTCCTGTGGTCTGGCATGGGGCCAGTCTATCAGCTTTCGGCAGGCATGCAGAGGCCCGGTATGTGTTGCAGGCATGTGGGCTTCCCGCAGGGGAACGATTGTGATGCTCCCGCGCTGGCAGGACTATCAGCACATAACAGAGAATGCTGCCTGACCCGATGCAAAGTCAGGTGTTCTGTGCGGTCTGGTCAGGTAAGGCCGGATGCGCTCAGGGGGCTAAGGCAATTTCTGTTTGAGGAAAAAGGACGCGAACGATATGGCGAAAACAGTCACTCTGCCGGACGGCACAAAACTGCCTGCACTGGGCATGGGCACCTGGAACATGGGGGAATCCTCCGCCACATGGAAAGAGGAAGTCGCCACACTGCGTCAGGGTGTAGAGGCAGGCCTGAAGGTGGTGGATACCGCTGAGATGTACGGGCAGGGCCGCTCGGAAAGTCTGGTGGGTGAAGCCATGCGGGATGTGCGGGACGATATTTTTCTGGTCTCCAAGGTTCTGCCCACCAATGCCTCAGCCGAAGGCGTGGCCAAAGCGTGCCGGTCTTCTCTGCGTCGGCTGGCGACGGATCGGCTTGATCTCTACCTGCTGCACTGGCGCGGTAGCGTGCCGCTGGCCGAAACCATTGAGGCCTTCCGCAAGCTGAAAGAGGAAGGGCTGATCCGCTACTGGGGCGTGTCCAATTTTGATGTGGATGACATACAGGAGCTGGAAAAATACACGCGGCCCGGTGAATGTGCGAGCAACCAGATCCTCTATAATCTGGAGCATCGGGGCGTGGAGTATGACCTGCTGGACACCAACCGCTTCCGGCATGTGATGACCATGGCCTATTCCCCTATCGGGCAGGGTGGCGCGTTGTTGCAGAACAAGGCGGTGAAGGCCGTGGCCGCCCGGCACTCCACCAGCAATGGCCCGGCCAGCCCGGCACAGATTGCGCTGGCGTGGGTGCTGCGGATGAACAATGTGATGCCAATCCCCAAAGCGTCGTCCCTCGCTCACCTCAGGGACAATATTGCCGCGCAGGAAATTACACTGACGGATGAGGATCTGGCCGCTCTGGACGCCGCCTTCCCACCGCCGACCAGCAAGGAACCGCTGGATATGATTTAACCCACCTGCCTTCGGGTTTCAGGCGCAAAAAAGCCGCCGGGGCGACACCTCGGCGGCTTTTTTTGTGGGCTTTTATCAAAAAGACCAGGTCTGAAAAATCAGACGCCGTCTTTCTGCATGTTGTCCAGAACGTAGGTCGCCATCAGCACAACCGGCAGGCCGAAAGCGATGCTGAAAGACGCGAAGGACATGTCGTTCAGCTTGAGGCCGGTAAACAGCATGTCCAGACCCAGCAGTGTCAGAAAACCGTACATTTGCATGGTGAAGCCCTTTCGGTGGCGCACAACATCGGCAGAAAACGCGTCAGCCCCCGGAAAACCGGGCGCGGCGTCATTCAGAAACACATCTTTCAAACAATCTATTCTGAAAATGTATTCCTTTTCCCGCGCATTTTACGCTCACGGTGGGTGGGGTCAATATTTATTTGGTTTTCGTAAGTAATGGACCATTCTGGTCTTGTTTCACGGTTCCGTAATTAAGAGTGTATTTCTCTATATTTCTGTAAATTTATTCAATTTTTAAATATAACGATTGGGGTAAAGAGACGGCCCCGCCTCAGTCTTCCGAAAGCGGGCGGTGGCCCACATGAATGGTCAGCGTCATCGGCTGGCTTTGCCGTTGCACGCTAATTTGTACCGTGCTGTTGGGGTGGGCGGCGGCGACGGCGCGGATCATGGTGCGGGCGGTATCCATATGCTCCCCGCCCATGGCGGTAATAATGTCGCCACGTTTCAGGCCGCCCTGCGCGGCGGGTCCGTTGCGGTCCACTTCCGCCACGCGGGTGCCGTTATGGGTGGTAATGTCTTCCAGCGTGGCACCCAGCCACCCCCGGTCAATGCGCCCCTCGCGTTGCAGGGCGCTGACAACCGGCATGACAATTTCAGACGGGATGGAAAACCCTAACCCCACGGAGCCGCCGGTTGGGGAGACAATGGCGGTATTCAGAGCAATAACCTGCCCGGCCAGATTGAAGGTTGGGCCGCCGGAATTGCCGGGGTTGATGGGCGCGTCCAGTTGCAGGAAGTCATCAAACGGGCCGGTGCCAATATCCCGCCCACGGGCGGAGACAATGCCCGCCGTGACGGACGAGCCAAGGCCAAACGGATTGCCGGCGGCCATAATCCAGTCCCCCACCTGCACAAGGCGGCTGTCTCCCCATTCCACAAACGGCAACGGGGTGGGACTGTCGATCTTGATGACGGCAATATCCGTCAGGTCATCAATGCCAATCAGGCGGGCGTTGTATTCTTTGCCAGTGGCAAGGGCGACGGTGATTTTGTCCGCGTCTTCCACTACGTGACCGTTGGTGACAATCACGCCGGACGGGTCGAGAATAAAGCCGGAGCCAGCGCCCAGCACTTCATCACTATGTTTGCGCATCCGCTCCCGAAAGCGGCGCTCGAGCGGTGTGCCTTTTACGGCGGAGGGGAGCTTTTTGCGGGTGCTGGAATCTGAATCGCGCGTGACCGCAATATTCACCACGGCGGGCACAACCTTGCGCACCAGCGGGGCAAAGCTTGTTGGGCCGGGTGCGGCAACAATGGGTGTGGCTGGAGCAAAAAGGGTGGAAGGGTCAGCGTGTGCGGTGTGCGATCCCACGGAAAGGCCTGACGAACACAGTGCCGCCATGGCGGGCAGGCTCCGCATAAATGTCTTCATGAGTTTGTGATCTGCTTTCCGTCCATAGAGACTTTTGGCCTCCTTTGCCCACAAAGTGCAATGCCTCTGTGGTCCAACACCCTCCTATGGTGCTGTTTTGCAACGCATTGTGGTACTGATGTGACAAAACGTTAACGCGCTGGCCTGCGCGGTTTTGCCGGGCTGAGGGCCGGATTTTCCGGCCACTCATGCCGGGGGTAACGGCCCCGCATATCCCGCCGCATGTCTGCCCAGCCGCCTTTCCAGAAGCCTGCCAGATCCGCCGTAATGGCCTGCGGTCGGCCTGCGGGGGAGAGCAGGGCCAGACGCAGCGGCACCCGCCCGCCCGCGAGTTTTGGCGTTTCTTCCGTGCCGTAGAAAACCTGCGCGCGGGCGGAGGCGACGGGCACGGGCTGCGTGTAATCCACGTTTGCTTTGCCACCGGGGAAGGGGAGGGCTGTGGGCAGTTCCTTATCCAGCCAGGCGTTCAGTGTGTAGCCCAGATGGTTTTTGAGCAGGGTGGTTAAATCCAGCCCGCGCAGATCGGCCAGAGAGGTTAGTCCGTCCAGATAGGGGGCGAGCCAGTCATCCATCCGCTCGGCCAGTGCCGCGGTGGTAAAGTCTGGCCAGTCTTCACCCGGCCCAGCCCCACCGGGCAGGGCGCGGGCGAGTTCCACGCGGGCCTGTAGCTGGCGGGCAGCATCCGGCCAGTCCAGTGTGGTGTCCGGCGTGGCTTTGGCTTGTGCGAGTAGCAGAGAGGCAGCGTTGCCTGCTTTCACCTTCTCCGTCAGGTCCCGCAGCACAAGGCAGCCAATGCGCGTGCGGCGACGCGCCAGAATATTGCCGGAGACCGGGTCCAGCGAGGTTTCTACCTGCTCCTTCGTGCGGTCCAGCAGGGCCGGGGGCAGGGCGTTGAGGTCGAGTGGAGCGGCAAGGCGGATTTCGGCGGAGGTGCGTAAATGCAGCCCGGCCACAGCGAGCAGCTTCTTTTCCGCCAGCCCGTCATCGCGCCGCAGGCGGGCGTTGCTGCCGTTGGACAGGCGGAATGTGCCGGCTTCCCCGCGCGAGAGGGCAATCCGGTCCGGGAAGCCTGCGGCAATCAGGGCAGCCGGGTCGCCCCCGGCGTGCTGGCGCGCGCGCAGCCCCAGCCGGAGGCGGAAGCGAGAGGCGGCCTGACGGATGCGGGCCAGTGCGCCCCGGTCGGCCTGTGGGTGATCTCCCCCGGCAATCAGGTCCAGCCGGAGGGAAATATCGGACGGAGGCACGGGCGGTGGTCCGGAACGCCCTGCAGCGCGGGGGCGCAGAGGGTCGCGTTCTTCCAGCAGGGCCGCGAGGTCTGCGGCCATCGCGGCTTCCTCCGGTGTGCGGGCGGCCAGCATCATGGCGGCAAGGCGTGGGTGTGTGCCAAGGGCCGCCATGTTGCGCCCGTGCTGGGTAATCTGCCCGTCATCATCCAGCGCGCCGAGCATGATCAGCAAGTCTCGGGCGGCTGCGACAGCGCTGCCGGAAGGTTGGTCGGGCAAGGGAAGCGGTGTATCGGACTGGCCGACCGTGTCAGTCCATAAGGCGGTGGCCAGCACAAAATCGGAAAGGTCAGCTTCCAGAATTTCCGGGCGGTCATGCTGGGGCAGGCCGCGTTCTGTTGCGGTAGTCCAGAGGCAAAACGCCGTTCCGGGAGCTTCTCGCCCCGCGCGTCCTGCGCGCTGGCGGGCGGCAGCACGGGAGATGCGCAGCGTTTCCAGACGGGATAGCCCTGCCCCCGCGTCAAAGCGTGGGGCACGACGGAAGCCGCAATCCACCACCACCCGCACGCCGGGCACGGTGAGCGAGGTTTCCGCAATGGAGGTAGAGAGAATCACGCGCCGCTGCCCCTGTGGGCCGGGGCGCAGCACCAGCGCCTGTTCTGCCGGGGGGAGTTCCCCATGCAGGGGGAGGACTGTGGCGTGGCAGTCTTCCAGAAGCTGCGCAACACGTCGGATTTCTCCTGTGCCGGGCAGGAAGACCAGAATATCGCCCTCCGTTTCCGCTAGCGCCTGCCGCACACCCGCAGCGGTCACGGAGGCCAGATCCCGCAGATGCGGAATGTCGCGTTTGGCGTGCTGCACGGTGAGGGGGTACATCCGCCCCTCGCTGGTCAACACCGGGGCGTTCATCAGGGTGGCAAGGCGCTCGGTTTCTGCCGTGGCGGACATGGCGACCAGCCGCAGGTCAGGCCGCAAGGTGCGTTGCAGGTCTAAGCAGAAGGCCAGAGCGAGGTCCGCGTCCAGTGAGCGTTCATGCACCTCGTCAATAATCACGCAGGCGACGTTTTCCAGCATCGGGTCGCTCAGCAGGCGGCGCAGAAACAGCCCTTCTGTCAGCACCTCAATGCGGGTGCGTTCAGATACCGCTGCATCCAGCCGCGTGCGGAACCCGACGAACCCGCCCACCTCTTCCCCCATCAGTGAGGCAATGCGCGTGGCAGCAGCGCGGGCGGCCAGACGGCGCGGCTCCAGCATGATGATGCGGTCCGCCTCTTTCCGCCATGGGGCTGCGGCCAGAACCGGCGGTACCGTGGTGGTTTTCCCCGCCCCCGGAGGAGCGACCAGAATGGCGGAGGCTGGCTGTTCTGCCGTGGGCGTGTGGGCGAGGGCAGCGCACAGATCAGGCAGCACGTCCTGCACGGGCAGGCCATCGGCAATGGCAAACGGGGAGGCGGAGGGCGTCTGGTTCTGCATGGCGTTGTTATGGCCGGGGCGTGCGCTGGCTGCAATTTCAAATGTTGGGCGGGGACGTGCGGCAGGGTGATCGCCAGTTTCTGAAGATGTCTCATAAAAAAAATTTATCAATCTGGAGGCATCTCTCTTGCCGCGCCTCACGAGGAAGTGATAATGAGAATAGTTCTTAATAACCGAAGCGACGGAACATGCCATGGCGACGGCAAAAGGCCATGCCGAACAGAGAGCAGGAATGACGATGATGCGTTTAAAAGCAGGACTGCTCTCCTGCTCGGGCCTGATGCTGTGTGGAGCAGGAATGGGTTTTTGCGGCACGCCTGCTTTTGGTGCGACGGCAGCGGAAACAACGGAAAAAGCTACTAAATCCGCAAAAGCCACGCAGCCAGCAGCGAAGGCGGCCCAGACCGCAAAAAATGTGCAGTTTGTAAAAACCGCGCAGTCGTCTGATGAGAATGACATGCCTGCCAGTGTTGAAAAACTGCTGGTGCAGGGGCAGCGGCATAAGAATGCAACGACCGATGGTACCGGCAGCTATGTGGTGAAGGCTGTCTCCATGACCAAAATGCTGTTGCGGCTGGATGAAATTCCGCAATCTGTCTCTGTCGTTAGCCGCCAGCAGATGCAGGACCAGAATCTGACGACGGTTGATCAGGCGCTCAAGCAGGTGCCGGGGCTGAACGTCAATCTGTATGGGGACGGCACCGCAGGCTTTACCTCCCGTGGCTATGCGGTGCAGCCGCAATTTGACGGCGTGCCGTCCAGTGGCGGGATGTCCTTTAGCCAGCAGTTTGATCTGGCCATTTATGATCGTCTTGAAGTTTTGCGTGGGCCAGACGGGATGTTTCAGGGGTCTGCTCCTCCCGGTGGCAGCGTGAACTTTGTGCGCAAGCACGCTCTGGATACCTATCGGGCGCAGGGGGATTTCAGCGGTGGCTCATGGGATACGTTCCATGCGGATGCCGATGTCACCGGCCCGCTGACGGGGAATAAAAAGGTGACGGGCCGGTTTGTGCTGGCAGGCGGAGACCGTAACTATTTCTACAAGGATGCGCATGATACCCGCTGGACAGCCTATGCGGATATTGATGTGCATATCACGGATAAAACCACGCTGTCCGTGTCCGCCACTGGCCAGAAAAATGACACCACGCGCTTTATGGGCCTGCCCATGGCGGCGTCTGGCGCGGACCTGCATCTGGCGCGCAACAGTTTTGTGGGGGCAAACTGGGGGCAGACCAGCAACCCCATGTATGAGTTTGATGGAGAACTAGAGCATGAGTTTGGCGCAGGCTGGCGCGGAAAGCTGACGGGCCGCCACCGCGAAACCGATAGTTCTATGCACTACACCTATCTGAACAGTGTGGTGACGGCCCGGAAAACCGGCAACTTTGTTGTGGCGCGGTATGAAGGGCGGGAAATTTATGATGGCGCGGACATGTATTTTACCGGCCCCGTACATCTGCTGAACCGCAAACATGATTTGCTGATCGGCGCGAATTATGATTCCGATCTGCTGTATGATGGCGGTTCGTCTGCCTCATGGCGCACGACGCCGGGCCTCAGTAATCTGGATATTTTCTCGCCTGTTATTTCCGACACCATCCGCCCGGACATTACCACCCGTTATCGCGAACCCACGCAGCAATATGGGGTTTACGGCTCAGCCCGTGTTCAGCTTATGCCCTCACTTGATCTTTTGCTTGGCAGCCGGCTGAGTTTTTACCAGTACAAATATAAAAACCTGTCCACCAACTCGCCCTATGTTGTCAGCCAGAAGAACGGTGCGGTTCCCACGCCCTATTTAGGGCTGGTCTGGCATATTGTGCCGGATGTGGCGGCCTATGTGAGCTTTACGGATACGTTCCAGCCGCAATCCGCTTACAGCCACACCGGCCGGCTGAAGCCGGTGCTGGGCCAGCAGATTGAAGGGGGCTTTAAGGGCTCTTTCTTCCACCGCAATCTGAGTGTGACGCTGGCGGGTTACCATATTCTTGAGCGCAACAAGAGTATGGAAGATCAGGATGGGTCTTCCACCTGCGGTCTGTCCGGCACCAGCACCTGCTACCATGCGGCGGGTAAGGTGCGCAGTCAGGGCGTTGAGTTTGAAATGCTGGGGCGCCTGCTGACCGGCTGGGATATCAGTCTTGGCTACACCTTCAACGACAACAAGATCCTCAAGGATGATTCCGGTCTGGCGGGGCTGGCCTATACGCCCAACTCACCCCGGCATCTGTTCAAACTCTGGACGCATTATCGCTTTGCCGCCCCGGAGGTAACGCGGAATGTCTGGAGCATTGGGGCCGGGGTGGATGCGCAAAGCAGTACGTTTGGCACAAACCGTGCTGTTCGGCAGGGTGCGTATGCGGTGGCCAGTGCACAGGTTGGGTATCAGTGGCGGCCAGAACTGAACATGACGTTTACCGTCAATAACCTTTCCAATACGCGGTATTATCAGCGTCTCGGAAATGTCTATTACTACAATTATTATGGAGAGCCGCGGAGCTTTATGGCGTCCGTGCAAAGCAATTTCTGAAAACTGCTGTGTGGCACCCGGCCTGCCGGAAGGACTGGCAGGCCGGGTTTAAAGCAAAAGCTTATTTTTTGGGAAGCTGCAGAACGCCGGGGGTCGGGGAACGGGCTTTTGTGGTGGTGGAAGAGGATGCGTCATCATCTTCGCCAGCCGGAAAAACCGGGTCAGGTTCAGATGTTTTTGCAGAGGCTGCGTTACCGGTGGTTGTGCTGCCAGACGAGGAGCCCTCGCTGGTAGCGGCACTGCTGCCCGATGTCTCAGAAACAGGCGCGTTTTCCGGCAGGGTGGTGGCGGATGTGGCATCCGGCACGGAAACGTTCGGGGTGGAAACAGTTGGCACTGTCACCGTGGGTGTCGTGATGGTCGGAGTGGTGACTTCCGGCGTCGTGATGGCCGGTGTTGTCAGCGCGGGCGTGCTGGTCACACCTGTAGCCGCCGCCGGAACCGCTGCGGCAGGCACGGCGGTGCTGGCTGCTTTGCTGCTTTTGGTGCCCGGAGCATCAAGAGACTGGCTTTGAATAGCCGAGCCAACCGGGGTGCCGCCCGCGTCCGTCATCCAGTCTTTCAGCGTATTGCGGATCTGATATTCAAACTCCACGTTCATGCGCTGCATCATGTCGTTGGTGAGTTCATACAGATTGGCCGGGCTGTCAGCATCGCCTTTGGACAGATCCGGGCGCAGGGTCTGGGAGACATGCGCTTCAGCCCGTGCAGCCTGTGTGCCGCTGCTATTCAGCAACACCAGATGCACATCCATCTGCCCAGCCAGCACGCCGCCTGCCTGATGCAGGATGGACGCGCGATCAATCACAAACTGCGCCGTGCCGGAGGAGCCCGTCGCCACCAGCCGGTCCTGCGCCATCTGGCGGAGGGCCTGTACGGGCGGGGTGGGGGCACGGTTGCCAATATCGCCCACCACCGGGTTTTGCAGCGTGGCGTCCTCAATGTTCAGCGTGGCCGCATTGAGGTGCATCACGCTCAGATAGTCATAGCGGAGCGGGGCGAATTTTGTCGGCTGCTTATCGCCCGCACAGCCTGCCAGAAAAGCTGGCAGGAGCAGAGCGACAGAGCATGTTGCACGAAGCGGGCGAGAAAACAGCGACATGGAAACAAGTCCTCTCAGGCGGAGCGCGGCGCGATGTCCTTGCGCGGGAAGCGGAAGTCATGGTTGCAGAACTCGCACGTCATCACAATCTGCCCGTCATCCTGGCACATGTGGTCCAGATCATCCGTGTCGAACCCTTCCAGCACATTGGCCAGACGAGCGCGGGAACACCGGCAGCCATAAGCCAGAGCGCGGGGCTGGCTGACGTGCAGATCTTCCTGATGGAACAGGCGGTGCAGCAGGGTGGCAGACGGCAGGGCGTCGTCCAGCACTTCCTTTGTGGACAGCGTGGAGGCCAGAATAGTGGCGGTTTCCCAGCTTGCGTCGGCGTCTTCATCGCCCACAACGTGGGTACCGCCTTCACCGGCAATGCGTTCCAGCACAAGGCCGCCAGCGCGCCAGCCTGCATCCGTCATGGTGCAGCATAGATAGATCCAGCAGGCATGCTGCTCACTGGTGCTGAAGTAATGCGTCGCCATAGCGGCGAGGTCATCGCCCGCAAGGTCCACAATACCCTGATGCCGCTCCATGTCCGGACCCTGATCAACCGTGAGGGCCATATAGCCATTGCCCAGCAGGTCACGGTCAGTCGGGTTCGGGGTGTCCTGAAGCAGAGCGTCCAGCGCGTCATCATCCGTGCGGGCGTAAAAGCGCAGCGCGCCGGTGTCGGTGCAGTCTGCTACCAGCATGGTGACGGGGCCGTCGCCTTTGATCTGGAGAGAAAACGCGCCCTGAAACTTCAGCGCAGAGGCGAGGCCGGCGACCAGTGCGAGGGCTTTCCCGGCCAGACGGTTCACCACATTGGGGTGGTCATGGCGGGTCAGCAGCACATCGGTCAGCACGCCAAGGCGCACCAGACGCCCACGCACAGGGCGGCCTTGCAGATAGAATGGCGTGACGCCACCGGGCACAACCAGATCCGGCACATCGGGACGGTCACGGTCAAGAAAAGCAGGAGTTTCCATAAAAAACCTTAAATGCGATCAGTGCTGACAATATGGGGAGGCACCCCCGGCAATAACAGGGGGCGTCCTTGCTGACTGATGCAGGGGCTCAGACGTCTGAGGAGATGGACAGTTCCAGCTGTTCAAGCTGCTGTTCCAGCGCGCGGGCGGCCTCGGCATTCAGGCCCAGACTGTCCTTAAGGGCGCGCAGAAAGCCCTGACGGCAGGCGTCATGCGCGCTGTCCAGATCCGCAGCGCGGCCACAGCCAGCCAGACAGTCCAGATAGGAGGCACGGAACGGCGCAAGTTTCTCCGCTGTAAGCGGCAGGCTGGCCAGAATGGTGTCCAGACTGTCTTCCACCCATCCCGGTGTGGCCGGTGTATCTTCCGTGCCGGAGGGGGTTACGGGTTTATCCGCGCCGTTCATTGCTTATTCCTTCCCGAAAGAGAGCCAGTTCTCTCCGCCCATCGTCCAGGCCAGCAGGCCTTTCTGAGCGTGCAGACGGTTCTCGGCTTCATCAAACACGACGGATTGCGGGCCTTCAAATACGTCTTCCGTCACTTCCTCCCCAATATGGGCAGGCAGGCAGTGCATGAACAGGGCATCCGGCGCGGCCACGGCCATCAGAGCCGCATCCACCCGGTAGGGAGAGAGCTTGGCAAGGCGCATGGCAGATTCTTCTTCCGAGTCCGACATGCTCAGCCATGTGTCCGTCACCACGCAGTCAGCACCGTCCACGGCAGCGCGCGGGTCTGTGGTCAGCACCACATCGCCACCTTCTTTTTTCGCCCAGTCCAGCACGTCCTGCGGCGGGGCCATGTCTGCCGGGGTGGCGGCGCGCAGCTTGAAGCCGAAGCGCACAGCCCCTTCAATCAGGGAGACCAGCACGTTGTTGCCGTCACCCGTCCAGGCAAAGGTGCGGCCTTTGACCGGCCCGCGATGCTCTTCATACGTCAGGATATCGGCCAGAATCTGCACCGGGTGAGAAGCTGGCGTCAGACCGTTGATCACCGGCACGCTGGCGGCACGCGCCAGCTCATGCAGGTTTTCCGTGCGGCCTGTGCGCAGCACCAGCGCATCCACAAAACGGGAGAGAACGCGGGCGGTGTCTGTAATGGTCTCACCACGGCCAATCTGCATGTCGGCCGGGGAGAGGATGACGGCATCCCCGCCCAGCTGACGAATCCCCACTTCAAAGGAGACACGGGTGCGGGTGGAGGGTTTGGAGAGGATAATCCCCAGCGCCCGGCCAGCCAGCGGCACGCGCGGATGCAGTGGGAAGCGGCGGCCCTTCTGCATCTGCTTCATACCGGCAGCGACATCCAGAATCTGGCGCAGGGTTGTGGCGTCCAGATCTTTCAGGTCGAGGAAGTGGCGCGGCCCGGTCTGCTTGGTGGGGGTGGAGAGAGAGGAAAGGGCAGCGCTCACAGGGTGGGCTCCAGTGTTTTGTTATTTTGGGTATTGGTCAAAATCTGCACCGCTTTTTTAAGGCGGGAGACAGCCTCACGGCATTCATCTTCAGAAATCGTCAGGGGCGGGACCAGACGCAGTACGTTGTCACCCGCTGTCACGCACAGCAGGTCGGCGTCCTGCGCTGCGGCCTGCACAGTGCCAACCGGCAGCACGCAGCGCAGGCCGATCAGCAGGCCAAGGCCACGCCGTTCCGCAAAAATGGTGGGTGCGCTCTGCACCAGTTCGTCCAGCAAGCCATCCAGCAGAGCCGCGCGGGCGCAGACCTGCTCCAGAAAGCCCGGAGCCAGCAGAACATCCAGCACCGCATTGCCCGCCGTGCAGGCCAGCGGGTTACCACCAAAGGTCGTGCCGTGCGTGCCCGCCGTCATGTTCTTGGCAACAGCTTCCGTCGCCAGAACGGCCCCGATGGGGAAGCCACCGCCCAGACCTTTGGCAGCGGACATCACATCCGGCGTAATCCCGGCCCATTCATGCGCAAAAAGCTTGCCAGTCCGGCCTACGCCGCACTGCACTTCATCCAGCGCCAGCAGCACGCCGGTTTCATCACACAGCGCGCGGACGGCTTTCAGATACTCAGGGCTGGCAACCTTAATGCCGCTTTCCCCCTGAATGGGCTCCAGCATGATGGCGGCTGTCTGCGGCGTAATGGCGGCTTTCAGGGCTGCGATGTCATTAAACGGCACATGCACAAACCCCGGAACCGGAGCGCCGAAGCCTTCCAGATATTTCGGGTTGCCTGTGGCGGAGAGCATGGCCAGCGTCCGGCCATGGAACGCGCCATCCATGCAGATAATGTCCGTCCGTTCCGGGTGGCCGGACATGGCCTGCGCCCGACGGGCAAACTTCACCATGCCTTCATTAGCTTCCGCGCCGGAATTGCAGAAGAACACGCTGTCCGCAAAGCTGTTGGCAACCAGCCGTTCGGCCAGCCGCGTGGCCTGCGGGATCTGGAACAGGTTGGAGACGTGCATGACGCGGCCCACCTGCTCGCGGAGTTCTTTGACCATATGCGGGTGCGCATGCCCGATGGAGCAGGTGGCAATGCCCGCAGCAAAGTCCAGAAATCGTCGCCCGTCCGTCGTGTACAGCCAGGCGCCTTCGCCACGCTCAAAAGCGAGGGGGGCACGGTTGTAGGTCGGTGTCAGGGCTGGAATCATGGAATAATTCTTTGTGCTGCGTGTGAGGTGGTCATCAAAAAAGGAAAAGAGTGCAAAACAGAAAATGCCCGCTGCCTGATCTGGAGCGGGCGACCCGTTTGCACCCGGCATGATGACGGTGTCCTGCGGGCAGAGTCAAACGCCTAAAACGAAAATCTCGCATGAAACTGTCACATTTCTTGCGCAGGGGAGGGGTAAATGGGTCAGGAATGGTCTTTTTGCAGCAAAATGAGGCATAAGGGCGGGCATGGGATCTGATACTGCACCCCCTTCCGATGTTCCGCCGCCTGATCGGAAGGTTTTGCGAGAAGCGGCTCTGGCGCATCTGGCGCGCTTTTCCACCACGCGGCAGGGGCTGGAGCAGGTGTTGCTGCGCCGTATTGCCCGCTGGGAGCGGAGCGCCCTGAAAGCCGGGGCCGAGCAGGAGGATGTGCGTGCCACAGCCGCAGCCCTGCGCCCGGTGGTGGAAACTGTAGCGGACGATATGATTCGTCTGGGCGCTGTGGATGACGCCGCTTTTGCGCAGGCCCGCGCCCGTCGATTAGTGCGCTCCGGTCGCTCCGGTCGGGCCGTGCAGGCGCATCTGGCCGCCCGTGGGGTGGAGGCTGATGTGCGTGAGGCCGCCTTGCAGGAGGTGGTCGAAGGGTTTTCTCCTGCGGAAGTTGAACTGTCTTCAGCCCTTGTGCTGGCGCGCAAGCGGCGGTTGGGGCCATTTGCCGGAATGCCGTCTCTCCGCCCACCGCGTGCGTCTGCGGCGAAGGAAGAAGAGGGCGGACGCGGCCTGAGCCCGGAAGAGGTTGAGGAACGCCGCGCTATGGGCATTCTGGCCCGTGCCGGGTTTGGTCGGGATGTAGCGCAGCGGGTGCTGGAGATGGACCCTGCGGAAGCGCAGGAGTGGATGGAGCGTTTGAGGGCCGAGTCGTGAAGCGTTGGAGTGTTCTGTTACTGCCGCTGTTGCTGGCAGCCTGTGCCGGGCATGGCGGATGGGGTGGTTCTGTGCAGTGCGCGCCGTATGCGCGGGAGCATTCCGGCGTTCAGTTACGCGGCGCCGCAGCCAGCTGGTGGCGGCAGGCCGGGGGGCATTACACCCGCACTTCCGCGCCGGAACCGGGCGAGGTGCTGGTGTTCCGCTCCACACGGCGTCTGCCATCCGGGCATGTCTCTGTAGTGCGGGCCGTGAAAAACTCCCGCCTTGTGCTGGTGGACCACGCCAACTGGGAGCCGGGACGTGTGACGCGCCGCGCGCCGGTGGAAGATATCTCACCGGGGAATAACTGGACGCAGGTGCGTGTCTGGTGGTCGCCTATTCACGGCATGGGGAAAACCGTCTACCCTACGTATGGATTTATAGAACCTGTGCTGGAGGGCGGCAGCTCCTGAGGCTGGCGTCCGCCGGGTGATCGGTCCGCACGGTGTTTTGCCCCGTTTTTCAGGCCCCGCAGAGAGATCGGGCTTGCATGATGGGGGAAGCGCCGCCATGTGGTCAGAACAGAAACAGGGAATTTTGGCCGTTCGCAGTGCGCCGGCCTTATAAACAGAGGGCTGTTGAATGGGTAGCTTAAGCATCTGGCACTGGCTGATTGTGCTTGCGGTTGTGCTGGTGGTTTTTGGCGGTGGCGGCAAGATCAGCTCCATGATGGGTGATTTCGCGAAGGGGATTAAATCCTTCAAGAAGCACATGGCGGATGATGAACCGATGGATGAATCGGCTCCCCGCGCCGGTGGCCATATTTCTCCCCCGCCTGCTGCCAAACCGGCAGACCCCGCTGCTGTGCAGCCTGAAAAAACACACCAGCCCTGAGGCCAGCCGTACGGCACGGCAGGACGCAGGCCGCCCTCGGGCGGTCCGCAGGCGGATTAAAGGCCGGATTTAAAGCATGAGCGAAACCATGACGGATTTTGCACGCGCCACGCAGGATATTCTGGTGGCTGGGCAGCGGATGGATGCGCGTGGCTGGGTGCCTGCCACGGCAGGGAATATCAGCCGCCGTCTGCCGGATGGGCGCATCGCCATCACCCGCTCCGGCTGCCACAAGGGCTTCCTGCAGGCAGCGGATGTGATCACGGTTGATGAGGCCGGAAAGCCCCACCGCAGCGGCGATAAGCCAAGTGCGGAAACGCTGCTGCATTGCCAGATCTATCAGCAGGACCCCACGGCCGGAGCCGTGCTGCACGGACATTCCGTGGCGGCGACCGTGCTGTCCATGATTGAGAAAGGCCCGGCTCTTCACCTTGCAGACTATGAAGTGCTGAAAGTGTTTGAAGGCCAGACCACGCACGAAACGTCTGTGCCGGTGCCTCTGTTTGAGAACGATCAGGACATTGCGCGTCTGGCGCAGGTGGTCGCACCCTCCTTCGGCAGCATGGCGGCGGGCTACATTATTCGCGGCCATGGCGTGTATGTGTGGGGTAAGGATATGCCGACCGCACTGGCGCGGCTGGAAGGGCTGGAGTTTCTTCTGGCCTGCCTGCTGGAAAGAAGGAAGCTGGGCCTGTGAGCACGCTGACCATCTATCAGGATACCGTCCCCGAAACCCCGGTTCTGCAAACGCAGGACTCGGCGGAAATCGCCAGCCAGCTGCGCCCGCTGGGTGTGCGGTTTGAACGGTGGGAAGGCCCGGAAATCCCGCCGCGCTCTGCTGATGCAGAGACGGTTCTGGCCACCTATCGTCCGTTTCTGGACAAGCTGATGGGCGAGACGGGGGCAGGCTCTGCTGACGTTATGCGCGTGGACCCCAACACGCCCAATCTTCCTGCGCTGCGGGCCAAATTCCTGTCCGAACATACGCATAGTGAAGATGAAGTGCGCTTTTTTGTGCATGGCTCCGGCCACTTCATCCTGCATGTGGCGGACAAAATTTACGATGTGGAATGCACCCAGACAGACCTGATTTCCGTACCCGAGGGCACGAAGCACTGGTTTGATGCCGGGCCTGCGCCGGATGTGGTGGCTCTGCGGATTTTTACCCGCAAGGAAGGCTGGATTGCAGACTATACCGGCACCGACCTTGCAAACCGTTTTATGGCTTACGATCAATGAGTGCAGTCTCTCACACGCCGCGCGTCGCCCTGCTGGATATTGAGGGCACAACTGCCCCGGTCTCCTTCGTGCATCAGGTGCTGTTCCCTTATGCCCGCACCCATCTGCCTAAACTGGTGGCGGAACATGCGCATGACCCGGTGGTGCATGAGCAGCTGGAAGAAATTGCCCGTCTGGCCCCCGGTGTGCCCCCCATGGATCAGCTGACGCGCTGGATGGATGAGGATGCCAAAGTCAGCCCGCTCAAGGCGCTTCAGGGCATTGTGTGGGGGCAGGGCTATCAGCGCGGTGAACTGATTGCCAGCCTGTATCCGGATGTCGTGCCAGCGCTGGAAGCCTGGTCCAGAGCCGGGGTGACGCTGGCGGTCTATTCTTCCGGCTCCGAGCCTGCGCAAAAGCTGATTTACGGCCATACGCAGCAGGGTGACGTCACACCGCTGTTCAGCCGGTTTTTTGATCTGCGTGTGGGCGGCAAGAAAGACGAGAAGAGCTATCGCAACATCCTGCTGGAAACCGGCTGGAAGCCTGAGGATGTGCTGTTTCTCTCTGATGTGACGGCGGAGCTTGATGCCGCAGCGGATGCCGGGTTGCAGGTCTGCCAGATTGTCCGTCCGGATGATGGCACGGTGGCAGGCAAGCGCCATCCGGTGGCGGCAACCCTGCAGGATGCGGCGCGTCTGTTCGGTCTGCGCGGTGCGGAGCCGCAGGCGTGATCCGGGCGCAGCTGCACGAGAACTGGAAGGCCATCCCCGATGAAGCTCGTGGCTGCGCTGCTGCTCTGGGGAATTTTGATGGGGTGCATCTTGGGCACGCTCATCTGGTGCATACCCTCCATTCCGCCCGGCCTGACCTACCTCTGGCTGTGGTGACGTTTGACCCGCACCCGCGTGAACTGTTCCGCCCGCAGGACCCGCCGTTTCGCCTGACCCTGTCAGCTGAAAAGCTGGCAGCGCTTGAGGCGCTGGGTGTGCGGCATGTCTTCCAGATCAAATTTGATGAAGCCTTCTCCCAGATGTCCGCCGAGCGGTTTGTGGAAGATGTGCTGTATGATGCGCTGGGCCTGAAGCATGTGGCCTGCGGGCCGGATTTTGCTTTCGGGCACCGGCGCGGGGGCGACGTGACGTTCCTGTCCGAACGCTCGGCGGAACTGGGGATGGGCTTTACCCCCGTGCAGGCGCTGTCCGACGGGGCAGGACCGTATTCCTCTTCCCGCATCCGGCGGCTGTTGCAGGATGGCTACCCGGAACGGGCTGCGGAAGAGCTGGGGCGCCCGTGGTTTATCCGGGGTGAGGTCAAGCATGGCGACAAGCGAGGCCGTCTGCTGGGCTTCCCCACCGCCAACATTCCGCTCGGGCGGCATCTGGAACCCGCTCGCGGCGTGTATGCCGTCACGGTGCGCTTGCCCAACGGCCAGACGCGGCCCGGTGTGGCCAATATCGGCCGCCGCCCGACGATTAATGACGGGCAGGAAAGCCGGCTGGAAGTCAATCTGTTTGACTTTGACGGCGACCTGTATGGCCAGACCCTCTCTGTCGCGCTGCACCGCATGTTGCGGGCGGAAAAACGCTTTGAAGGGCTGGACGCGCTGAAAGACCAGATCAGGCAGGATGCCGTGCAGGCTCGTGGCGTTCTGGAAGAAGAACTGCGCGGGAATTAACCCTGATAATGCCCCTTGCAGCTTGACCCTTTGGGCTTGCGCTTGGATAACGGATAAACGTGCAGGTCTGCCAGTCTGGCGGGCCTGTTGTTGTGCCGAACCCGAACCAGAGTGACACCTGCCGTTCCATGTCTAAATCCAGCAGCAGTGATTCAGAGAAAAGCGCTAACGCCGATCTGTATCGCGATACCGTCTTTCTGCCCCGCACGCCCTTCCCCATGCGTGGCAACCTGCCAAAGCGGGAGCCGGACTGGCTTGCCCAGTGGGCTGAGATTGGGCTGGATGCGCAGATAAAGCAGCAGGCGGAAGGCCGTCAGCCCTTCACGCTGCATGATGGCCCTCCGTATGCGAACGGCCACCTGCACATCGGCCACGCGATGAACAAGATCAACAAGGACGTCATCAACCGCGCCCACCGCATGTCCGGCTATGCCGTGCGGTATGTGCCGGGCTGGGACTGCCATGGTCTGCCGATTGAGTGGAAGGTGGAAGAGGAATACCGCAAGGCGAAACGGGATAAGGATTCCGTGCCTGTGCTGGAATTCCGTGCGGAATGCCGCGCCTATGCCGCCAAATGGCTGGGCGTGCAGATGGAAGAGTTCAAGCGCCTTGGCGTGCAGGCCGAATGGGCCAACCGCTACGCGACCATGGATTTTTCTTCCGAATCCGCCATCGTCGGGGAAATCGGGCGTTTTCTGCTCAATGGCGGTCTGTATCGCGGCCTGCGTCCCGTGATGTGGAGCCCGGTTGAAAAAACCGCTCTGGCCGAAGCTGAAATTGAATATCACGACCACAAATCCACAACCATTCTGGTGGCTTTCCCCATTGTGAAAGACCCCACCCCGGCGCATGCGCTCAAGGATGTGTCCGTGGTGATCTGGACCACCACGCCGTGGACCATCCCCGGTAACCGCGCGCTGGCTTACGGGCCGGAGATCACCTACGTGGTGCTGCGTGTGGATGAAACGCGTGAGGGCGCTCTGCTGGAGCCGGGTGCCAAGGTTCTGGTGGCCGAAGCACTGGTGGACAGCTTCTGCAACGAAGCCCATATTTCCGCGCACCATATTCTCTACACCCTGCCGGGTGAGGCGCTGAAGGGGGCCGTCTGCGCGCATCCGCTGCGTGGCTCCGGCTATGATTATGACGTGCCGATGCTGCCGGGTGATTTTGTCACGACGGAAGCAGGCACGGGCCTTGTGCACATGGCCCCGGCTCATGGTGAGGACGACTTCCGTCTGTGCAGGGATTACGGCGTGGAAGTGCCGGAAACCGTACAGGATGATGGCACATATGCGCCGTGGGTTCCGGGTTTTGCCGGTGTGCATGTGTTCAAGGCAGCGGACCCGGTCTGTGCGACGCTGACCGCTGTAATGGAGCAGGCCAACGCTGCAGGCACAGCACCAGCCGGTCTGGTGGCCCGTGGTGAACTGGTTCATTCCTATCCGCATTCCTGGCGCTCCCGCGCCCCGGTGATCTATCGCGCCACGCCGCAGTGGTTCATCCGCATGGATGGCGAGGCCGCACTCCGTCAGAAGGCGCTGAATGCGCTGGATGATGTGACGTTTGTGCCCGCACAGGCCCGCAACCGCCTGACGTCCATGATCGAAAATCGCCCCGACTGGTGCATCAGCCGCCAGCGCGCATGGGGCGTGCCCATTGCCGTGTTTGTTGAAAAACGCACCGGCGAAGTCCTGCGTGATGCCGAAGTGATGCAGCGTGTTGTGGACATCTTCCGTGAGGAAGGGGCTGACGCATGGTACAGCTCTCCGGCCTCTCGCTTCCTTGGGGAAGGGCGCAACGCGGACGATTACGAGCAGGTGTTCGACATTGTCGATGTCTGGTTCGAGAGTGGTTCCACCCATTCCTTCGTGCTCGGCCAGCCCGGTCTGTCCTTCCCGGCAGATCTGTATCTGGAAGGGTCTGACCAGCATCGCGGCTGGTTCCAGTCCTCACTGCTGGAAAGTGTTGGTACGCGGGGCATTTCACCCTTCAAGGCTGTTGTGACCAACGGCTTTGTGCTGGATGAGCACGGTCGCAAAATGTCCAAATCTCTGGGCAACGTGATCGCGCCGCAGGAAGTGAATGACAATCTGGGCGCGGATATCCTGCGCCTGTGGGTCATGAATTCCGACACCAATGAAGATCTGCGCATCGGTAAGGAAATCCTCAAGCAGCAGGGCGAACTCTATCGCCGCCTGCGTAATACGCTGCGCTGGCTGCTGGGCGCTCTGGATGGCTTTACGGAAGAAGAAGCGCTGCCGTATGACCAGCTTCCGGAACTGGAACGCTGGGTGCTGCATCGCCTGACCGACCTTGGCGGCCTGATGACTCGCGCTGTGGAAACGCATGAATGGGTTGGGGTCTATCCGGCCCTGCATGGCTTCTGCACCACGGATCTGTCGGCCTTCTACTTCGATATCCGCAAGGACACGCTCTATTGCGATGCGCCGTCCAGCCTGACGCGTCGTGCGGCCCGGACAGTGCTGGACCATCTGCATCGCTGCCTGACCACATGGCTGGCGCCGGTGCTGGTCTTTACGGCGGAAGAAGCATGGACGGCCCGCTTTGGGGACGGTGAAAGCGTGCATCTGCAGGCCTTCCCGGATCTGCCGGCTGAGTGGAGCAATCCGGAACTGGATGAACGCTGGACGCGCCTGCGCGGTGTGCGGCGTATCATCACCACGGAAATTGAAGGCGCGCGGCGTGATGGCACCGTTGGCTCTTCGTTGCAGGCCCAGGTGGAACTGACCCTTTCTGAAGAGGAAGCGGCTGAGTTTGCCGGGGTGAACTGGAGCGAGTTGGCCATTGTCTCGCACGTCGACGTGCTGATCGCTCCGCAGAGCAGCTCGGTTTATGTCGAGGGCGAAGAAGGTGGCGAACTGCATGGGGCTCCGGTTGTGCGTCCGGCAGAGGGTGAGAAATGCGCTCGTTGCTGGCAAGTTCTGCCGGAAACCGGCACGCGAGACGGGGCGCCGGGCCTGTGCCTGCGCTGTGCCGATGTGGTGGCGGAGCGGGAACAGCAGGTGACAACGGCTGTGCAGGAGGGCGCGTGAGCACACCGCTTGTGCGCCGGCCCTTCGGCATCGGCTTTCTGGTGCTGATGCTGGCTCTCTCGGCGGATCAGCTCAGCAAATACTGGATTTTGTATGGGCTGGATCTGCCGGACCGGGTTTCCGTCAAGGTCATGCCGGGCCTGAACTTCACCATGGTCTGGAACCATGCGGTGACGTTCGGGATGTTCGGTGGTTTAGGCAATGCCGGGCGGATTCTGTTTTCCGTTATCGCGCTCAGCGTGGCCTCCGGCCTGCTGGTGTGGATGGCCAGAACCCCCAGTAAACTGACAGCCGCCTGCGTGGGGGCTATTACCGGCGGGGCCATTGGCAACGTGATTGACCGCGTGCGTTATGGCGCGGTGGTCGATTTTATTCATGCACATGCTTTTGGTTGGTCATGGTATGTGTTTAATGTGGCTGACTCTGCTATTGTATGTGCAGTCTGTGTTCTGGTGTTGCAGAGTGTCTTCTCGGACCGGCAGCAGCAGGCATCGTGATTTATAAAGCAACCTGTCGTACCGGCAGGCTGGGCAGGAAGGATATAAGACAGAAGATGGCGTGCCGTGTCTCGACACTGATTTCTCCGCTGCTTCTTCTGGGTGGCTGCGTAATGCTGACCGGGTGTTCCGGGACGGAAGCCGCCCGTGCGTTCGGGCTGGAACGCAGTATGCCGGATGAATACACCGTCACCACTCGTGCGCCGCTGTCCATGCCGCCCATGGATGCGCTGGCCAAGCCGGTAAGTGGGGCAGACCGCCCGCAGGATGAGAGTGAACGCCTGCAGGCTCTGGAAACGCTCTCTCCGGATGTGGCGCTGCGTGGCACCAACGGGGATACCAGCGGTGCCCAGTCCATTCTGGTGAATGAAGCGGCAGACGCCTCCGATGCGCCGGATGAAGGCGAGCTTGGGGCTGCGGGCTCCGGCTTTGTGAGCCAGCTGATGTTCTGGAAAGGTGGCAATGCCGGGTCTGCTGTTGATGCAGATGCGGAAAACCGCCGCCTGAAAGCCAATGCGGCTCTGGGGAACAAGCCGACCAAAGGCGTGACCCCCACAGTGCATCCTAAAAAATCCGGCCTGTTCTAAGGCTAAGGTCTGACCATGTCGGACCCGGTTTCCTCCTCATCTGAAACGTCCGGCACCCTGCCGTTGCGGCCTGCGCTGCGGCGGCTGCCGGAAGTACTGGTGAACCGCATTGCCGCGGGTGAGGTGATTGAACGCCCTGCGGCTGCCCTCAAGGAACTGGTGGAAAACGCCATTGATGCCGGGGCAAAGCGGCTGGATGTCAGTCTGCAAAATGGCGGGATTGACCAGATTATTGTGACGGATGACGGGAACGGCATGTTCCCGGATGAACTCATGCTGGCAGTTGAACGCCACTGTACGTCCAAATTGCAGGACGAATCCCTCGTTCATATTCGCACCCTCGGCTTCCGGGGGGAGGCGCTGCCGTCCATCGGGGCTGCGGCGCGGCTGAGCATCACCTCCCGCCCGCGTGGCGAGAGTGGCGCGTGGAAAATCCGCGTCGAAGGCGGCAGGATTTTTCCGCCTGAACCCAGCGCAGGCGCACCGGGCACCAGTGTGGTGGTGGAAGACCTGTTTTTTGCGACCCCGGCCCGGCGCAAGTTTCTCAAAAGCGCGCGCGTTGAAGGACGGCATGCCGAGAGCGTCATCCGGCGTCTGGCGCTGGCGGTGCCGGATACGGCCTTTCGCTTCAGCATGGATGACCGCGTGGTGTTTGATTTGCCCGCGCAGGATATGGCGGCCCGGGCGGCGGCCCTGCTGGGGGCCAATGAGGCCGATGGCTTTCTGAAAATTCACGGCGAGCGGGACGGTATGACGCTGTCCGGTTTTGCCTGCGGGCCGTCCGTGCATCGGGCGACGGCGGCAGGGCAGTTCATGCTGGTCAACGGCCGTCCGGTGGTGGACCCGGTTTTGAAAACCGCTGTGCGCGTGGCGTATCGGCGGGTCATTGAACATGGGCGGCATCCCGTGGTGGCGCTGATGCTCACCATCCCGCCCGACCGCGTGGACGTGAACGTCCACCCCGCCAAAACAGAATTGCGCTTTGCGGATGAGGCCTCTGTCCGCTCTCTGGTCATCGGCACGCTGGGGCGGGCGCTGGAGGCCGGTGCAGGCAGCGTAGGCGTCCGGCCTTCGTTTTCCGCCGTCAGGCCGGGTCGCATCTGGTATCCGCCGGAAAACACGCCGCAACAGCCAGCGCCTCCCGCACCGGGCCAGCGGCCTATGCCATATGGCACGCAGGGAAGCTTTGCCGAGCCGCGTCTTGGGCTGGGGGATACGCCGTCCGCCCGTATGCTGCCGCCTTTGCCTTCGGGGGATGGGACGGGCTTGTATGGGAACGGCACCGGCGCTGAGGACGGCCCGCGGGGTTCAGACATGTCTGGTTCTGGGGGCTTTGGGGCCGGATTAGATGCGCCTGCCTTCTCATCGGATGGGCCAACGCAGGACGGGCAGAGCGGGCTTGCCTCCGGTTATGCGCCGGGCGCTGGCGGATGGGATGCGGGTAGCAGGGCACCGGGGGTATTGCCGGAGTCGTATGCTGCCGGAACTGCCCCGCCATCCGCTGTTTCTGCACAGCAGGCCGCCGCGCACCCCTTGGGGGCGGCGGTGGCGCAGGTGCTGGATACTTACATTATTGCGGTGGCAGCGGATGGCAGTCTTGTGCTGGTGGACCAGCATGCCGCGCATGAGCGGCTGACGCATGAGCGCCTGCGGGAGCAGTTCCTCAGCGGTAGCATACGCGGGCAGCGCCTGCTGGTGCCGGATGTGGTGGAACTGCCACGCGGGCAGGTGGACGTGCTGGTGAGCCGGCAGGAGATGCTGGCCAAACTGGGCATTGAGCTGGAAGCCTTTGGCGGCACTGCTGTACTGGTGCGTGCTCTCCCCGCCATGCTGAACACCACGGACGCCATTGGCCTGCTGCGCGATCTGGCCGAAGAGCTGGAAGCGGATGATTCCGGCGCGCCGGATGAAATGCCCTCGCTGGACGGGCGGCTGGACGCGGTGATTGCCCGCATGGCCTGCCACGGCAGTATTCGCGCCGGGCGACGCCTGAGCCGGGAAGAAATGGACGCCCTGCTGCGGCAGATGGAGGCCACGCCGCGCGCTGGCACCTGTTCCCACGGGCGGCCCACATGGCTGAAAATGACAAAAAACGATCTGGAAAAACTGTTCGGGCGGCGGTGAGACTCCGCAGGTTCTCACAGAGTATTGGCGTGTGCTCTGCGGAACGTGAACAGCACTTCTCTGGTTTCTCTTTCTAAAAGAGAGCAGGGTCAGAATGAAGTGATGCAATCTGGATGGTAAAAACGCTGTGCCCCATGCTCTGCTGTCTCTGATAACTTATGTCCCACTGGCGGGTGCGCTGGTAGCCTGGCTTTTTTGTCGGGGAGGGGAGGCGCAGGACCTTCTGGCCCGGCGGATCGGGCTGGGGACCAGTCTGGCCGTTCTGGCGCTGAGCGTTGCGTTGTGGTGCGGTTTTAACCCCGCAACACCGGGCCTGCAGTTTGAAACCCGGCTGGGCTGGGTCTCGGATGCCGGGATCTCCTACCATACCGGAGTGGATGGCATCTCGCTGGTGTTTATCCTGCTCACAGCGTTTCTTACCCCGCTGGCCATGGCCGCGGGGGCGCGCAGCATCCGCACGCAGGCACGGGAGTTTGTGGCCGCCATGCTGCTGCTGGAAACGGCGCTCTTCGGCCTGTTTTCCGCGCAGGACCTGCTGCTGTTCTATGTGTTTTATGAAGCAACGCTGATCCCCGCGAGTTTGATGATCGGCATCTGGGGCGGCCCGAAGCGGGCATGGGCCTCGTTGCAGTTCTTCCTGTTCACGTTCGGCGGCTCGCTGTTCATGCTCATCGCTCTGATCGTGATGTGGCAGCAGGCGGGAACGACGGATATTCCGGCACTCATGCAGGCAGGCTTTTCCCATTCCCTGCAAGGTTGGCTGCTTCTGGCCTTCCTGCTGGCGTTTGGCGTGAAGCTTCCGCTGTTCCCTCTGCATGCCTGGCTGCCGGATGCGTATTCCGAAGCACCGGCTCCGGCCTCCGCCATGCTTTCCGGCGTGCTGTCCAAAACCGGGGCGTATGGTCTGCTGCGGTTTGGGGTGCTGATGTTCCCGGATGCCGCCCATCTGTTCGCCCCCTATGTGCTGGCGCTGGGTGTGGTGGCGATTCTCTATGCCGCTTTCGTCGCCTTTGCGCAGACGGATATGAAGCGGGTGATCGCCTATTCCTCCTTCTCCCACATGGGCATGATTGCCGTGGGGCTGTTCACGCTGACGGCAGAAGGCATTGATGGCGCTATCTTCCAGATGCTCTCGCATGGCGTGGTGATTGCTGCACTGTTCTTCTGTGTTTCAGCGGTCGCCCTGCGGTCGGACACGCAGCAGATTTCTGCTTTGGGTGGTGTGGCGCGGCAAATGCCGGTGCTGGCTCTGCTGACCATGCTGTTTACCATGGCCAATATCGGCCTGCCCGGCACCGGCTCCTTTGTGGGTGAGGTGCTGGTGCTGATGGGGGCGATTCACGTCTCAGTCTGGGTCGCGCTGCTGGCCGGAGGCACCATGATTATGGGGGCGGTGTATATGCTCTCCCTGTATCGCCGGGTGCTGTTTGGCGGCGTGCAGGGGGCTGTGCATCTGCTGCGCGATTTGAGTGTGGGGGAAATGGCGGTGCTTGCTCCGCTGGCGCTTGTCACACTCTGGATGGGCGTTCACCCCGGTAGCTTTACCCGCCTGTTTGACCCCGTAGTGATGCAGGCCATGCATCATGGCGCTCTCACAGCTACGGCCTCTCTGCCAGACGCCACGGTGCATCTGGCGGCCCGGTAAAACGGGCCTTTTAGACCGGGCCTTTCCGGCGTTGGTGGGCGGCAGTTTTACTGCGGTAATTCAGGCTGTTCGTTCGGCGGGCCTTTTTTGCCCGGTGTTAGCACTGTGCCCGCAGAGGCCAGCACAATGCACAAAATGCCGCCCATGCGCAGGGGGGAAAGGGTTTCGTGGAGTAGCAGAATCCCCGCACAGGCCGCACAGACAGGTTCCAGACTATACAGCACGCCCAGATCCCGCGCGGAAAGGCGGTGCATGGCCTGCATTTCCAGCGCGTAAGGCAGCGCGGAGGAGCTCAGTGCCACCAGCACTGCCATGCCCAGCAGGAGCGGGTGGTTCAGGCCGATCAGGAACGCCGGGGTGAAGCAGGGCAGGAACAGGATGACGGCGCTGGACAACAGGCCCAGAGCGCAGGCGTGGCCGGGGGAGAGCTTGCCGGTCATGCGTTTGCCAAAAACGATGTAGAGCGCCCAGCAGATAGCTGCCCCCACGGCATACCCAACGCCCACCATATCCGGCAGAGCGGCTGTATCCGGCTTCAGCAGCAGGCACAGGCCCAGCACTGTGAGGGTAATCCAGCCGATGTCAGCCAGCCTGCGGGAGCCAATAAAGGCCAGAAACAGCGGGCCGGTAAATTCAATGGCGACGGTCATGCCCAGCGGAATGCGTTCCAGTGCGAGGTAGAAGCACAGGTTCATCCCGGCAATGGCAATGCCGTAAGGCAGCACAAGCCGAAGGGTGCGGCGTGAGATGGCATGCCAGCTGCGGAAAAACACAACCAGCGCAATGGCCGCAAACGCCGTGCGCAGGCCGACCATGCCCCCAGCCCCAAAAAGCGGGAACAGAGATTTAGCCAGTGATGAGCCAAACTGGAGGCAGATCATGCTGCCGACCAGCTGGGTTAGCGCAAGCACGCGTTCCTTAAGAGGGCTGTTGGCAAAGGAAGCAGGCATGCTCAGGCGTGTCCATGAGTCCGGAGCATGCCGAACATGATGTTAGAAAAAGGGGGCTGGATCATACATCCAGCAGTTCACCAACAGACTGAGCGTGTTCCTGAATGAAGGCAAAGCGGAGTTCCGGCTTACGGCCCATCAGGCTTTCCACCCTTTCCCGCGTGGCCAGCCGATCTTCCGGCAGGGCCACTACGCGCAGCAGCGTGCGGCGTTTGGGGTCCATGGTGGTTTCTTTCAGGTCACCCGGAGGCATTTCGCCCAGACCTTTAAAGCGGGAGACATCAATCTTGCCCCGCGCCTTGAAGGCGGTTTTCATTTTGCGCTCACGGTCAGCATCATCCATCGCATAGACGGTGTGTGCACCCTGGGTCAGCCGGTAAAGCGGTGGCTGCGCCAGATAGAGCCGCCCGTTGCGGATCAGATCCGGCAGTTCACGGTAGAAGAACGTCATGAGCAGCGAGGCAATATGCGCACCGTCCACGTCAGCATCGGTCATGATGATGACGCGGCCATAGCGCAGCTTGCTCAGTTCAAACCGGTCGCCCGAACCGCAGCCGAGGGCTTCAATCAGATCCCGTAGTTCCTGATTGGCGCGGAGTTTTTCCGTGGTGGCGCTGGCCACGTTCAGAATTTTCCCGCGTAGAGGCAGGACGGCCTGCGTTTCCCGGTTGCGGGCCTGCTTGGCGGACCCACCGGCGGAGTCACCCTCCACCAGAAAGATTTCAGTTTCTTCGGCGCGTTCCCGCGTGCAGTCGGTCAGCTTACCCGGCAGGCGCAGGCGGCGTGTTGCACTTTTACGCGGCGTGTCTTTCTGCTCGCGGCGGCGCAGACGTTCTTCGGCCCGCTCAATCACAAAACCGAGCAGGGCATCGGCCTGCGGCGGGTTCTGGGCCAGCCAGTGGTCAAACCGATCCCGCAGCGCGGTTTCCACCAGTTTGCTGGCTTCGGAGGAAGTCAGCTTTTCCTTGGTCTGCCCCTGAAACTGCGGATCCCGGATAAAGACGGAGAGCTTGGCGGCAATCATGCCCAGCACGTCTTCCGCCGTGATGGAGGCAGCTTTCTTGTTGGACCGCTGATCCCCCCATGCGCGCAGGCCTTTGACCAGTGCGTTACGGAAGCCCGTCTCATGCGTGCCGCCCTGCGGGGTAGGGATGGTATTACAGTAGGAGGCCAGCGCCGCAGTCCCGCTTTCCAGAAAAGCGACGGCCCATTCCACGCGGCCATTATCCGTACCATCGGCTGCTGGCGGCAGGTTGGCATCACCGGCCCAGAGCGGGGTGAGCAGCGGGGCGGAGGCTCCGAGTTCATCCGTCAGGCTGTCGGCCAGACCGCCGGGGAAATGCAGCGTGGCTTCTGTCGGGGTGTCATCTCCCGTCTTGATCAGAGACGGATCACAGGACCAGCGAATGGTCACGCCCCGGAACAGGAAGGCCTTGGACCGGCAGAGCTTGTAGAGTCGGGACGGCACAAAAACGTGCGAACCGAAAATGAGCGTGTCCGGCTGGAATGTAATCTGGGTGCCGCGCCGGTTTTGCGTGGGGCCAACCTTTTCCAGCGCCGTGACGGGCTTGCCGCGCTCATAGGCCTGACGCCAGATGGCACGGTCCCGGGCAATTTCCACATCCATGCGGGAGGAGAGGGCGTTCACCACGGAAGACCCGACTCCGTGCAGACCGCCGGAGGTGGCATAGGCCTTGCCGGAGAATTTGCCGCCAGCATGCAGGGTGGTGAGAATGACTTCCAGCGCGGAGCGGTCGGGGAAGCGCGGATGCGCATCCACGGGAATACCGCGCCCGTTATCCCGAATGGTCAGACGATTTTCCGGGGCCAGCCGCACATCAATGGCCGAGGCATGGCCTGCCACGGCTTCATCCATCGCGTTATCCAGCACTTCGGCGGCGAGGTGATGCAGGGCGCCCTCATCCGTGCCGCCGATATACATGCCGGGGCGGCGGCGGACAGGCTCAAGCCCTTCCAGAACCTCAATGGCGCTGGCGTCATAGGCCTGGGGGCTGGTCTCAGCTTTGGTCGCAGGTTTTCCCGCAGGCTTGCGGGAAGGCGGGGGCGCAGAAAACAGGTCGCTCATGGATATGGTCTGTCCCGCTTTGTCGCTGATTCGTCAAGCAGGCCTGATCTGGAAGGGCGACGGATGGCCGGGCCTGAACTGCAATACCATCCGTCGCAAGGCTAAAAGCCTCAGGCGCGATGCGTCGTTTTTGCTTTGGCTTTTGTTGCGCGGCGTGCCGGGCGGGCCGAATGGGAGGCCGCAGGGGCTGCGCAGGTTTCAAAAGAGGCCGGCTGGGTGACGTCCTTGGCTTCCGTATAGTTGGCCAGATCTTCAGAGCTTTCCAGAGCATTCACTTCGTCAAACATGGCAATGCGCTGCATGCAGAAGATGGTGCCGGACTGAAGGCCTTTTTCAGACTGAATATTGGCCAGCTGTGTGATGTAATCATCATGCTCACGCTGGGCGCTGCTGCCATAGGTGCTGCGGAAATAGGTGTTGAGCTTCTGCTCTTCATTCAGCAGCGTGGAGCGGAATTTGCCGACAAACGCATTGTAACGGTCCTGCGCGTTGCAGGAGAGAGCCGTGACCATCAGCTCACTTTTCAGAGCCTGAATATCGAACGCTTCATGCGCCGGGGAGTGGCCGCACGGGGTGGCAGCAAGCGTTACGGTGCTGTGCAGCACACCAAAAGCAACGGCACCAGCGGCAAGAAAACGGGAAAAAGACATGCGGGTCCTCCGATACAAGCTGGAGCGGGCGTGCCTCTTCACATCAAGGTCTCCCCGGCAGGCTCAGCGTATGAAACGGTTTTCGACAAGGTTTGATGAACGAAATAGCGTATTCAGCAGAGAAAGATAGAAGTATTTTTTCATACCGCGTCTCAGCATTACAGCATGCTGGAAGTCTCATCACATTCACGCAGGCCGGAACACAGGGATGACACAGTGTGGTCTTCCAAACTCTTAATTTCGGGCAAAATGATGTCGCTTTTTCAAAAGCGAGGCAGCCGTGCGGGGAGATGCTCTTTATCCCCCTTTCTTCCTTCCTCAGTATGTTCTAAACGCAAAGACGAATCATGCGGCACAGCGGGAAGTGGGCATAAGTTTGCCCTATTTGCCCGCAATAGAGTGCGCAGAAGGTTCATGTGTACTTAATAAATAGTGAAGCGGAGCTGTCGAGTGCGCTTGCGAGGAATTGCCGTTTTGGCGCTAACTGGTGGTATGCTTGCCGGCTGTGCGACTACAGGTGGGCCAGTTAACTCCGGGTCTCCCAACCCGTTTGGGTATATGAAGAAATCTGCGGTCTGCCAGACCACGCCGCTGAAAAAGGCCGCTGATGGCAGCCTGAGCACCACCATGACGGTGCGTTCGGACGATGGCCTGTGTGACCTCAAGGTCTCTCAGGACAACGGGAAGGCCTATGCCTCCTTCGGTGTTTCTCCGGCTCCGGAACACGGTAAGGCGTTCCTGTATAGCCTGGATAACGATACCCACGTGACCTACACGCCGACCATGGCTTATGCCGGTCAGGATACGTTCACGGCTATTCTGGTGCCGGGGCCGGGTGAAAAACGCACCCGCCTGACGGTCACGGCTCAGGTTGACGCCACCGGCGTTGTTCTGCCCCGGCCTGCCGCTCCGGTGGAAACCAAAGCTGCGGAAACGAAAACGACCGCTAAAAAGGCCACCACGACCCGCCGTCGTGTAGTGAGCCACAAGAAATAAGTCTCTGATGTGTGCAGCGTCTCCCGGTTTATGGGGGCGCTGCTGTTTTTGAGACGCTTTTCATAAAAAACGCGCTGTCCCCGGTATTTTCGGGGCAGCGCGTTTTTTGTTTTGGGCAGGTTGTGTGCCCGCAGAAATCAGATGGAAAAGGTAATCGGTTCGCTCAGCGGGCGCTTGAGACCACAGCTCTCGGTCTTTTTAACCAGATCATCCAGCGTGGTTTTCTTCATCTGGGCCGTCAGATCTTTGTCGAACTGCTTCCAGCACGGTTCGATCACCTTGCTGAACAGCGGACCTTGCGGGCCATCATCCCCGTTATTGTCATCCTGCGTGACCGCATTGATGATATCGACCAGAGAAATATCCCGCCGGGGGCGACCCAGACGGTAGCCACCGCGCGGCCCGCGAATGCTTTCCAGCAGCCCGGTGCGTGAAAGGGCCTGCAACAGCGGCTCAATTCCACGCCGTGCCAGAGCGGAGCGTTCGGCAATATCAGCAGCACTGACCGTGCCGGAGCGGCCTGCATGAAAGGCGACATCCAGCATGATGAGCACGGCTGTCATAGCTCTGTCCCGACGCAGGATCATGGGTCTGGTTCCTTTCACCTCAGAAAAAGGCAAATCTGCCGTTAAACATGAATGACATCGAGATATAGCAGGCGTTCTCCTGTTTATCTACGCTGATAATTCGTATTATAAAAGAGCCACGTGAGAAAACACACAGAAAAGGCAGGTTCATGACAAGTTCGGATAAATCCGGGGGTGGTTACGGCTTTGCTGCACCACGCGGCAAGGTGTACGACTCGGTTCTCGGCGTCGTTGGTGGAACGCCTCTGGTGGCCCTCCCGCACCTCTCGCGGGACGAAGAGCTGAAATGCCGCCTTTTACTCAAGCTGGAATTTTTTAATCCGCTGGGGTCCGTCAAAGATCGCATTGGCGCTGCCATGGTGCTGGAAGCTGAGCGGGAAGGGCGCATTACGCCCGGCCGCACGGTGCTGGTGGAGCCGACATCCGGCAATACAGGCATCTCTCTGGCGTTTGTCGCCGCCGCGCGTGGGTATCGGCTGATTGTCACCATGCCGGAAGGGGCATCCATTGAACGGCGGCGCATGCTGCGGCTGATGGATGCGCAGGTGGAACTGACCCCGGCTCGTCTGGGGATGGCCGGGGCTATTGCTCGTGCGGGAGAAATCCTGCGGGAAACGCCGGATGCCTGGATGCCGGACCAGTTTGATAACCCCGCCAACCCGGCTGTGCACGCTGCCACGACGGCAGAAGAAATCTGGATTGATACAGATGGCCAGATTGATGCTGTAGTTGCCGGTGTCGGCACAGGTGGCACGGCCACGGGCATTGCCGAAGCCCTGAAGCCCCGCCGCAAAGGCTTGCAGGTGTTTGGTGTGGAACCGACCGAAAGCGCCATTCTGAATGGGGATGAACCCGGCCCCCACGGTATTCAGGGCATTGGTCCGGGTTTCTGTCCGGCCACGCTGAATACGAAGCTGCTGGATGGGGTGATTCCCGTCTCTGAGCGCGAAGCCATTGCTGCGGCACGCCGTTGTGCGCGGCTGGATGGTATTCCGGTGGGGATTTCTTCCGGGGCGGCTCTGCATGCCGCGCTTCAGGTAGCCAAAAAGCCGGAGTCTGAAGGCAAGACGATTGTTGCCATCGCGCCGTCCTTTGCAGAACGCTACCTGTCTACGTCTCTGTTCTCCGGGCTCTAAAGGTCCGGTAAGCGCTGCGGCGTCAGGCTGGCCTGCTCTCGGGCGGGTCAGTATCAGCCAATAAAAAACGCTGCTCCAGCTTGATGCCGGGCAGCGTTTTTTGTTGGACGCAAGGAAGTCTGCCAGATTGCTTTTCAGCTTTCCTGACAGAATTTCCGTCCGCGTTGCTTAGCGGAAGAGAATTTCCACGCGGCGGTTCTGGGCTTCCTTGGTGTTGGGGCCGGTTTTGACCAGCGGATTTTCTTCACCATAGCCATGAATATCGATGGTTGCTCCCGGCACGCCATCACGCACCAGTTCGGCCTTCACCATTTCCGCACGGCGGATGGACAGCTTCACGTTGTAAGCTTCGCCGCGTTTCTGGCCGGGGAAGGCGGAGGAGTTATCCGTATAGCCAGAGACCAGAATGCGGGTGAGGCTGGTATGGGTGGTGGCCTGTGCGGCTACAGCCACAATGGAGCGGGCGCGGTCTGACAGGTCAGACTTGTCCCAGTCAAAAAACACCAGATAGCTGCGGGCTGGCTGTGGAGCCGGAGCGGCTGCGGGTTCCGCGATCTTCGGCGGCGGCGGCGGAGCCGGATTGAACTCATACCGCAGGCCCAGCATCAGGGAATGGTTGAAGTCCGTCTTGGTGTCACGGTTGCCCGTGGCAAAGCTGTAGGACTTGGGCTGGTTGGCCCCGCCGATGGTACCCCATGCAGAAGAGCCGTGAGACTGCGGCCCAAGCATCGTCCAGAAGCGATATTCCGCTGTGAAGGACAGCCCTACGACCCACGGCGTGGGGAAGGCGACACCGAAAATACCCTGATAGGCAAAATTACCGAACGTGCCGCCCACATGCTGGGAAAGCTGGTTTCCCGGTGCCGTGATGGAGGTGTTCATGGCCGTCCAGCCATAGCCGACACCCGCGCCAAAATACGGGAAGATGAACGGGTTGCCGACATCCATGTCAAACAGCGCGTTGGCCATCACGCCATAAGTCTGGCGGCGGCCATCAGCACGGCTGGTGAGGGAGTTGGTCACAAACCGCTGATACGTCTGGTTGCGGTAGTCGCCTTCCACTTCCACACGGAACCCGTTGCCCAGACCATAGCCGATAGAGCCGATTCCGGTTGCACCGGTGCGCCAGCGGTCACGTCCGTCCGGGAACATGTTGGAGGTGCGGACGCGCTGGTCCTGATTGAAGGTCGCGCCGCCTTCGCCCGCAATATACAGGCCCTGAACAGGCTGAGCCATGGCAGGCGCGGCACACAGCAGGAAACCTGCCACCAACGGTGCAGAAAGCAGTGATTGCGCGAGGAGGCCTTGGCGCAGCGTCATGTTCTTCTCCCTGCTGTGGCACTGTTTCCGCAGTGGCCGGGCATTGTGGTCTTGGTGCACGTGGCACATATGCCTGCCTTCTTTGCTGTAAACTGGCCTTGTGTGCAACAGCTTGTGGAAACTGTTTTCAAAAACACCCCTGTTTTGAGGGGAATCAGCGTGTCAGGCGTGTGACATAAGTCACACACCGTTAAGTATTGTCAGACCAGCGTTGCTTCAAACGGAGGTCTGAAGTCCGGCGCTTCCACTTCCAGAACCCATAAATCCGGATCGTAGCGAAGTTGCCGGTCAATATAGGCCTGTGTGTCTTCGGGTGAGAGCGGGTTTTCTCCCGAGCCTTTAAGCCATGCGGCCTCACCTTCGGCTGTGCGGGTCTGGCTGAGGACCATGGCTGTACCATCCCGCCCCAGCAGAACCACCAGAATCCCCCCGGCATCGGCATCACCCCGCCGGAGCATCATGGCAGATCGGCCATCCTGTCCGCACTGGCGGAGCAGGGCACGGGCCACAATATCAGAGCGCAGACGCGGGGTGGTCATTAGTGCGTGACCGAAGCGGCAGAGGCTGAAGCAGAGACAGACGCAGAATCTTCCGGCATGGCGGCAATGGCGGTCTTATACCATTTGGGATTTTGCAGCACGGCGCGGGCGACTTCTAGATCCCGGTCGCTCCCCAGTGCCGCCGGGCAGGCCTTGCGGATGGCCAGAATGCGCGAGACCGGCAGCGGGAAGCGGGCAAGACGGGAGGCCTCGACTGCTGGCTGATTCTCCAGCGTGCCCGCAGCAAGTTCATGCATCTGGCGTGTCATTTCCGTCTCCCCAAGGCTGGTGCAGAGCTGGGGCATGACGCCGAGGCCCTGCAACGGCCAGTGGAGGGGCGCAATCACGCGGCTCCATGTCACAAACAGTTCGCCTTCATCCGGCAACTGCGCGACGGTCTGCACCAGTCCCTTACCGAGCGTGGAACTGCCGATCACCACCGCACGGCGATGGTCCGCGAGGGCAGCCGCCAGAATTTCCGCAGCACTGGCCGTGCGCCCATCCACCAGAATGGCAATGGGCAGGCCGTTGGTCATATCGCCACCCTGCACGGCCCAGATATGGTTGGCCTGCTGGTCTCGCCCATCGGTTACGGCGGCAACACCCCGGTCCAGCAGCAGGGCCGCAGCCGTCACGGCCTGTTGCAGCACGCCGCCGCGGTTGCCGCGCAGGTCAATAATCAGCCCTTTAAGGGTCGGGTCCTGCGTCGCCTGATCAAGATACTGGCTCATTTCTTCCGCCGTATCGGAGGAGAAAGAGGTCACGCGCAGCACCACCAGCGGGCCGCTGGCAAAAGCGAACACGGTTTCCGGCGGCACCTTGGCGCGGTGCAGCACCACAGTATGGCCACGCCGCTGCCCCGGTGAGAGCAGGCGCAGGGTGACGCGAGAGTCTTCCTCCCCCCGCAACCAGCTGGTGACGGTTTCAACCGATTGCCCGGCTGTCAGCCTGTTGTTCACTGCCAGCAGCTTGTCACCCGGATCAACCGTGGCGGTCCAGGCAGGGCCGTTGGCGTTGACGGCGGAGATCACGATATCCCGTCCCCTGCGCGTCAGGCTGAGCCCGGCATCTGCCTCACCCCCCACACGGGCCTGACGGTCCGTGGTGGCGGAGGAGGGGCCGATATAGCGAGAGTACGGGTCCAGATGGTTAAACAGCTCATCAAAAAACGCCTGAACCAGATCTTCCCGGCTGGCATCCGCGACAGACTCGGAATGGGCGCGCGCTGCGGAGATGAAGTCCACGGCCAGTCTGGCCCAGTCTTCCGTATTGCCTGCGGCGGGGGCGGCTTGGGAGAGCAGACTGGTCTGCCCGGCCAGCAGGCGAATATCAGCCCCACGCGTATCGAGCGTGAGCATGGGGTCCAGCGCCGTCAGGCAGCCCAGACCCCATAAGGTAAAGTCCCGGCTGGTGTGAGCTTCCAGCGTGCGGGGAGCCAGAAATTGCAGCGCCGTCGCAATGACGGAGTGGACCAGCCCCATATCGACGCTCGGTTTGTCCGGTTCCACAGCTTCAGGCGCGTCTGACGTGGTGGCCGCCGGAGGCGCATCGACCTGGGCGGCAGCTTCTGCTTTGGCCGGGGTGGGCTGTGCGGCGTCGGGCTGGGATGAGGGAAGGCTGTCCGGGCCGGGCGCGGGGGAGTTGCCCTGCGCACGCAGGGGCACCGGCTGGGAGACCAGCAAGGTTGCGATGAGAATGCAGGGCAATGCACGGCGCAACGGCAGGGGGAACAGGCGGCGGGCCGTACTAGCTGGCATGGCGTAGGGGGGCCGGTGCCAGAGTCAGTGTGCCCTGGGCTGGATGGGTTGCTGTCAGGACGACAGGCAGCAGGCCGCTGTTCAGGAAACGGGTTCCTGAACTGAGGTCTGAGCGCATAGGTAGCGAGTCGTCATGCATCCCTGAGTCATCCGGCAAGGCGAGAAACGAAAGGAAAGACGGAGTTCCTGTTTTCGTCAATGTCACGGCAAGGCCTGAGCGTGTTGCGGCCGTGACATGAGCTTGGAGAGTGTGCCCGATAAACGGGGTCAGAAAAATGGCAGCAAGTCTGTCCTGACAGGTCTGAACGGCAGAGGCGGCCCGGCGTTCCGTCAGTTGCAGATGTTCTGCCAGGGCAGGCAGGTCTGATCTGTCCGGCTGGAGGGACGCTGCAATGCGTGCGTCCCGCTCAAGGGTGGCCAGCAGGGCGCGATGCGTCACAAGGTCCGCATAGCGGCGGATGGGGCTGGTGAAATGCGCGTAATGCTCCAGCGCCAACCCATAGTGGCGCCCGGGTGAAGCTGCATAACGCGCCTGCATGCGGGGCGGCAGACGCGGGCCGCCTGTGCGTTCGCTGGAGGATGCCGGCGGGGCCGGATGCACGCGGAATAGTCCCGCCGCGTTGTGCCGCATCAGCTCCTCCGCCGCAAAACGGTTGGCGGCAATCATGAAGGCTGCCACCAGATCATGCGCGGGCTGGCGTTCCCTCAGGCTGAACTCTGCGGGCTGTCCGGCTTCATCCAGCGTGACGCGATACTCTGCTTCCGGCTGGCTCAGAACGCCACGGGCGGTGGCATCGGCCTGCAACGCCAGAGCCGCAGCCTGTAAGGTCAGGATCAGATCGGGCGGGGTGGCGTTGTCCAGTTCCTGCTGCACAGCCTGATATGTGAGACGCGCCGCGCTGCGCATAATCCCACGGCCCAGTTTGCCGGAGCGGATTTGCCCGGTGGGCGTGATTTCAAGCTCGATAAACAGGCACAGCCGGTCTTCCCCCGGTTTGAGGGAGCAGACCCCGGCGGAAAGGGTCGGCGGGAGCATGGGCACCACACGGCCCGGCAGATAGACCGAATTGCCCCGCTTTCTGGCCTCGGCATCGAGCGCAGAGCCCGGCGCGACATAATGCGCAACATCAGCAATGGCGATAATCAGCCGGAACCCATCCGCCGTCCGTTCCGCCCAGATCGCATCGTCAAAATCCTCTGCCGTAGCGTCATCAATGGTGACGAGCGGGAGGGAACGCAGGTCCGTGCGTCTTTCGGCGGACGCTGCGGAGGGAGCCGCAGGGGATTCTGGTCGTAAAGGCGGCTGAGCAACCCGGCATGCTTCTTCTTCCACCTCTGCGGGAAATTTCGTCGGGATGGTGTGCGTGAGCAGGCTCAGGGTGGCGGGCATGCCCGGTGCGGTGGCTGGCCCCAGACTGGCGTGAATACGGGCTTGCGGGGGCTGTCCATCCTGCGTGGGGAGGAGGTCCGCCAGCACGACATCGCCGGGTGCCGGGCGAGGGGAGGCGGCATCCGGCACGACAGCCAGAGGTCGGGTGAGCCTGCGGTCACAGGGGATTAACTGGTCCGGCTTTCTCTCAGACGGTGGGTGTGCCTCACGCGCAGGACGCGCAGGCTGAAAGACGGCGGCAATCTGGCGAGAGGCTGTGGAGAGCAGGCGGATCGGGCGGCCTTCACGCCGGGTGCGGCCTGTTGCAGGGCGCAGGCGGAGGATCAGCTCATCACCGGGGATGAGCAGGTTTCCGTCCAGATGCGGTGTGACGAGGGCAACCGTGCTGCCGCGTGTGTCATCCGGCAGATGGGCCAGCGACAGGCCGTCGCGCCCCATGCGGGTGATGATGGCGCGGGCCGTTTCCGGCAGGCCGGTTACGCCCTTCAGTCTGCCGGGGGGCAGACAGGCGAGATCTCCCGCAACCGCCATGGCGTGCAGATGCGTCCGCAGGGCGGCTTTCAGGTGCGTGGGAAGGCCAAAGGCCCGCAGGATATCCGGTGGAGAGACGGGGATGCGGTCTGCTTCCAGAAAAGTCCGGAGGGCCGCAGGGTCAGGCAGAGCTGCGGCCCCCGATCTTTTCTGCACGGGTCAGTCCGCCTTTTTCTTCCGTGTGGCGGGCTTTTTGGCCGGAGCCTCAGCGCCGTCTTCTGTCGTGGTTTTCTTGGCCGCCGTTTTACGGGTGGTCGTTTTCTTCGCAGCCGTTGTGGTCTTGCTTGCAGCCTTTTTGGTGGCTGTTTTTGGCTCGGCCTTGGTCGCGGTCTTTTTGGCGGCAGTCTTGGTCGTGGTTTTCTTTTTGGCCCCGGCTTTGGCTTTCAGGGGTTTGCCCTTTTCAGCCAGCAGCGCCACGGCCTCATCCAGCGTGACCTCGTTCATATCCGTGCCACGCGGCAGGGTGGCGACCATGTTGCCATGCTGCGCATAGGGACCAAAGCGGCCCTTGCGGATCATAACCGGTTCACCATCCTTGGGGTGCACGCCCATGTTGCGGATGGAGGCCAGCTTTTTGGCCAGCGCATCCACAGCGCGGTTCAGCCCGATGGTCAGAACGTCGTCGTCCTTATCGAGAGAGCCATAGATCGCGCCCATTTTCACGTAGGGGCCAAAGCGACCCAGACCCGCTTCAATCGGTTCACCGCTTTCCGGGTGCAGGCCGACAAGGCGCGGGAGGGAGAGCAGACCTACAGCCTGATCCAGCGTAATGGCTTCCCCATCCATGCCTTTGGGAAGCGAGGCACGTTTGGGTTTGGCTTTCTTATCCGCCGGGTCCGGTTCGCCCTGCTGCACATACAGACCATACGGCCCCTGACGCACGGTGATGTCCTCACCCGTATCCGGATGCTGACCCAGCACACGCATGCCGTCTTTCAGGGCTGCGCCATCGCCATCTTCCGCGCTGTCGGAGGACAGGCGGCGGGTGAAGGAGCATTCCGGGTAATTGGAGCAGCCAATAAAGGCCCCGTAACGGCCCAGCTTGAGGCCGAGACGCCCCGTGCCGCAGGCGGTGCAGTGGCGCGGGTCAGACCCGTCCTCACGCGGCGGGAAGAAGAAGGGCCCAAGATCCTTATCGAGTGCGTTTAGCACGTCGGTAATGGTCAGATCCTTGGTGTCCGACACCGCTTTGGAGAACGCATCCCAGAAGTTGGCCAGAACGTGTTTCCACTCGGCCCGGCCATCGGAAATATCGTCCAGCAGCTCTTCAAGGCTGGCGGTGAAGGTGGTGTCCACATACCGTTCAAAGAACGAGACAAGGAACGCCGTAACCAGACGCCCGCGTGCTTCCGGGATGAAGCGGCGGTTTTCCAGCGTGACGTAATTGCGGTCCCGCAGCACGGTCAGAATAGAGGCATAGGTGGAAGGACGGCCAATGCCGATTTCTTCCATTTTTTTGACCAGAGACGCTTCCGAGAAGCGCGGTGGCGGCTGCGTGAAGTGCTGGTCCGCTGCAACGCTTTCGCGCTTCAGCGGGTCTTTTTCCTTCATGGGCGGCAGCATGCGGGAGTCATCATCCGCAGGCTTGTCGCTATCATCCCGACCTTCGGTGTAGAGGCGCAGGAAGCCGTCAAAGGTAATGATGGAGCCGTTGGCGCGCAGCACCGTCTTGCCGGACGGGCCGGCGATATCGACGGCAACCTGATCAAGCGCTGCGGATTCCATCTGGCTGGCGACAGCACGCTTCCAGATCAGTTCATACAGGCGGCGCTGTTCCGGGGTGAGGTGCGAGGCCACGGAAGAAGGCGTGCGGAACACATCCGTCGGGCGGATGGCTTCATGCGCTTCCTGCGCGTTCTTGGCTTTGGAGCTGTAGAAACGCGGCTGGGCGGGGACATACTCCTCGCCAATATGTTTGCTGATATGGCCGCGGATGGCGAACATGGCCTCTTTGGCCATCTGCACGCCGTCGGTTCGCATATAGGTGATCAGACCGACAGTCTCGCCGCCCAGATCAATGCCTTCATAAAGCTGCTGCGCCGTCCGCATGGTGACCTGCGCGCCCATGCCCAGCTTGCGGGAGGCTTCCTGCTGCAAGGTAGACGTGGTGAAGGGCGGCTGCGGGTTACGGCGAACCTTGCGGCGTTCGACCGACTGAACGGACAGGTTTTCCGCTTCCACTGCCTTTTTGGCAGCGGCAGCCTGTTCCTCGTTGCTCAGATCAAACTGGTCGAGCTTTTTGCCATCCAGATGCGTAAGGCGAGCGGTAAACGGCGCGCCGGCCGGTGTGGCAAGGGCTGCCTGCACCGTCCAGTATTCGCGCGGTTTGAAGACCTCAATCTCGGCTTCCCGCTCACAGATCAGCCGCAGAGCGACGGATTGCACACGGCCCGCACTGCGGGAGCCGGGCAGCTTGCGCCACAGAACCGGGGAGAGGGTGAACCCCACCAGATAGTCCAGCGCACGGCGGGCCAGATACGCCTCAATCAGCGGCATATCGAGGTCACGCGGGTGGGCCATGGCGGTTTTGATGGCGCTTTTGGTGATCTCGTTGAAGGTGACGCGCTGGACGTCTACCCCCTTCAGCGCTTTCTTTTCTTCCAGCATGGCGCGGACGTGCCAGGAAATTGCTTCCCCTTCACGATCCGGGTCAGTGGCGAGATAGAGCGTTTTGGCGCCTTTCAGAGCCTTGATGATGGCGGCAACCTGCTTGTTGCCCCGCTCATCGGCCTGCCAGGACATGGCAAAATCTTCGTCCGGGCGCACGGAGCCATCCTTGGGCGGGAGGTCCCGCACATGCCCAAAGGAGGCCAGCACCGTATAGTTATCGCCCAGATATTTGTTGATCGTTTTCGCCTTTGCGGGCGATTCGACCACCACAACGTCAGTCATACTCTCTCCGACCTGCCGGAAGCAGCACCTAGATCAGCCGTTTTTGCCATGACTGGCGGCACGAACAACACGCCCACCGGGGAGTGAGTCCAGACAGCCAGAAAGCTCAAGTTCCGTGAGCACGGTCAAGACGGCGGAAGCTGAGAACTGGCAGCGCCTAACCAGATCGTCAACCGCTATGGGCGTAAAGGAGAGCAGATCAAGCACTTTTTCCCGCACGGTCTCACACGTTTCTGCGAGGGGTGGGGGTGGTTTTGTTGTGACAGAGGCGACGCTGGAGACGGATGAGGCGGAGGGACTGGAAACACGCTGCAACGGCGGCAGAGCGCCAGTTTGCGGGTTCCCGGTCGTCTTGCCGGAAGCGGGTTGTGAGGCTCTGGCGGTGTTCGCTTTTTCTTCTGTTTCAGGCGCATCTGAAATGCTGAGTGAAAAAGAGTGTTGCGGAGTCCGCGGGCGGTCCGGAACGGTCTGCAAACGCGGGGCTTGCGGGAAAAGTGATGGGGATGAGACGGTGCGCAAGGGTTCCGGGAACATCACTGGTGGCAGGTGCGGCAGGATGTCGGCGACGGTTTCTGTCAGCACCGCGCCGTTGCGCAGCAGGTCATTACTGCCCCGGCAGCGCGGGTCCAGCGGGGAACCGGGGACGGCGAAGAGTTCCCGCCCATACTCGCCCACTAGTCGGGCGGTAATGAGCGAGCCGGATTTAGGGGCGGCTTCCACCACAACACAGCCAAGCGTCATCCCGGCAATCAGCCGGTTGCGGCGCGGAAAATGGCGGTTGAGCGGCGCCGTGCCGAGCGGCGCTTCCGTCACCACGGCCCCTTTTTCCGCGATTTCCGCTTGTAGGTGAGCATTCTGGAGGGGGTAGGGTTTGTCCAGCCCACCGGCAATGGCGGCCACCGTCAGGCCCTGCCGGTGCAGCGCGCCTTTATGGGCTGCGGTATCAATCCCGCGGGCCAGACCGGAGACGACCGACACACCGGCTTCCACCAGTTCCGTCGCCAGACTTTCCGCCAGCCGCAGGCCGGAGGACGATGCATTACGTGCGCCAATCAGGCCGATGCCGGGTTTGCTGAGGGCGGCGACATCTCCCAGCACGCTCAGAACAGGCGGGGCGTCGGGGATTTCTTTCAGGAGAAAAGGGTAATCGGCATCCAGTAGCGTGAGGATGCGGCCTCCCATGAGCAAGGTGGCTTCAATTTCCCGCAGAATACTGTCTTGCGAGGGGATAACCAGCGGCACCCGCCCGCGCTGGGGGAGGCGGGGTAAGGCCTCAAGCGCGGCCTCGGCTGTGTGATACTGGCTGAGCAGCCGCCGCCATGTGCGTGGCCCCACAGACTCGGTGCGGGCCAGACGCAGGCAGGCGACAAGCGTGTTCATTTTTGTTTGGGAGGAACCCGGGGTTCAGTGCCGTTCAGAATACGGCCAATATTCGCACTATGCCGCATGAGCACCAGCAGGCTGATAAGCAGCACGGCCATAGGCTTGCCGGACGCCTGAAAACTGAACCCGTAAAGAGCCAGCGTGACAAACGGCATGATGATGAAAGCCGCCAGCGCCCCGGCGGAGGAAATACGGGTCAACTTGGCGACACCCAGCCATGCCGCGCAGCCAATCAGCCCCGTAATGGGGGAAAGGGCCAGCAGCGCACCAAGCCCGGTGGCGACACCCTTACCGCCTTTAAAGCCGAGGAAGATCGGGTAGCAATGCCCGACCACGACAGCCAGCGCAGTGACGGCGAGAATCCGGTCTGAAAAGTCCGGCGGCGTCATGATCCACGCAATCATGACAGCCAGCGCGCCTTTGGCTGCATCCAGCCCCAGTGTGGCGGCGGCCAGATCTTTCCGGCCTGTGCGCAGCACATTGGTAGCCCCGATATTGCCGGAGCCAATTTTGCGCAGGTCGCCCACGCCGGCCACATTGGTCAGGATCAGGCCGAACGGCACGCTGCCCAGCACGTATCCCATGAACGCCATGGCCGCGAGCAGCCACAGCGCATAGGAGGGGAGGTCGGACATCATGCTGCGGAGGCTCCGTAAACGCGGCGTCCGCCCTTCCAGGTGCCCAGCACACGGCCTTCCAGTGGTCGGCCATCAAAGGGGGTGTTCTGGGCACGGCCCGGCAGTTTGCCCGCCTGCACCAGCCAGCTCTGGTCGGGCGCAAACAGGCAGAGGTCTGCCGCAGCCCCCATTGCCAGCGTGCCGCAGGCAGCACCCAGCAGCGCGGAGGGTTTATGCGTCAGCAGGGCAAGAGCCTGTGGCAGCGTGAGCGTGCCGTCATGCACCCGTGCCAGTGTGACACCCAGTAGCGTGACCATGCCTGTGCCACCGGTGGCTGCCTGTGCAAACGGCAGGCGTTTATCATCGGCGTCACGCGGCAGGTGGTCGGACGCAATGGCGTCAATCGTGCCATCGGCCAGTGCCGCGCAGATGGCCAGACGGTCTTCTTCAGAGCGGAGTGGCGGGGAGAACTTGGCGTAGGTGCGGAAGTCACCAATCGCGTTTTCGTTCAGGTCGAAATAATGCGGTGCGGTGTCACACGTCACACGTAGCCCTCGCGCCTTGGCCTGACGGATCAGTTCGACACCTTCCCCCGTGGAGACATGCCCAAAATGCAGGCGGCCCCCGGTGAGTTCGGCCAGACGAATATCCCGCGCAATCATGATGGCTTCCGCCACCGGCGGAATACCCGGCAGGCCCATGCGGGTGGCTAGTTCGCCCGCTGTGGCGCAGCCGGAGCCTGCCAGAGAGGGCTCTTCCGGGTGCTGCACCACCAGAGCGCCAAAGCCGCCCGCGTAGGACAGCGCCAGACGCATCAGGCGGGCAGGGTCAATGGCGCGGGCCCCATCGGTAAAGGCGACAGCACCGGCTTCATGCAGTAGGCCGATTTCCGCCAGTTCCTGCCCTTTGCAGCCTTTGGTCAGCGCGCCATAGGGGAGGATGGTAATGGCCCCGGTTTCTTCCCCGCGGCCACGCAGCAGGCGGACCAGTGCGGGGTTATCAATGGCGGGTTCACAGGTCGGCAGCACGGCAATGGTGGTGATGCCCCCAGCGGAGGCCGCGCGGGCCGCGGAGGCGATGGTCTCACGATATTCGTGGCCCGGTTCACCAATTTCCACGCGCATATCGACAAGCCCGGGGCACAGAACAGCGCCCTGACCATCAATCACCTCAGCATTGTCCGGCGCACCTTCGGCTCCGGCTTTGTCCGTGCCGGCAATCTCGCCATTGCGCACCAGCAGGCGGCCCGGCTGATCCAGCCCGGAGGCGGGGTCTATCAGGCGGACATTATCAAAAAGAAGAGTGCTCATGCGGAATGCCTGCTGCGGGTCAGCCGATCAAGCACGGCCATACGCACAGCCACGCCCATTTCGACCTGTTCCTGAATCACGCTCTGGTCGGAATCGGCCACCAGACTGTCAATTTCCACGCCCCGGTTCATCGGGCCGGGGTGCATGACCAGCGCGTCCTTGTTCGCCAGAGCCAGACGTCGCTGGTCCAGCCCGTAAAAGCGGAAATATTCCCGCGCGCTGGGGATCATCCCGGACGACATGCGCTCACGTTGCAGGCGCAGCATCATCACCACATCCACGCCACGCAGGCCTTCTTCCATCGTATGGAAGACCTCCACGCCAAGGCTTTTAAAGCCGCCCGGCACGAGCGTTGGCGGGCCAACCACGCGGACCTTGCACCCCATGGTGGTGAGCAGGTGGATATCAGACCGCGCCACGCGGGAATGGGCGACATCCCCGCAAATAGCGACCGTCAGCCCCCCAAACCCGCCGCAATGGCGGCGGATGGTCAGGGCATCCAGCAGGGCCTGTGTGGGGTGTTCATGCGTGCCATCGCCCGCATTGACCACACAGGCTTCCACCTTTTGCGCCAGCAGGGCAGGCGCGCCGGACTGGGAATGCCGCACCACCAGCAGGTCCGCCTGCATGGCGTTGAGTGTGGCCGCCGTATCCAGCAGGGTTTCCCCCTTGTTTACGGAGGACTGCGCCACGGACATGTTGATCACATCCGCGCCCAGACGCTTGCCTGCCAGCTCAAAAGAGGTGCGGGTCCGGGTGCTGTCCTCAAAAAAGAGGTTGATCAGCGTCCGGCCCCGCAGCACGTCTCTTGGCACCTTGCGGGAGCGGTTGAGCAGAGCATAGCTTTCGGCCAGATCAAGCAGCGGCTCAATCTGGTCTGGCGTCATGCCTTGCAGACCGAGCAGATGCCGGGAGTGACGGCCGGGGAAGCTAGCCATGCAGAACTGCTCCGATGCGTGCGAGCGTTTCGTCCTTACCCAGCGCCGCCAGCGTGGCATCAATCCCCGGGGAGGTGTTGGAGCCTGTCACCGCAGCACGCACCGGCTGGGCAACCTGCCCGAGCTTGTGCTCGCCAGCTTCCGCAAAGCGGCGCAGGGCGGCATCAATGTTTTCCGGCGTGAAGTCTTCCACCGCAGCCAGTTCACGCGCCAGACCATCCAGAATGGTGCGGGCTTCCGGCGTGAGGATTTTTTCTGCCTTGGCATTGAAGCTCAGCGGCACGTGGCGGCCGAGGAAGGCGGCGCTGTCAGCCAGTTCCACCAGCGTGCGGGCGCGCTCTTTCAGGCCGGGCATCAGGGCCAGAACGCGGGCGCGGACGGTGTCATCCGTGCTCACACCCTCAACGGCTTTCAGGCGATCCATCACGTCACTGGTCAGGCGCTCATCATCAGCCTGACGCATCCAGACGGCGTTGATGTGCAGCAGCTTGGCGTAATCCATGCGGGACGGAGAGCGGCCCACGCCGTCCAGATCGAACAGCTTGATCTGTTCTTCACGGGAGAGGATTTCCGCATCGCCATGGCCCCAGCCCAGACGCAGCAGATAGTTGCACAGGGCTTCCGGCAGGTAGCCTTCATCCCGGAATTCCACAACGGACTGCGCGCCGTGACGTTTGGACAGTTTGGCACCATCCGGCCCGTGGATGAGCGGCAGATGCGCAAAGCGCGGCAGATCCCAGCCCATGGCCCGGTAGATCATGGCCTGACGGAAGGTGTTTGTCAGGTGGTCATCCCCGCGAATAACGTGGGTGATGTCCATGTCATGGTCATCCACCACCACGGCATGCTGGTAGGTGGGGGTGCCGTCAGAGCGCAGGATGATCATGTCATCCAGCTCGGCATTGGCCACGCGGACTTCGCCCTGAACCAGATCTTCAATAACAGTTTCGCCCTCACGCGGGGCTTTGATGCGCACGGCATAGGGTGCGCCGGCAGGGGCTTCGGACGGGTCACGGTCGCGCCACATCCCGTTGTACCGGGGCGGCTTGCCGTTTGCCATTGCGTCTTCACGCATCTGCTTCAGTTCTTCAGGCGTGCAATAGCACTTGTAGGCCAGACCTTTTTCCAGCAGTTCCAGCGCCACTTCCGTGTGGCGGTCCTGCCGGGTGGACTGAAAGACAGGTTTTTCATCTGCCGTAATGCCCATCCAGGCCAGCCCGTCGAAAATAACATCGACAGCCTGTTGGGTGGACCGTTCACGGTCGGTATCCTCAATACGCAGGAGGAATTCGCCGCCGTGATGACGGGCAAAAAGAAAGTTGAACAGGGCCGCGCGGGCGTTGCCGATATGCAGCAGGCCGGTCGGACTCGGGGCAAAGCGTGTGCGGATCGTCGTCATGGGGCGCATCCTTATCACGCACACACGCGGGGAGCCATATGCCGTTGCTGACGGCTGCCCTTCTTGCTGAGCAACGGCGACTGGTGCTGTGGGCGCCGGTCGGCATGGCGCTGGGCGTGCTGGTTTATTTTCTTCTTCCGCAGGAGCCGGGGGCTTTGTGGGGCGTGGGGCTACCTGCGGCGGGGCTGGCGCTGGGCCTTGGGGTTCTGGTTGCTGGCTGGCTGTCCCTCTGGGCGCGTCTGGCAGGCGGGGCCTGCGTGGCGGTGGCGCTGGGGTTTGTATCGGTGTGGAGTGCGGCGCATCGCCAGCCGCCCATGCCGGAGTTGCCGCGTCGGGCGGTTGTGGTGTCGGGCACGGTGCAGTCCGTTATGGTCCTGCCGCCGCGTGGCGCGGAAGATTCCGCCGGAGCGCGTCGGGTTGTGCTGGCCGGGGCCAGATTCGCAACGCCGCTTAACCATGACATGCGGCCTTTGCAGCGCACGCTGAGCCTGACACTCCGCCCGGATGACCCCGCGAGTCTGGCTCCCGGTGCGGCTGTGCAGGTGCGGGCCTTGCTGCGGCCTCCGCCGTTTCCGGCTTTTCCCGGCGGGCGGGATTTTCAGCGCGAGGCGTGGTTTGCGGGCAGCGCCGGGTCTGGCCGGGCGCTGGGGAGGATGCAGCCGGTGGCGTGCTCAAATGAACAGTCGTTTCATGGCGGTCTGGCGGCCTGTGTGGCGTCTCAACAAGATTTTTCCATAAGGCTGGAGCCACTGCGGGAGCGGATTGACGCCCGGATCAGGCAGGTTCTGCCGGGGCCTGCGGGAACTGTCGCCTCTACGGTGCTGACGGGTGAGGGCGCATCTGTGCCGCGAGACGTGCGCGAAGAGTTTGCCGCCTCTGGTCTGGCGCATCTGCTGGCGGTGGCCGGGTTACATCTGGGCATTGTGCTGGGCGTGTTGATGGCTGTGTTTCGCATCGGCTTTTCCGCATGGATGTGGGCGGCGTTGCGCTGGCCGTGCAAGGAACTGTCTGCCCTGCTGGCGTTGCTGGGTGGTGCGGCCTATGTGGCGCTGACCGGCCTGCATTTGCCCGCGACCCGTAGCCTGATGATGGCGGCGGTTGTTGTGCTGGGTCTGGTGGCAGGGCGACGTGCGGTTTCCATGCGCGGGCTGGCGCTGGCGGCGACTGTTTTGCTTCTGGTCATGCCGCAGGAGCTTCTTGGTGCTGCCTTCCAGATGTCCTTTGCCGCCGTCATGGCGCTGATTGCGGGCTATGAAGTCGCACGCCCGCATCTTGCCCGGTTCCGGGAAGAAGGACGCGGTTTCCGGCGCTGGCTGACGTTGCATCTGGTCACCCTGACGTTGACCAGTCTTCTGGCGGGGCTTGCGACGCTGCCTGTCGTGATGGCGCATTTTGGAGAAGTGCAGCCGTTTTTTATTCTGGCTAATCTGATTGCGGTGCCGCTCATGGCTGTGTGGATCATGCCGCTGGGCCTGCTGGCTCTGGTGCTGATGCCGCTGCATCTGGATGCCGTGCCATTGCATCTGATGGGCTGGGGCATTCAGGTCGTGCTGCATCTGGCTCACAGCATTGCGCACTGGCCCGCAGCCCGCATGCTTGTGCCGCATATGCCCGGATGGGGGCTGGCGGCTGTGTTGCTCGGGTTGTGCTGGCTGTGTCTGTGGCGGCCGGTGTGGCGACTTGCTGGAGTGGTGCCTCTTCTGGTGGGGGTGCTCTCCCCGTTTTTTGTCACGCAGCCAGACCTGCTGATCAGCCCGGATGGGGGCCTGATGGCGGTGCGGGAGGGGCATGCGCTGCTGATGGGGGGACAATCACGCGATGCGTTTCTCGTGCGCGCTGCATGGCAGCAGGCCTTGGCATTGCCTCCACAGCCTTTCCCTGCGGAGGGCGAAGAAACTCCGGATGGCGTGTTGGCATGCGGGCAGGATGGTATGCCGGATGTGTGTGTGCTCAGCCTGAAAGGGCGTTCCGTGCTGCTCAGGGTGCGGGATCGGTCCGATGGGGAGGCTCTGCTACCCGACTCGCTCTGTGCGGGGATGGATCTGGTTATCAGCGCTGCGCCTTTGCGCCAGTCATGCCCCGGTGTGCGCAAACTGGATCGGTTTACGGCATGGCGCGAGGGCGCGCAGGCAATCTTCCTGCGTCCGGATGCTGTGCAGGTGGTATCAGATCGTGAGGTTCGGGGTGCTCGTCTCTGGGTGATGAAGCCCGGAGGCCACGGCATGCCCACGTTGCCGCTGGCTCCGGAGGAATAAGAGGCTGCTTTTAAGCAGGCTGATTTTCAAACGCATCCAGCACCCGGCTGGAATAGACCACGGCAGCCCCCGCGTTCAGCGCCACGGCGACGCCAAGGGCTTCTGCAATTTCTTCCTTTGTTGCTCCGGCTTTTTTGGCAGCGACGGTGTGGACGGAAATGCAACCATCACAGCGGGTGGTGACGGCCACGGCCAGCGCAATGAGTTCCCGTGTTTTGGCATCCAGATGTTTGTGCTCAGCGGGCACGGTTTCCAGCGTTTGCAAACCCTTCATCGTGTTGGGGGAAAGCTGCACGAAAACCTTTGTGTTGGCACCCAGATGGGTGCGGTAGGCGTTCCAGTCCATAAGTCCTGCTCCTGCTTGGAAAAAGGGTCTCCAAGAGTGCCGCGGGCGGCCCGGAGTCTGTCACGACACAGTTACGAGAGGCTCTGACCCTTGCGGAAGGGCATATGTCCCCGCTATCCGCCTATAGTTATGACGTATATCAACAAGGACGAGGCCTCGTCTTTTAGCGGGCGCGGGCCTCTTGCTGTCTACCGGGAGCGTATTGCGTCCGGAGACCTGAAGAATGATCCGGATCAGGCCCGTGTGGTGGACCGGCTGGACCAGCTCTGGCACGAGCTGGCCACCATGCCGCCACAGGCCCCACCCGCTAAGGGCGGGCTGCTGGCGGGCCTTGCGCGCAGGCTGAAGCCACAGGCTCCGCCACCACGCCCGCGCGGGCTATATATTGTGGGGCGGGTTGGCCGTGGCAAAACCATGGTGATGGACCTGTTCTTCAGCTGTGCGCCGGTGCAGAAAAAGGAGCGCATCCACTTTCTGCGCTTCATGCAGGATGTGCATCAGAAACTGCATGACCTGAAAGCCGCCAACCCCGGCATGACGGACCCCATTCCGCCACTGGCTGCGGCCATAGCTGCCCGCGCCCGGTTGCTGTGCTTTGATGAATTCCAAGTCAATGACATTGCCGACGCCATGATTCTGGGGCGGCTGTTCGAGGCCTTGTTTGCGCAGGGGGTCGTCATTGTCGCGACCTCCAACACCGAGCCGGGTGAACTGTTCCAGAACCGCCCTGGTGCGGATGCCTTCAAACCGTTTATCGCCATCATCCGGCGGGAGCTGGATACGGTGGAACTGGACTCCCAGCGGGATTACCGGCGTGGGCGGCAGCAGGACCGGGAGACATGGCTGGTTCCCGCAGATGCACAGGCGCGTGCCCGGCTGGACGCTATTTTCACCCGCTATGCGGAGGGCGAGAAGGCCACGCCTGTCTCACTGGAATTCAGTGGGCGCACGTTTGAGGTGGATCAGGCGGCGGGTTCCGTGGCCCGGTTCGATTTCAACTCTTTGTGTGGCACGCCGCGCGGGCCGAACGATTATCTGGCGCTGGCCAGACGCTTCCCCGTGCTGATTATCGACGGAATTCCCAGCATGGGGCAGGACGAGGCCAATCTCGCCCGGCGGTTTATTACCCTCGTAGATGCGCTATACGATAACGGAAACCTGCTTTTTGCCTCGGCAGAAGCGGCACCTGACCAACTTTTTACCACGGGTGAGGGATCTGACGCGTTTGCCCGTACCGCATCACGCCTCGCAGAGATGGGAAGTGAAAGCTGGCTGGCGCGTGGGGCGGCGGCTGCACAGGCCGCGCATCGCCTCTCCACACCGTGACAGCTGGCTCTCTTGTCCCCGCTTCTGGCGCGGTCTAGCAAAATCATCAGAGCGGCTGAGGGCATTAAGGTCTTCAGCCTCACGGAATTCAGACTATGCGGGCAGGGCACCCTGCAACGCCGCAGGGTGAGAGAAAAAATGAACCGGCTTACGTTCGGGACTAACACAACCGCTGGCTGCCAGAACGGGCTTGCCCGGCAGCAGGGAGGACTCTGATCATGGCAGCTTCAGACGTGCTGACAACCGCGCTTAACGGAGCGAATATCGCGTATCTGGCGGACCTGTATGCCCGCTGGGCGCAGGACCCCAAAAGCGTTGATCCTTCATTCGATACGCTTTTCGGCTCTCTGGATGATGATGAAGCCGCTGTGCTGAAAGACGCCGTGGGAGCCTCCTGGGCCCCGCGCCCGTCCATCATTACGGGTGAAGAGCCGGCAGCACCGGCCAAAGGTGTGGCAGGCAGCCCCGCAGGTGGGCTGGCCGCAACGGACAGTCTGGCCATTGCCCGGCTGATCCGCGCCTTTCGCGTTTACGGGCATCAGGAAGCCCGGCTGGACCCGCTGGGCCTGCATGAACCGCATGCAACCGCGGAACTGGATCCGGCCACGTATGGCTTTGCGCAGAAAGATCTGGGCCGCGAGGTCTTTATAGGCTCTCTGATGGCACCGCTGCTGAAAGGCCGCACCACTGCCAAAGTGAGCGAAGTGGTAGACGCGCTGCGGGCGGTCTATTGCGACACCATCGGCGCGGAATACATGTATGCCCGCAACGCCGAGCAGCGTGACTGGCTTCGCACCCGGCTGGAAGGCGATAAGTGGCGCGAGACGGTGACGGTGGATGAGCAGAAAGCCATCCTGAAAAACCTGACAGAAGCGGAAGGTTTTGAAAGCTTCTGCCAGAAACGCTATGTGGGCGCGAAACGCTTTGGTCTGGAAGGCGGGGAAATTTCCATCCCCTCCCTGCATGCCATTATTGATCAGGCCGCCGCACAGGGCGTGACCTCTGTCACCATCGGCATGGCGCATCGTGGGCGTCTGAACACGCTGGTGAACGTGGTTCGTAAACCGTATGTGGCCATCTTCAATGAATTTGCCGGTGGGTCTTTCAAACCGGATGACGTGGCAGGCTCGGGCGATGTGAAATATCACCTCGGTTCCTCCACGGATGTGGAAGTCAGCGGCAAGTCCGTGCATATCGCGCTGCAACCCAATCCGTCCCATCTGGAAGCGGTTGACCCGGTGGTGTGCGGTAAAGTGCGCGCCATTCAGGATGATGCGGGCGATACGGAAACCCGCACCGGCCATATGGGTGTAATTATCCATGGTGACGCCGCGTTTGCTGGGCAGGGGCTGGTGTATGAAACCCTCTCCATGTCTCAGCTTCCCGGTTACCGCACGGGTGGCACCATCCATATGGTGGTGAACAATCAGGTGGGCTTTACCACCGACCCGAAAAACGGCCATTCCGGCATTTACGGCACCGACGTTGCCAAATCCATTGAAGCCCCGGTGCTCCATGTGAATGGTGATGACGCTGAGGCGGTGATTTACGTCTCCCGTCTGGCAGAAGATTACCGACAGGCTTTTGCCAGTGACATCGTGCTGGATATCGTCTGCTACCGTCGCCACGGGCACAATGAAACGGATGAACCCGCTTTCACGCAGCCAGTGATGTATAAAGCCATTGCGAACCATGAAACGCCGCACACGCTTTATTCAAAACGCCTTGTTGCCGCAGGTGTTGTGACGGAAGACGACGTGAAGGCCCAGTGGGATGCCTTCTTCCAGAAGCTGGATGAAGACTACAAGGCCGCGCAGTCCTACAAGGTGAACAAGGCGGACTGGCTGGAAGGCGGCTGGTCCGGGCTGATCGCCCCGACATCCGGCAAGGTGGACGCTGCTTATCCGGAAACAGGTGTGGCTGTTGAAACGCTCCAGAAAATTGGGGCGGCCATCACCAAGGTGCCGGGTGATTTTGACCTCAATTCCAAAATTGCCCGCCAGCTTAAAGCAAAAGCTGGGATGTTCTCCTCAGGTGAAGGGTTTGACTGGGCAACCGGTGAGGCTATGGGCTTTGGCTCTCTGCTGGTGGAACAGCATCGGGTGCGTCTCTCGGGTGAAGATTGCCAGCGCGGCACCTTCAGCCAGCGTCATGCGGTGCTGATTGACCAGACAAACCAGACGCCGTTTACACCGCTGAACCATATTGAAGACGATCAGGCCAAAATCGAGATCTGGAATTCCCACCTCTCGGAATACGGCGTGCTGGGCTTTGAGTATGGCTATTCCCTGCGCAACCCGAAAACGCTGGTGCTGTGGGAAGCGCAGTTTGGTGACTTTGCCAACTGTGCGCAGGTTATCATTGATCAGTTCATCGCCTCGGGGGAAACCAAGTGGCTGCGGATGTCCGGTCTGGTGATGCTGCTGCCGCATGGGTACGAAGGGCAGGGGCCGGAACATTCTTCTGCGCGGCTTGAGCGGTATCTCCAGCTTTGCGCTGAAGACAATATGTTCGTGTGTAACATCACGACCCCGGCCAACTACTTCCATGCGCTGCGCCGCCAGTTGAAGCTGGATTATCGCAAGCCGCTGATCCTGATGGAGCCGAAATCTCTGCTGCGTCACAAGCTGGCGGTCTCTGCTCTGTCCGATTTCGGGCCGGGCACGCGCTTCCAGCCGGTTCTGGCGGATGTGAATGATGCGGAACTGGACGGCATGGCGCCGGATGCCAGCATCAAGCGCGTCGTTATCTGCTCTGGTAAGGTCTATTATGACTTGCTGGCGGCACGCCGGGAAAACAAGCTGAAGGAGGTGGCGATCCTGCGTCTGGAACAACTCTACCCGTTCCCGGAAGCAGCCCTCGCGGCCGAGCTGAAGCGTTATCCTGAAGCCGAAGTGATCTGGTGCCAGGAAGAAACGGAAAATGGCGGGGCCTGGCACTTTGTGGATCGTCGGATTGAGGGCGCCTTGCAGGCTGCACAGCATAAGGCGGGTCGTCCGCGTTATGTGGGCCGTGCCGCAGCGGCCAGCCCGGCCACAGGTCTGGCGCGCATCCATGCGGCAGAACAGGCGAACCTTGTGGAAAGGGCCTTGGGTTTGAAAAAAACGGACTGAAAGCAGACCATCTGAAAAGACCGCCTGCCGCAATAACGGCAGGCATGCCAGCCCGGCAGATTTGAAAAACAGAAGACTCTGCCGGGGAGTGTTTGAAGGAAATGGGGACATAGGATGTCAGTCGAAATCAAGGTGCCGACACTGGGTGAAAGCGTAACAACGGCTACGGTGGCCAAATGGCTGAAAAAAGCTGGGGACACTGTGGCGGCTGATGAGCCGATTGTTGAGCTGGAAACCGACAAGGTGAGTGTGGAAGTTCCGGCACCGCAGGCTGGTGTACTGGGCACGGAAGTAGCCAAGGTAGGGGATGAGGTGGAAGTTGGCGCGCTGCTGACGACGCTGGAACCCGGTGCCGCTGGCGCAGCGAAGCCCGCAGCCAAAGCTGCTCCGTCTGAAAAGAAGGCTGCCTCCGCTCCCGCAGCACCTGCGCCTGCACCCAAAGCCGCCCCGGCCTCTGCTCCGGCAGTGGACGCTGCTGCGGCTCTGCCTGCTGCCCGCAAGATGATGACGGAAAACGGCCTGAGCACAGGACAGCTTGGCGCTGGCACCGGCAAGGATGGACGGATTACCAAAGGCGACGTTCTGGGCTTCCTCTCCCAGCCGCCGGTGGCTCAGGCTCCCGCAGCCCCCAAACCGGCCCGTAATGATGACCCGCGTGAAGAACGCGTGAAGATGACGCGCCTGCGCCGCACCATTGCCCGCCGCCTGAAAGATGCGCAGAACACCGCTGCTATTCTGACGACCTTTAACGAGGTTGACCTTTCCGAAGCCATGGCGCTGCGGAAGGAATATCAGGACGCATTTGTGAAAAAGCATGGTGTGAAGCTGGGCTTTATGTCCATTTTCTCCCGCGCTGTAATTGCGGCCCTGAAAGAATTCCCGGCGATTAACGCTGAAATTGACGGCGATGACGTGATTTATCGCGACTTCGTCAATCTCGGTATTGCCGTGGGTGGCCCGAACGGGCTGGTCGTGCCGGTTATTAAAAATGCCGACAAGCTGGGCTATGCCGAAATTGAAAAAACCATTGCAGGCTTCGGCAAAGCTGCGCGTGAAGGCACGTTGAAGATTGATGATCTGGCCGGTGGCACGTTCTCCATCACCAATGGCGGGATCTATGGATCTCTGCTGTCCACGCCTATTCTGAATGCACCGCAGTCCGGTATTCTGGGCATGCACGCCATTCAGGAACGCCCGGTGGCAGTGAATGGTCAGGTGGTGATCCGCCCGATGATGTATACCGCGCTGTCTTATGATCATCGCATTGTGGACGGGAAGGAGGCGGTCAGCTTCCTCGTCCGCATCAAGCAGAATGTGGAAGACCCGCGTCGTCTTCTGATTGACGTCTGAGACTGCTCAGGGCTGGCCGAAACATAGTCGGCCAGCCTTTTTCTTTTTCTGACCCCTGAATGCGAACGAGAGCGAAGCCATGCCGATTGAAATCAAAGTTCCGTCCCTTGGAGAGAGTGTCACCACCGCCACCGTGGGGAAATGGCTGAAGCAGCCGGGCGATGCCGTAAAAACGGATGAGCCGGTTGTGGAGCTGGAAACGGACAAGGTGAGCGTGGAAGTACCCGCTCCGGCGGATGGTCGGCTGGCTGCGCACGCGGTTGCAGAAGGGGATGAAGTGGACGTGGGTGCCGTGCTGGCAACACTGGAGCAGGGGGCTGCTGGCGCGTCTGCACCGGCCAAGGCGGCTCCGGCGGCAGCAAAAGCGGACAAGCCTGCGGCTCAGTCCGCCGCCGCAGCCAAACCCGCAGCTGCGCAGGCCGAAGCCCCGGCTGAAACAGATTATGATGTGCTGGTGATTGGTGCTGGTCCCGGTGGCTATGTGTGCGCCATTCGCGCTGCGCAGCTTGGCTTCAAAGTGGCCTGCGTGGAAAAACGCGCCACACTGGGCGGCACGTGTCTGAACGTGGGATGTATCCCGTCCAAGGCGCTGTTGCAGTCTTCTGAAAACTACCATGCGGCAGGCCATGATTTTGCAGCGCATGGTGTGGTGATTGACAGCGTGAAGCTGGATCTGGCTCGCATGCAGGCCCGCAAGGCCGATATTGTTGGCGCGAACGTGAAGGGTGTTGAATACCTCTTCAAGAAAAACGGCATCACCTGGCTGAAAGGCCACGGCAAGGTGGAAGGCACAGGCCGCATTACGGTGGATGGCAAGCCGGTTACGGCGAAGCACATCATCATCGCCAGCGGTAGTGACAGTGCCAATCTGCCGGGCATTGAAGTGGATGAAAAAACCATCGTCACCTCAACCGGCGCACTGGAACTCTCCGAAGTGCCAAAGCGTCTGGTCGTCATTGGTGGCGGCGTGATTGGTCTGGAGCTGGGCAGTGTCTGGCAGCGTCTGGGTGCAGACGTCACGGTCATTGAATATCTGAACCGTCTGGTGCCGGGCACGGATAACGAGGTCGCCTCGCAGTTCCAGAAGCTGCTGGTCAAGCAGGGCTTCAAGCTCAAGCTGGGCCATAAGGTCACCAAAGCCGAAAAAACCAAAAAAGGCGTGGTGCTAACGGTTGAGCCTGCTGCCGGTGGCGCAGCCGAAACGCTGGAAGCTGACATTGTGCTGCTGGCAGTCGGCCGCACCGCTGCCAGCAAAGGTATGGGGCTGGAAGAAGCCGGGATTGAGCTGGACAAACGCGGCCGTGTGGTAACGGACGCTCACTTTGCCACCAACGTTCCGGGCATTTACGCCATTGGCGATGTGATTGCCGGACCGATGCTGGCGCACAAGGCTGAGGAAGAAGGCGTTGCTCTGGCCGAAATTCTGGCCGGGCAGGCTGGCCATGTGAACTACGATGCCATTCCGGGCGTGATTTACACCTGGCCGGAAGTGGCCTCCGTGGGCTTTACGGAAGAGCAGCTCAAGGAAAAAGGCACCGTTTACAAAATCGGCAAATTCCCCTTCATGGCCAATGGCCGTGCGCGGGCGCTGGGCATGACGGACGGATTCGTCAAAGTGCTGGCCTGTGAGAAAACAGACCGCGTTCTGGGCGTGCATATCATCGGCCCGTGTGCGGGTGAACTGATTGCCGAAGCCACCATGGCCATTGAGTTTGGTGCATCCGCTGAGGATATCGGTCGGGTTTGCCATGCTCACCCCACACTGAGTGAAGCTGTGAAGGAAGCAGCTCTGGGTGCAGATAATCGCTCCATCAATATTTGACGATTTCCTTCCTGCGGGAAGGAATGCCATAATCTCTTTTGATAGTGATGCAGGAGAGACTTGGTATGTCAGGGGCAAGGTGTCCGACACTTCTTTTTATAGCCGGCAGCTTGCTCCTTGTGCCGGGACTGGCATACGCAGCGGGAACGGGGTCTTCTGATCCCGTTTCGTCGTCCGGGCAGACAAGCGCTCAGCCCGCACAGCCTGATCAGGAAGGGGCACCGTCCCCGACACTCACTCCGGCGGAGCCGGTGCTAAAGGAAGCGCCGCCCCTGCCGGAGATTCCAGTTCTGAATGAAGAGGATGCGCGGGCGGAAGCCACGCGTCTGAACAGTGCCTTCCGGCATGAAGTGCCTGTGGCGCTTAAAGTCTCATCCGCACAAAAAGCCGCATGGATTATGCTGGCGCAGGAACAGATCCAGCAGGCATCTTTTCCGCTGGACCGCCCGCAGGTGGTGCTGGTGGTGGACCGCAACCCTGCCGTGCAGCGTATGTGCCTGATGCTGGCGCTGCCGGGGCAGTCAGACTGGCAGGTGATTGGCAGCACCAAGGTCTCCACCGGCACAACCGGGCGGAAATTCTATTACATCACTCCCACCGGCGTGTTTAACAATACGGCGGATATTCTCGGCTATCGGGCTTTAGGCACCAAGAACGAGAACGGCATTATGGGGAACGGCACCAAGGGCATGCGGGTGTGGGATTTTGGCTGGCAATGGGCCGAAAAAGGCTGGCTGCCTGTGCCGCGTGAAAAAGGGCAGATCCGGCTGGAAATGCATGCAACGGACCCGGTCTATCTGGAAAGCCGTCTGGGCCATGTGGCGTCCGAGGGCTGTATCCGCATCCCATCATCGCTGAATGTGTTTATCGACAAGCACGGTCTGATTGATGCGGAAGATGAGCAGATGGCGGTGATTGATAACCGCTTCCGCGCGCTTCTGCGGTCTGACCGTGTGGTGTCTCCGCTGGCAGGCTCTGCCGTGATTGTGGTGGACAGCGCCAGTCGGCCTGATCTGGCGCATGTGAATATTAGCGAGAACAAAACCGCCGCGGCGCGTCATACTCCGTCGCAAACGCATAGTTAAAGAGGGTGAGGCCGGGTTGCCCGGTCTTCCATAGAAAAAGGCGTGCGAGGTTTCCCCCGCACGCCTTTTTTGTGTCCAGTTGACTGTAAGACTTACAGACCAGCAGGAACCTTGCCGCCGTTGGCAGCCAGTTTGGCGCGGACTTCCTTGATCAGCCAGACGTTCATGCTGGCGGAATCATTGGTGTCACCCGTGTAGCCCAGTTCTGCAGCCAGTTTCTTGCGGGCATCCAGAGAGCTGTCCAGACCCAGCAGCTTCAGCAGATCAACGATGGACTCTTTCCAGTTGAGGTTCTGTCCGTTCTGGGCAGCCAGACCGGTCAGAACGGCATCAATGTCCACCGGAGCAGCCGGGGCAGCGGCAGCAGCAGCTTCCGGGGAAGCAGACGGTGCAGCAGCCTGCGTGGCCGGTGCGTCAGCCGGAGCGGCAGACGGCGTAGCCGCGTTGGCGTGGTGGAAAATGGTGGAGAGAATGGTGCCGAAAATGCTCATTCTAAAAGTCCTTTCGCAGCAGATAACGCTCAGCTGCCAACACGAAAGCGTGCTCGCATACTGAATCATCTTCTTACAAACCATACACCAATAGGAATGGTTGCAAAGAAGTGTGATGAACGATTTGCATATCTGGGAAGCATTCCCTGCCTGCCAGATGGGCAGAGCAGGGTAATGCGGGGAGAGAAACAGCCGCCAGCCGGAAGGGCAGGGGCGGCTGCTTCGCTCCGGGGTCGTCTTAGTAGCGGTATTCTTCGTGCTTGAACGGGCCGTTAACCGGCACGTCAATATAGTCAGCCTGCTTCTGAGACATTTTGCTCAGCTGCGCGCCAACTTTGGCAAGGTGCAGGAAGGCCACTTTCTCATCCAGCTTTTTGGGCAGGGTGTAGACTTTGGCTTCGTACTTGCCTTTCGGAGCTGTCCACAGTTCGATCTGCGCCAGCGTCTGATTGGTAAAGGAGGCAGACATCACGAAGGACGGGTGGCCCGTGGCGTTGCCCAGGTTCACCAGACGGCCTTCGGACAGGATGATCAGGCGCTTGCCATCAGGGAACACAACTTCGTCCACCTGCGGCTTGATGTTGTCCCACGTGAAGTTGCGCAGGGCACCGATCTGAATTTCAGAATCAAAGTGGCCGATGTTGCACACAATCGCGCGGTGCTTCATGGCGCGCATGTGGTCCAGCGTGATGACGTCCACGTTGCCGGTTGCGGTCACGAAGATGTCGCCACGGGGGGCGGCTTCTTCCATGGTCACAACTTCATAGCCTTCCATGGCGGCCTGCAGAGCGCAGATCGGGTCAACTTCCGTCACCAGCACGCGGCAACCTGCGTTGCGCAGGGAGGCAGCGGAGCCTTTGCCCACGTCACCATAACCCGCAACAACGGCAACCTTGCCGGCCATCATCACGTCCGTGCCACGGCGGATGGCGTCAACAAGGCTTTCACGGCAGCCATACAGGTTGTCGAACTTGGACTTGGTAACGCTGTCATTCACGTTGATGGCCGGAACCTTCAGCGTGCCTTTTTTCTGCATTTCCCACAGGCGATGCACACCCGTCGTGGTTTCTTCAGAAAGGCCCTTAACGTTCTTCAGCAGTTCCGGGAACTTGTCGTGCATCATAACGGTGAGGTCACCGCCATCATCCAGAATCATGTTCGGGGTCCAGCCATCGGGGCCCTGAATGGTCTGCTCAATGCACCAGTTGAATTCGTCTTCCGTCAGGCCTTTCCAGGCGAATACGGGGATGCCGGCAGCAGCAATGGCCGCAGCAGCCTGATCCTGCGTGGAGAAGATGTTGCAGGAAGACCAGCGCACCGTGGCACCCAGAGCAACCAGCGTTTCAATCAGAACGGCGGTCTGGATGGTCATGTGCAGGCAGCCCGCAATGCGTGCGCCCTTCAGCGGCTGGCTGGCGCCGTATTCCTCGCGGAGCGCCATCAGGCCCGGCATTTCGCCTTCTGCGATGGAAATTTCTTTACGGCCCCACTCTGCGAGCGAGAGGTCCTTAACCTTGTAATCGGTCATGATTGTCCTGCTTCCTGATCAAAATCGAGGGTTTCTATACAGGCTGGAAGGCACTCAGGCCAGCCGTAACCCGCATCAGCCCCGCGCAAACGTGCGCGCAGCTTGCAAGACGGGCTGTTTTCTGGTCTCCACAGGGCAGATTATCCCTTTGAATTTTGCTGGTCTGGCTCGCTTATGGCTTTGCTTCGCTCCATCCTGTTCAATGTTATGGCCTTTGTGCTGACCCTGATTATGGGGGTTGGTGCGTTTCCCATTCGCTGGTTCGCCAGGCGGCTGGCGTTGCCGTACGCCAAGCTATGGACCCGGCTGGTGCTGATGCTGTTCCGCGATATCTGCGGGGTGGAAGTGCGCATTACTGGCCTTGAGAATCTGGCCGCAGCTGGTGGCGGCCCCATGCTGATTGCCTCCCAGCATCAGTCCGCCTTTGATACGCTGATCTGGATGCTGCTGGTACCGTATCCGTCCTACGTGATGAAAGGCGAGCTGCGTCGCATTCCGCTGCTGGGGCCGATGCTGATTCTGGCGGGCATGATGCCGATTGAACGTGCAGCTGGCGCCAAGGCTATGCGGGCTTTGCTGAGCGAGACGGAAAAAGCGGTTGCGGCAGGCAAGCAGATTATCATTTTCCCGGAAGGGACGCGGACCGCTCCGGGCGAGCATGTGGCGCTCAAACCCGGCATTGCCGCCATGGCAGCGCATGCCGGGCTTCCGGTTGTGCCGGTGGCGACTAATTCCGGCTTGTTCTGGGGACGCAATGCCTTTCTCAAGCGCTCCGGTGTGCTGCATGTCGCTATTGGTGCTCCTCTCGCGCCGATGAACCGGAAGTTGTTGCTGGGTGAGATTGAGAAAAGCTGGCGCGGGCTGGAGCAGGACTTTGCCGCGCAGGACCGGATTGTAGACGGCAAGGTCGTCTGAGGCGGGGATAAGTCAGACTATCCTGTGGATAACTTTGTGGATGCAGGAGGCGGTGCTTTGACGTGCCGCAGGTAAAACATCCTTTTTCATGTGGCATTCCAGTAAAGGCCAGCATGAATACTGGCAGAGAAACGAAATGGATTTTTGTTGAAAATTAAGAAAGTCCTTGAAAAATAAGCCTGTTTCAATTTTTAAATTTTTATGAAGGACTGTCTGAAAACTGTCATTTTTGAAACACAATTCAGACGCGCTGCTCCTTGCAGGAACGGTGGACCAATGTGGACGAAATGCCGGATTTTCCGAAAGAACAGTGGGACGCTGGCAGTTCCTCCAGCGGAATCTCGCGCATATGGCCCTGCATTTGAGGGGACATGAAAGTCTGGTAAGCTAACCATCTTCTTCGCTCAGCCAGAGTTTTTCATGTCTCAGATGATGCCTGCCGCACCCCTTCCAGCGTTTTTACTGCGCAATGTCCGGATGCTGCCAAACCGGGATGATATTTTGCCGCTTCTGCCCAAAAACGCAGTGATTGCGGAGGTGGGGGTGATGACGGGTGATTTCTCTCAGAAAATTCTCGATATCTGCAAACCCCGGCAGTTTTACGCGCTGGATATTTTCAATGTGCATGAACTGCCGGAAGTGTGGGGCCAGCCGTCGGCTGAAATGTTCGATAATAAAACGCAGCAGGCGTTCTATGAATCCCGCTTTGCGGACGAGATTGCGCGCGGGCGCGTCAAGGTTCTGGTGGGCGATAGTGGCGTGATGCTGGACCAGTTGCCAGACCATGGTGTGGACGTGATTTATCTGGATGCCGACCACAATTATCAGGCCGTTGTGCGGGATCTGGAACTGTGCGAGCGCAAGCTGAAACCGCATACTGGCCTGCTGATCCTTAATGATTACATCATGGCGGATGGTGGCGGCCCGTATGGCGTCATTCAGGCGGCCCATGAGTTCATGCTGCGTCATGGGTGGGAAATGGTCGTTTTTGCGCTTCAGGAATACATGTATTGCGATATCGTTTTGCGCAAGCATCCCGCAACGCGCCCACGTCGTATTCTGCAAAGACTAGTGCAGAAAATGGGTTATACCAAGCTGGGTCGCTTTTGAGTGCGGCTTTTCAGGTCTTCGCTGTCTGGGCCAGCGCTTTGTGTGGCCGGGGGCTGAATGCGTAAATCTTTAGGACTGCTGGCCTGCGCCGGTGCGAGTGTGCTGGCGCTGGATAGTCTGCTCTGGTGGGGTGGCGTTCAGTTTCTGGAGCATCGACTGGCCAGTGCCAGTGCCAGTGCCAGTGCCAGTGCCAGTGCTAGTGCCAGTGCCAGTGGCGGGGGAGGCATGGCGCAGTCTGCCGGCTGTCCGGTGGTTTTTCAGCACAAACAACGGGGCGGGTGGCCGTTTCGGGCACAGGTATTGCTGGAGGGTGTGCAGATAATGTGTGGAGTGTCAGCCGGGCAGGGTGGCGTGTCTTATGCTGTAAGCCATGCCGTGCTGGATCTGGCCCCATGGCATCCGCTCACAGTGCAGGGCACGCTGGACGGTGGGCAGGCACTGGCTGTGCAAGCAGAAAAGGGGCCTGCGGGCGGCCAAAAGCCGGGGTATCTCCTGCTCAAAACAGATGGCGCACCCGTGCGGATTTCTCTGCCTTTACGTGCGACTAAGGCAGGCACTCTCCTGTTCCACACCGACTTTTTGCATCTGGTGCCGCAACGTGGCGTGGCGCAAGCGCATCCGGTTACGGCGCGAGGTGTGAGCGGAAAGCTGGTCTGGAATAGCCATGCGGATGCGCAGGCCAGCGCCCTGGCACTGTCTTTTACTGCTCAACGTGCCGTGGTGGCACCCTGGGCGGACAGCGTGGACGATGTGCAAGGCGCGGTCTCCCTCCCCGGGCCGATGGGAAGGCTTGTAGCACTGTGGTCGCTGGATGAGGCTGCTTCCAATGATCCACCGGCTTCAGATGCTGGAAATCTGGGCGGGGGAGAGAGCCCCGACGGTGGGATGGGTTCGACGTCCAAGGACCAGTCGGCATCGTCCGATCATGAGGCGACGGATGCCGGGTCTCCCTCGGTTTTCCCGTCTTCGCCTTCTGCGGCCGCGCCCGGTTACGCGGAAATTCTGGTGCAGCATGTAAGTGGGCGCTGGCGTGGGCTGGGCATCTCATGGTCGGGTCGGCTGGTCATGGCTCCCGGAGGCACGCCGTTGGGCGAGACATGGCTGACCCTGAGTAACTGGCGACCTTTTCTGGCGCGTTTGCAGCAGGACAAAACGCTAAGCCCGGCGCAAACGGTGCTTTTGTCAAAACTGACCGACCAGCTTGAGCAACGCACCAGTGGCAGAGAAGGGCCGCTGAGTGTGCCTTTGCAGGTGCAGGACGGGGCTGTGCAGCTTGGCGGAGTGCCGCTTCTGTCTGTGCTGGCGACGCTGCACAGTGTTTCGCTATCGGGTGCGAGCGCCCCCTGATTTAACGTATGATTATGCACGCTGAGACCCCTGCCATGATGTCCAGGGAGTGTTCGTTGCGTTTGTCATCCTTCCTTAAAACGTATCCTTCTCACGCCGTAATCTGGCGAGGGTCGGCACATCAGGGGCGCGCAGGAACGGGTTTGTGGCGCGTTCTTCGCCAAGTGTGGAGGGCACGGTTGCGCGGCCTTCAGTCCGCAGGCGTTTAACCTCCGCCACGCGGGTTTTCAGGGCGGTGTTGTCTGGTTCGGCATGCAGGGCAAAGGCGGTGTTGCCCTGGGTGTATTCATGCCCGCAGCAGACCAGCGTTTCGTCTGGCAGATGAGCAAAGCGTTTCAGGCTTTCAAAAAGCTGTTCCGCCGTGCCTTCAAACAGGCGCCCACAACCCAGACTGAACAGGGTGTCTCCACAGAACAGGGTCGGCGGTTCCGCAAAATAATAGCTGATATGGCCGCGTGTGTGGCCCGGCACGGCAATGACCCGGCCCTGAGACTGGCCAACGGCAATCGTCTCATTGTCATGCAGCTCAATATCCAGCGCAGGCATGCGGGCTGCTTCGGAGGCCGGGCCAGCCACGCGGGCATTGTAGCGGGTGCGCAGGGCATCCGTGCCGCCAACATGGTCGGCATGGTGATGGGTGAGCAGGATCAGGTCCAGTCGCCCGCCGGTCTCATCCAGCACAGCCTGAATGGGGGCGGCTTCTCCGGGGTCCACAATGGCGGTGCAACCGGTTTCCGTGTCTCGCAGAAGCCAGCTGTAATTGTCTGACAAAACCGGAATGGCGCGGGTTTGAAGAGACATGGGGCAATTCTCCAGAGTGGAAACTTTGAGGGGACGTATGCGCAGTCATGGCGCCGGGAGCGGATATCATGGTACACATCCGCTATGCATAAGGCCATTCCTCCCTCGGCAGACGCCTTTTATCAGACCCACGAGGGCCAGACCTGCGCGGCTTTGCTGCGTGAGCGGCTCCAATGGTTCTGGCCTGATCTGCGCGGTCAGCGCGTGCTGGGGCTGGGCTATGCCGGGCCGTATCTGGGGGCATGGCGCGGGCGCGGCGCGCTCTGCATTTCCGCCCGAACGCCGGACCACTGGCCTCAGAGTGCCAACGTGCAAACGTCCATGCCGTTTTCGGCTTGCGACCGGGAATGCGTGGTGGACCCGTATGCTCTGCCGTTTGATGAAGATGCCTTTGACCGGATCGTGCTGGTGCATGCCTGTGCGGAGGAGGACCAGATGGTGCCTCTGTTGCGGGCGGCTGGCCGGGTTCTGAAAGATGATGGGCGACTGCTGATGATCCTGCCTAACAGGTTGGGCGGGCGGCTGCGGCAGAAAAATACGCCTTTTGCGCAGGATGTCGCCTGTTCCCGCACAGGCCTGCGTACCATACTGGGCCATGCCATGCTGCTGGCAGAGCGGCGGGATGAGGCTTTGTTTCTGCCTGCCCGGCAGGCCTGTACCAGTATGGGCCGGGGGCGCCGGTCCGATATTGCTGGAAAAGTTCTCTCACCGGGGCTTGGCAGCCTGATGCTGGTGGAAGCCGTGAAAGATGTCTTTTCCGGCACGCCGCTGCCCGTCCGCTCTCCCCGGACATGGTTTAAAAAGATGCTCTGCCCGGCGCAGGAGACGGCAACCCAAAAGAGCGGTGGCCCGCCGGAGGGTGCGAGCCGTATACCCGAGACATAAAGGCAAATTCGCTGCGCGTAGCCTTGCCTTCTGCCACGAGCGTTGCCACAGAACCGCGCTCATGGTGTTATCCGCCCGTCTTTACATCCCGTCTGGAGCCAGAGTTCCATTTTCACCTCTTTTGTTCTTTGCAGTTTGTTCGTGCTGTTTGTGGTGGCGGGGGTTCTGGCTGTGCTGCCAGAGCGCCTGTTGCGGCGGTGCGCTCCGTGGCGCTCTGAAATTCTGGCCGGGGTCTGGGGTTGCTTAGGCCTGCTGGCGCTGGTCGGGGCGGTGTGCAGGCTGGAAGGCGGGGTGAGCTGGTTCCCGGTGTTCGGCATGGATGGACCGGCTTTGCCCATGCTGGTGCTGCTGGCCTTTACCGGCGGACTGATGGGCGTGGGGCAGCGTGGGCTGGCCTGCGCGCTTACCGGACTGGCGTTTCTGGCTCTTTCTCCCTTGGTTTTCGGGCTCCTTGCAGGCACGGCGCTGGTGTTGCTGGCCGACCGTGGGCGGCAGGGCGTGTGTCTGCCTTTTGCTGTGATTCCGGCCTGTATTCCCGCAGATAGTCCTCTTTCTCCGCCCGCCTTGTGCCTGATGGTGCTGTTGCTGGGCTGGGCGGTTTCTTCACAAAAAGGGCCAGAGGCTGTGTTGCCTGCGGGCATTGGTCTGTTTCTGCTTGGGCGCTTGCTGGCGGAAGTCGGTGTTCTGCCACCGGTGCAGCAGGGCTTGCTGATGGTCAGCGGTGGCGCTGTGGCGCTCTGGGGGGCAGTGCAGGCCGTGCGCAGTCCTGCGGCCTGCGGGGTTCTCGCTGGTGTAGCCAGCGCAGGCTATGGCGGGCTGGTGGTCATGCTGACACTGGCTCTGGCTGCCCCTGTAAAGGGCGGAGAGTTCTTTCGCACAGCAACACTTCTGGCAACGGGTGCGCCATTTCTGGCGTTGCTGGCAGCCCTCTGGCTTTCCCGGCAGGACGGCGGATTGTTTACGCCAAACAGTGCTGTGGCGCAGGCCCGTGGTAGTCGGCTTGCGCTGGGCGGCAGCCTTTTGCTGCTCTCCGCTGTGCCGCCGCTCGGGGGCTTTTCTGTTTTCTGGTGCCTGCTGAACGCGGGTGAAGTGGCCGCTGCCCATACGCACCCGGCGCAGGCTTTGTGCCTATTGCTGGTTCTGGTCGGAGCTGCTTGTGTCATGGCGCTGGGGATGATCGGTCTGTTGCGGGTGGGGTTTGCAACCTTTGTGCAGCAAATGCCCGCTTCCGTGCCACAGGGCAGCCGAACGGCCGATGATGCCCCATCTCTCAGCAGCGTGCTTCTGCTACCGGCATGGATCTGCGCAGGGGGTGCGGCGCTGATTACGTTACTGCCTGGTGGCTGGCTGGCGCTGGTGGACCATCTGTTTGCAGGGGATACACCGCGTGACTTTGCCTGGAAGACGCTGGCGCGGGTGCAATTTGCCGGATCTGATATCACGTTGACGCCTGTGTTTTCGGTGCTTGCACTAGCGGTCTGTGTGGTGGGTGCCGGTTTGCTGGGGCGAGCGTTTGGCGTGTTCCCACTACGTCCGGCGGTGCCCGGTGCAGCCGCATGGCGAGACGGTGCCCCAGTCGTCCAGCAGGATGACGAAGTGCAGTCTGCTCCAATTTCCGAGCCCTCCATGCCTGTGGTCTGGACCGCATTCGGGGTTCTGCTGGGAGCTGCGGAGCAGAAGCCAACCGACTGGCCTGTGGTGGAAAAGACGAGCGCCGGGGCGCGGTATCTTCAGGCTGTGCTGTTCAGAACCGTGGCATGGTGTGAGGCGCAGGGCATGGTTCTCATCCTGCTCTTTCTGGGGGCCGGGCTGCTGCTGGGGCTGTTTGCTGCAAAATGACGCATGATCTCACATGGGGCTGGGCTTTTGCCTGCCTGCTGGCTCTGGCCCTGCAAACTGTTCTGATGGTTCTGGCTGCCCCCTGGTTTAGTGGCTGGGTCAATCGTCTGGCAGGTCGTCTGACGGGCGAGCATCGTTTTCTGGCCGGTGGTCGCTGGCAGGATATTCATCATCAGTTCCGCAGGCCGGGCCTGCGCCAGCGCGGGGATGGGCTGAGCAGTCTGGCCTGCCGGGGCGCGCTGGTTCTGGCTGTTTTTGCAGCGTGCATGACACCGGTTTTCACGCTGGTTCCGGCAGGTTTTCCCGCACCGGGCTTTTTCCTGCTGTGTTCAGCACTGGTCGGCGCATCGCTTCTGCTGGGCCTGCCGCTGGTGGTGCAGGGCGGCACAACAACTCTGGCGGGGTATGCGGCGCTGCTGGCGGAGAGCCTGCTCTTGCCTGCGCTGGTGCCGGTGCTGGTTATGGCGGGTGGTCAGGATTTTTCCGCCTTTCTTGCGCATTTACGCCAGCTTTCCCCGGTAGGGGATGGCGCACCGTTTGTGCTGATGGGCGTCGCCCTGTTTCTGGTCACGGCCTGGAAAGGGCGGCAGGCCGGTGCGGAACTGCCGTGCCAGCTTTCGGGGGCTGATCGTGCCTTGTGGATGCTGGCTACGGATTGCGTGCAACTGGTCTGGATTACACTGGCCGGGGATGTGGCATGGGCCAGTAGCCTCGCTCTGCCGGGTGAAAGCGGTGTGGAGCCCTGGCTGGCGCAATGTCTTGCGGGTGGCGCGTTCTGGGTAGCGAAGCTGGCGATTGCGGCTCTTCTGCTGGCAGGCACGCAACTGATGGTAATCACTTTCCCGCGCCGGGCGCGTGTGCGTCTGGCTGCGGTGTTCCTGCTGGGGCTGCTGGCCTGGCAGGTCGCGTATTCGGGCCAGTCCGGCGCTGTGGGGCAGGACAAAACGGCCTCCGCGCAGGATGAGCAGGATTCTGCATGGAGTGATGAAGGGAACGCAACACCATGACGCTTGCTGTCATTCTGGCGCCGCTGCTGGCGCTGTGTGTTGTGGCCCGAGGCATTGGCTTTTTGCCCGCGCTGGGCGTGGTGACAGCGGTGGCCATGCTGGTGGACGCGCGGGAACCTTTGCAGGAATTTGGCGCGGTTTGTGTGGTGCTGTTTTCCGTGCTGCCGGTTTGGTTTGTCAGCCGATATCAGGATGATGGCGCACGCGAGCGCACCGGCCCGATGGTGCCGTTTCTGGCACTCGGGCTGATGGTCATTCTGCAACTCGCTACGGGCACGCCTGCGGCTATGGGGGAAGCTTCCGGCCATGCCGGAGCAGCCTATTTGCCTGCCGGACTGTGCGTGGCTCTCGCCGGGCTGGTGGCCGTAACCTGTCGTCAGGCCATGGTCTGGCAGTGGGCTGGCCTGCTGGCCTGTGTGGATGGCGTCATGCTCTCCGGCGTCATTGAAAATCAGGTCATGGTGGTGGGCGTTACAGCGCTGGCGGGCTGCGTGGTGGCTCTGCTGGGTGGCATGTGCGTGCATCGCGTCATGCTGCGGGTTGCGGTGGCACCGGCTCAGGACGGGGCAGGGGCTGAGCGCCCTTCCGCCCGGTCCGCAGGATTTGAACTGAGCGATGTCGAACCGACAGGCCCGGAACCGCGAGGGCTGGGGCCGGAAGCCGTGGTGGCTCCGCGTATCTGGACAGAAGCCGAGGCAGCGGCTGAGGACGAAGAGCCGCTTCCCCGGCCAGACAAGGCGGCAAAAAAAGCCGTACCTTCCGATGGAGAAGCAAAGGCAGACGTCGATCAGCCGCCAGTCGAGACAGGCGCGCCGCAGGATAAGAGGGCTTCGGATGCAGAAACGGTCGCCTCTGATGATGATGCTGAAACGGTGAAACAGAAGGACGTCCCGGACGCCAGTCATGACACTGCTAAGCCGACAGAAACGGAAAGCACCGAGAGCGGCGTGCTGAAAACAGACCCCTCTGAAAACGCCCTCTCTGAAGAAGACGCTGAAGAGCGTAAGACGGGGATGGATCCGGTAACTCCTGCCGCCGAAGCCTCTGAAAAAATACCTGAACACACATCGGACACGGCGTCCTCCAGCACGGCGGATCAGCCCGAGCCGTTTGGCCCGGAAGAGAAAGAGCCTGAGGCCGAGCCAGTGCCGCGCACGCCGGAAATGATTGCGCGGGATGTCTGGCTGAGAGGCTATCTGACCGAGCGCGGGAGGGACGCATGACCGTTCCTGTTTTTCTGGCGGCTCTGGCCTTTGCATGGCCTTTGCTGGGGGCTGCCATTGTCATGGCTGCACCCACACTGCGCAGCCGCGAGATTGCCATCTGGATGGCCGGGGCTGGCTGTGCGCTGGCTGTGGCCGTGTTCCTGTTCCCCGCCACAAGTGCTGCTGCGGAGGGCTGGGATGATGACCCGGTCCAGCGCGCAGGCCGTGTGATGCTGGCGTTTGGCTTGCTGCTGACGGTGATGGAAAATGGCACCTTGCAGGACCGCCTGTTGCGCGGACTGCCACACATTTCGACCGCACTGACGGGGCTGGCCTGCGTCGCGCCAGACCCGATTATCGGGCTTGGTATTCTGGAAGCCGCACTGGCTTACGGCGTGTTTGTGTTCAGCCGCCCCGCCGGGCAGGCGCGGGCCGGATGGGCGCTGGTGCGCACCGGGTCTGTGGGAATTTTTCTGGTGCTGTCTGGCCTGCTGTTGCCGTCAGGTTCTGCACCAGCCGGACTAATGATGGCCTGTGGTCTGGTCATGCTCGCAGGGCTGACGCCGTTTGGTCAGTCATGGCGTGAGGAAAATGATACCTATCTGTTCCTGCCATTTGCGGGGGCTGCCTTGCTGCTCTCCATGCGGCTGCGAGTGCATGGTGGTGAGGCGTTTGAGACGGCGCTGGTTGCGGCGGGTCTGGCCTCGGTCTGGCTGACAGCCTGCGCGGGTCGCTCCGATGAGGGGCTGCGCCTGTTCCGCACCTTTCCGTCTGCTCTGGCCCTGATGGCTGTGGGAGCAGGAGCCGATGTGGCGGCGTTGCTATTCCTGTGTGGCTGGTGTCTGGCCGGGGGCAATCGTTCCGGGCGCTCATGGGCGGCGCGGGCGCTGGCCTGTTTCCCGCCGGGTGCGCCTTTTGTGGGCTGTCTGCTGCTGCTCTCCATGCTGAGCGACTGGTCCTGGAGTGTCACGGTGCTGACCGTGGCCGGGATCTTGTGCGCGGTGGTGCGTTCCGTGCCGGTGGAAGGGTTCACGCAGGATTTGTGGCCTGAAGATGCTGCGGGCCGGGTGGCCTGTTCCGTGCTGGTGCTGACCGGATTTCTGGTGCCGCTGGCCATGATGCTGGGAGCGTTCTGATGGATGCTGTAAGCCTGATCCGCGCCGGGCAGGAGACGGACACCCCCTGGCGCTTCCGGCTGGATGAACTCGGCTGGCGCGATATGGTCGCTGCACTTGAAAAGGATACGCTGCCGTTTGTCGGGCTGTGGTGTGACGGCAGGGATGTGCATGCCCTGTTCATGCTCTCCCCCACGCAGCCGCTGGCAGCCACGCTGGCGCTGGAGGATGGCCGGTATCCGGCACTTTCTCCCGTAAGACCGGTCTCGAGCCTATACGAGCGCAGGGCGTATGACCTGTATGGCGCGGAAGGCATGTGGGCGGTCGATGTGCGCCCGCTGGTGGACCATGATGTCTGGTCCGCGACCGCACCGCTGGCCGCGACACCCGGCCCTGCCGGGGGGCATAAAGGGCAGATCAGCTTTCAGCCGTCTGACGCCTTGCTGGCGGCTGGCGGTGTGAACGCGAGCGCAGGACCAGCCACCGGCGGCATGGAGACGCCCTTGCATGTGGCGATGGCCGTAGCTGGCGAGACCATCACGCAGGCGGAAACAGTGTCCGGCTATGCGCATCGGGGGCTTGCGGCTCGCTGGCGGAATAGCCGTCTGGAGGATGCCTGCCGGTTGAGCGGGCGTGTGGCGGCCGGGTGCTCTGTGGCGCATCAGGCGGCTTTCTGTCAGGCTGTAGAAGCCGCGTGTGGCAGTGCGGTGGGGCCGGAAACGTCGCTGATCCGTGTGGTGTTGCTGGAACTGGAACGCATTCTGCTGCATCTGCACACGCTGGCCGGGCTGGCGCGGGGTGCCGGAGCGCTGGTGGTGGCGTCGTGCTGTGCGTGGTTTCGGGAACAGTTGCTTGCAGAGTCTGCGCCGATCATTGGGTCGCGTTTGCTCATGGACCATTGTGTGCCCGGCGGCACCAGTTTGCGTGAGGCGACAGGTCTGGGCGATCTCTGCATCAGTCTGGCAAAGCTCGGTGAAGAGATTTATCCCGGACTGGCCACGCTCTGGCGCACCTATCCAGCACTTTCTGTTCGTCTAAGTGGGGTAGGCAAGGTGGATGCTGCCCTGCTTGACCGTGTGGGGCTGGATGGGCCGGTGGCACGAGCCAGTGGGAAGGATTGTGACGGGCGGCGCACGCAGCGCGTTTACCAGACCCTCTGGCGGCTGACCGCTGGCCGACACGGCGGCACGGCGGAAGATCGCGCTCTTGTCCTGCTGGATGAAATTGGTGAAAGCCTGCGCATGCTGGGCGAAGCAGGCCCCCGGTTGGGGCTGACTGCCGGTGGCCGTGTGGACCTTACTCTTGAGGATGGAGAAGGGCTGGGGATGACGGAAGGCCCGTGGGGCAATGTCCTCTATTGGGTGCGTCTGCATGCTGGCCGCGTAGCGCAGGTGTTTGTGCATGACCCGGCCCCTGCCGCGCTGATGGTCTTTGAAGAGACGCTGGCAGGGCAGGATGTGGCCGATCTGGCTCTTGTGCGCCAGTCCCTCGGGGTGAATGCGGCGGCACTTGATGGCTAGAGAACAGGACAGGAAGGGTTTGCAGTCATGGGGCTGATCCGCGCAGTGTTTGATGCCGCTTTCCGGCAGGGTGGCCCGCGTCTGAAACCCGTTGGGCCGCGCTGGCCGCTGCTGCTGTTCCATGTGGATACCGGTGGTTGCGGCGGGTGCGGCATGGAACTGGAAGCCCTGGCGACTGGCCCGTATGACATGGAAGGCGCAGGCTTTGGTTTTGTGCAGTCTCCACGCTCTGCGGATGTGCTGCTGGTGACAGGCACGCTCACCCGCACCATGGCTCCCGTGCTGGAAGCGGCGTGGCAGGCTATGCCGAAACCCAAAGGGGTAATTTGCGTGGGGGGCTGCGCCATGGATGGCGGCTATTTTCCGGAAAATTATTCCGTTCTGGGTGGGCTGGACCGCAAGGCGAAAATTGACCTGCAAATTCCCGGTTGCCCACCATCCCCCCAGCAGGTGCTGGACGGACTGTGTTCTCTGTTCGGGCAGCGTGTGCCGCCCGCCAGAGGGGCTCAGGCTGAGGGTTCGTCCTCAACCTCTTCCTGAAGATCTTCAGCCGCTTTTTTCAGCTTGAGAAAGCTGAAATGGCTGAGGGGCAGCAGGATCATATAAATCACGCCAGCGGCGGCCAATGCGCCCCACGGGTCAGCCACCAGCACGGCGGTGTAAGCCCCCGTGCCCAGCATGACGGGTAGCACATACTGCGCCGGCACCTTGAAGTTCTTGAAAGACCAGACCCGCAGCGTGGAGACCAGCAGAAATGCTGTGCTGATGAGTGTGAAGGCAGGCAGCCAGGGCAGGCGGGTCAGGCGATAGAGCCAGTCGATCCCCAGCTTCTGCGCTTCCAGCCCCAGAAAGAGCGGGAACAGCGCCAGACCGGCCCCGGCAGGCGCCGGAACGCCCGTAAAGAAGTTGCTGGCGTATTTCGGCTTTTCTTCCTCACCATCCAGCGTGGCGTTAAAGCGCGCCAGACGCAGGGCCATACAGACCGTAAACATCAGGCACGGCAGAAACGCGTAGCGTCCGCCATCCTGCAACGCCCAGAAAAACAGCAGGAACGAGGGGGCTACGCCAAAGCAGACAAAGTCTGAAAGGCTGTCAAACTCTGCGCCAAACCGGGTGGAACCCCGCAGCAGGCGCGCAATGCGCCCGTCCAGCCCATCAATAAAGGCGGAAAGTAGTAAGGCGATCCCGGCTGCCTGAAAGCGGCCTTCCACAGCAAAGCGCATGCCCGTCAGGCCCGAGCAAAGCCCCAGCATGGTGAGAATGTTGGGGATCAGCCGGTTGAAGGACGGGCCACGGATTTTTTTGGTCCGCACCCGTTTGCGCAGCCGTTTGCGGCGCAGCCCTCGGGGGGTAAGCGGTGCCTGAGATGGCGAGGCAGCGGGAAGCTGCGCTGGTGTCTGCGGATCTGTCACGGGATCAGAGGCGCGCCATCACGGTTTCACCACCCACCATGGTCTGGCCTGCGGAAACCAGCGGTTCCACGCCCGGCGGCAGATACAGGTCCGTGCGGGAGCCAAAGCGGATCAGGCCGAAGCGTTCACCAGCTTCCACCTTCATGCCTTCAGACACACTGCACACAATGCGGCGGGCAATCAGACCGGCAATCTGCACCACGGCCATCATCCGGCCATCGGGCAGGGTCAGGCTGAGGGCGTTGCGCTCGTTCAGTTCAGACGCCTTATCAAGGCTGGCGTTCAGGAACTGGCCGGGATGGTAGGCAATGCGCGTCACCGTGCCAGCGGCGGGCATGCGGTTGATATGCACATCCAGCACGGACAGGAACGTGGCAATGCGCCAGACCGGAGCGGTGCCCATGCCCAGCTCGGCCGGGGGAGCGATTTTCTCAACAGACACCACGCGGCCATCAGCCGGGGCGACAGCAACATCGCTGCGGGCCGGGGTGGTGCGTTCCGGGTCCCGGAAGAAATACAGGCAGAAGCCAAAGAACAGGCCGCTGGCGGTGCCCACATGGCGCAGCACCGGGCAGGAGAGCTTCTTGCCCAGAAAACGGGTGACCAGTGTGGTCGCACCAGAGGCCAGCAGGAACGGCTTCGCTTCCGGGTGGGGGGGCGCCAGAACAAGTTTGAAAGAGTCGATCAGGGACATGGAGGGGTCCTCATGCAAAAGGCCGGAGTGTGGGAAGAAAACAGGGGACCGTGCCAGACGTTCCCCTGCGCCGGAGAAGGATCAGACCAGACCGGCCAGAGTTTCCCGCACGGCTGCAAAAGCGGCATCGGCTGCACCGGCATCCGGGCCGCCAGCCTGCGCCATATCGCGCCGGCCACCGCCACCCTTGCCACCCATGGCAGCACTGGCTGCGCGGACGAGGGCAACGGCATCGACTTTTTCCGTCAGCGCCGGGGCAACGGCGGCCACAACGCTACCTTTGCCATCGGCGGTGGAAATCAGCACGACCACATCCGCATTGCCCTGTTTGAGGATGGTTTCTGCCAGCCCCTTGAGTTCACGCGGCGCGGTCTCCCCTACATTGCGAGTGGCGAGACGCGCGGCACCGACCTGTTCCACACCGGCGGATTCAACAGAGCCCGCCGCCAGCTTGCGCTGAAGAGCGGAAATCTGCCGTTCCATGGTACGGCGTTCTTCCAGCAGCAGGGCCAGACGTTCCGGCGCATCGGCCACGCTGACTTTCATCATGGCGGCCATCTGTGTCAGGCGCTGTTCATTCGCAATGGAGAGGGCTTCCGCTGCGGTGCCGGCCACGGCTTCAATCCGCCGCACGCCAGCGGAGACACCGCTTTCAGACGTGATGCGGAAATGGCCGATGTCCCCGGTGCGGTCCACATGCGTGCCGCCGCAGAGTTCCAGAGACCATGCGGACTTGTTCTCATCCGGGCCACCCATGGAGACAACACGGACTTCATCACCGTATTTTTCCCCAAACAGGGCCATAGCGCCTTCTTCCACGGCCTGTTCCGGCGTCATGGAGCGGGTGACAACCTGAGAGTTTTCACGCACCCGGCGGTTCACCTCGGCCTCAATTTCCGCCAGTTCTTCCGGCGTGATGGGGCGCGGCTGGCTGACGTCAAAGCGCAGACGGTCCGGCGTGTTCAGGCTGCCTTTCTGGGCAACATGGTCGCCAAGGCGGCGGCGCAGGGCTTCATGCAGCAGATGGGTCGCGGAGTGATGCGCGCGGATGGCGGAACGACGGTCGTGATCCACCGTGGCCGTTACGGCCAGACCGGGGCGCAGGGTGCCTTCGGTTACGGTGCCGTAATGCACAATCAGATCGCCCGCTTTTTTCTGCGTATCCGTAATGGCAACGCGAACGCCAGCCGCCGTCAGGAAGCCGGTATCACCAGCCTGACCACCGCTTTCACCATAGAACGGTGTCTGGTTGAGCAGCACAGCAACTTCCGTGCCCACGCCGGCTTCTTTCAGGAAGCCGTTGTTAGCGATAACGGCCTGAACCTCACCATCAGCCTGTTCCGTGCTGTAACCAAGGAATTCGGTCGCCCCGAATTTGTCCCGTGCTTCAAACCAGACGGTTTCCATTGCCGTATCACCAGAGCCAACCCATGCGGCGCGGGCACGCTGGCGCTGTTCGTTCATGGCGGCGTCAAACCCGTCTACGTCTACGCCATGCCCGCTGCCGCGCAGGGCGTCCTGCGTGAGATCCAGCGGGAAGCCGAACGTGTCATACAGGCGGAAGGCGACATCACCCGGCAGAGCGGCACCGCTGGACAGCTTGGAGGTTTCTTCCTCCAGCAGGCCCAGACCGCGATCCAGCATGGCTTTGAAGCGTTCTTCCTCATTGCGCATGGTTTCACGGATGAGGGCTTCACCCTGCACCAGTTCCGGATACGCACCGCCCATCTGCTGGATAAGGGCCGGGAGCAGTTTGTAGAAAACCGGCTCCTTGGTGCCCATCATGTGCAGGTGGCGCATGGCACGGCGCATGATGCGGCGCAGCACGTAACCCCGGCCATCCTTGGACGGCAGAACGCCATCGGCAATCAGGAAGGCTGTGGAGCGCAGATGGTCGGCTACAACGCGGTGGCTGGATTTGAACGGACCATCGGCAGCCTGCTGCGTGACTTCGGCAGAGGCCTTAATCAGGGCAACGAAGGTGTCCGTATCATAGTTGTCGCGCTTGCCCTGCATGATGGCGGCGAAGCGTTCCAGCCCCATGCCGGTATCAATGGAGGGGCGGGGCAGCGGAGAGCGGACGCCCGGCGGATCTTCAAAGAACTGCATGAAGACCAGATTCCAGATCTCGACAAAGCGGTCGCCATCTTCATCCGGGGAGCCGGGCGGGCCACCGGGAACATCCGGGCCATGGTCAAAGAAGATTTCAGAACAGGGGCCGCAGGGGCCGGTGTCACCCATCCGCCAGAAGTTGTCGGAGGTGGGGATGCGGATAATACGGCTGTCATCCAGCCCGGCAATTTTGCGCCACAGGCCAGCGGCTTCCTCATCTTCCGAATATACGGTGACGAGCAGCTTATCCTTGGGCAGGCCAAAGTTGCGGGTAATAAGGGTCCAGGCCAGTTCAATCGCTTCGGGCTTGAAATAATCGCCGAAGGAGAAGTTGCCCATCATTTCAAAAAAGGTGTGATGGCGGGCCGTATAACCCACGTTATCCAGATCGTTATGCTTGCCGCCTGCCCGAACGACCTTCTGCGCGGTGGTTGCGCGGGAGTAGGGGCGGGTTTCCTGCCCCGTAAAGACGTTCTTGAACTGCACCATCCCCGCATTGGTGAACAGCAGGGTGGGATCATTGCGCGGCACCAGCGACGATGAGGGCACAATCTGATGCCCTTGTCCGGCAAAATACTCCAGAAAGGTGGTGCGAATATCGTTTGTTGTGAGCATGGCGTGAGGCAGACGGTCCTGAAACTGGTTGGGCGCGTGATCTCCCTTGCAGGAAAAGTCCTCACGGCCAGGCGAAAAGCGGAAAGGCTTCTTTAACCCGTTGCCAGATGTAGCGCACACGGCGCGGCTCTGAAAGGGGTTAGCGCGCGGGGCGGGGTGAAGAGCGCGTTATGGCTCCGGACTGGGGTTTTTGGGTGACGTTGGAAAGGCGATGGCGCTTTCGGCCAGATCCTCCACAGACGTAGGCGGTTTCTCCCGAAAAACCATTTTCTGGCTGAGGTTGAAATTGGCGAACATGCCCGCCAGAGAGCCAGCCGCCAGTGCGAGAACCGGATAGGTCACGCAGAGCGGCACCGTATAGAACAGCGTATAAACCGTGCCGCGATTCAGCAGAAAGCCAAGGCTGTTGGCTAGCAGGAACCGGAGCCATTGCAGCACCGGGTGGTCATGCTGCCCGGCCCCTTTAAAGGTCCAGAGGCGGTTGAGCATCCAGTTGATCGTGGCGGCCACAAAGTAAGCCACCAGTGTTGCTGCCGTCAGCCCGATAAGCGGACGCAGAGCGTACAGGGTGCCCGAATCCCAGACCAGACCCAGACCACCAACCGTGCCGAATTTCAGCAGGCGAATCAGTTTGGCGCGGGGGGTGGAGTCAGACGCCGGGGCAGGCGCGTCAGACTGGATAGGGGCAGAGGATGGGGAACGGGTCACGCAGAGTCCCTCAGGCGGGGCGGGAAGAACGGAGCAAAAAAAAGGGGCACCCGAAGGTACCCCTTTTTCCGATCACAAGGAACCGGTCGATTAGTGGAGGATGATTTCCACGCGACGGTTCTGAGGCTCACGGGTGTTCGGGCCGGTCGGCACCAGCGGCTTGGATTCACCATAGCCGTGGATGTCGATCGCGGTGGCCGGCACGCCGTCACGGATCAGTTCAGCCTTCACGCTGTTAGCACGACGCAGGGACAGGCCCAGGTTGTACTTTTCACCGCGCGGACCCGGGTGAGCAGCGGAGTTATCGGTGTAGCCGTTAACTTCGATGCGGGTCGTCTGAACGTGGGTGGAAGCCTGAGCAGCTTCTGCCACGATCTGGCGAGCGCGAGACGTCAGGACAGACTTATCCCAGTCGAAGAACACCAGGTAGGAGCGAGCCGGCAGCGGAGCCGGAGCTGCTACAACCGGAGCTGGCGGCGGCGGCGGCGGAGCCGTATCGAACGCATAACGCAGGCCCAGGATGAACTGGTGGTTGAAGCGGTGATCGAAGTTCGTGTTGCCACGACCGTGACCGCCGTTTGCGTAGTTCGCCGTAGAGGTGAACGCACCATCAGAGAAGGAGCCCGGCTGACCGATCATGCGGTATTCCGTGGTCACCTGGAAGCCCGGGATGCCCGTGTCGTATGCAGCACCGACGATGCCCTGATACGCGAAGCCACCGTTCGTGCCGCCCAGACGGCTGGTGTTGCCGTTGTTAAAGGCCGTGGTGGTCGGGTTGTAATGCTGCCACAGGTAGCCAGCACCAACACCAACAAACGGGGTAACCGGAGCGTCGATCCCGAACTGCTTCAGGTCGATGTCATACAGCACGTTGATGAAACCGCCGTAGGACTGGTCGCTGCCACGGGTACGACCCGGAACACCTGTGCCACCCTGGTGGTTGATGTTGGAGTAGTTATACACGCCTTCAACTTCAGCGCGCAGACCGTTGCCGAAGCCCCAGCCGAATGCACCGAAACCGGTGAAGCCAGTGCCGTGACGGAACTGGGAAGAAGAGGTGTTCTCAGAACCGTTCGCACCGCCGCCGTAGCCGGAAGTGTGAGCGTGCTGATTCTGCACCAGGTTGTAACCACCGCCCAGATCAACATAAGGGCCCGTGATCGTGGTGGCGAATGCGGCCGCCGGAGCCGCTGCCATCAGTGTCGTTGCGAGTAACGCCGTGCGGAGACGCATTTTTTCGTCCTCAATATTTTTCATCTGTTCGACTCTGCCGCTAACCATTTAGCGGTCAGTGCCAGCAAGATGCCTAAAGCCGTATAAAACGATCGGTTCCCAAATAGAAACCCGAAGCTTCGTGCTCTTGGTGATTAGAAGCCATAACCGTGTTTTATTTGCAACAGTTCATTTCGGTATCCCAAGATGCTGCTGCTGCATAGTTAACTATTCAGCTTAAGACTGCTTGCGTTTAACATTGCCAGGTTGCAAATGCCGGGTCTGTCTCGTTTCTGAATAAGGCGGAATTGCGGCAGGTTATTACAGTTGGAGATAACCCGCCGCAGAAGTGGCAGTTTTCTAGGCTTTACAGCCATCTTCAATCAGAACGTCCCGTACCATTTCTGCCGGTACGTCACGGCTGGTAAAGGCTTTTCCGATTCCGTTCACAAGGACAAAAGACAGGCGCCCGTCCTGCATTTTCTTGTCGCGCTGCATGTGCGCCATAAGATCTGCTACGCGGAAGCTGTATGGCAGGTCAGTAATACTTGCAGGCATCTTCAGGGCCCGCAGATGGGCTTCCACCCGTGCCAGATCTTCCGGCGGGCAGACGCCCAGCCTGACCGAGAGGGCAAAGGCCAGTTTCAGCCCGATGGACACGCCCTCCCCATGCAGCAGGCGGCCATCATATCCCAGCTCGGCTTCCAGCGCGTGGCCAAAGGTATGCCCAAGGTTGAGCAGGGCGCGGCCATTGCTGGCCTGCGCCTCGCGCTCATCCGCGGCGACGACGCGGGCCTTGAAGGCGCAGGCCTGGCGCACCGCTTCCGTCAGGGCATCCGGTTCAGCGGCCAGCACGGAGTCCCCATTCTTCTCGCACCACTGGAACAGGTCCGGGTCGCCAATCAGACCGGATTTCACGATTTCCGCGTAGCCCGCCACCAGTTCCCGTTGGGGGAGGGTGCTGAGGGCGGAGACATCGGCCAGCACACAAAGCGGCTGATGGAAGGCCCCCAGCAGATTCTTGCCCCAGCGGGTGTTGATGCCGGTTTTGCCGCCGACGGACGAATCAACCTGAGAGAGCAGGGTGGTGGGAATCTGCACAAAAGGCAGGCCTCGCAGAGTGGAGGCGGCCACAAAGCCCGCCAGATCCCCCACCACGCCGCCGCCAAGGGCGATGATGGTGGTGCGGCGTTCCACACCTTCTTCCAGAATCGCGTCGGTCAGGCGTTCATAGGTCTTCAGGCACTTGGAGTGCTCGCCCGGAGCAATGGTCAGGGCGCGGAACTCAATGCCGGTTTCCTTCAGAGCTTCCTGCAGGGCAGGCAGATACAGAGCGGCCACATTCTCATCTGTAATGATGATGACCTTCTTCTGTGGCAGCACCGGTGCGAGCAACGCTCCGGCCCGGCTGATCAGATTGGTGCCGATCACCACATCATAAGAAGCATGATCAAGAGCGACGGGCAGGCGGACGGGCCTGCGGGAGAGGGCCAGGCTTTCAATCACCCGGGTCGTGCTGTGGTCCACGTTGTGGTCTCCGCAATCAACAATCACATCGGCTTCGGCGTAAATGGGGTGGCGCACCGTTATAAGGCGCGCCAGCACATCCCGCGGCGAGGCTTCATTTAAGAGAGGGCGATGCGTCCGGCCCTGCACGCGGCGCAGCAGCACCGGCAGGGGGCAGCGCAGCCAGACGGACATGGCTCGTGCGCGGACCAGAGCGCGGGTACTGGCGTTCATGAACGCGCCGCCGCCGGTGGCCAGCACCATGGGCGGTCCTTCCAGCAGGCGGCGAATCACGCGGCGTTCGCCATCGCGGAAGGCAGCCTCGCCATACAGGCGGAACACATCCGCAATGGAGCAGCCGGCTGCGCGTTCTATTTCTACGTCAGCATCCACAAACGGCAGGCCAAGCCGTGTGGCCAGACGGCGGCCAATGGTGGTTTTGCCGGCGCCCATAAGACCAACAAGAACAATGCTGCGTCCGGACGGAATGAGGCTGGTTGCAGGCCAGCGCCCCACTCTTTCCAGATCAAGGGGAATCGGGGGGCTTTCCGCAGCGTCGGGGGGTGGGTACGAGATACGTGATGACATGAAACGCAGCTTACCATAGAGCAGAGAGAACGTACTTATTCTGTTGTTATGGAGCCAAAACATATGAACCGCACGGTTCTTCTGGTTGCTGCCGTTATCTGTGTTGCTCTGGTTGGGGGACTTTCAGCCCTTGGCCTGTCCGGACATCCGCCTGTACCGCAGGCTGTGCATCGGGATATTCCGCTTGCTGCTCCGCCTGCCGCAGCACCCGCCGCTGCCATGGTGCCTGTCCCGCCGGCAGGCCCGGCTGTGACTCCGGTTGGTGCGGCTAATCCTGCTGCCGCTGTGCCGCCTGCTGCACAGGGTCCGTCTGCTGCGGCGCTGGTGCCCGCAGGGCCGAGCGGTCCGGTTGTGACGTCTCCCGTTGCTCCGGCGCAGGCTCCTGCTGCCGGGTCTGCTCCGGCTGCCGCTCCGGTCACTGTTCCTGTTCCGGCTGCTCCTGCGCACCCGTGAGCACGGACGCACGCGGCACAGATCTGTTTCTGGAAATGCTGGCGGCTGAACGGGCCGCCGCCCCCAACACTCTGGCCGCGTACACAGCGGATTTAACCTGCTGTGAAGAGTCTCTGGCTGCACAGGGGGAAACTCTGTTGCAGGCCAGTGCCGCAGGCCTTGCGGAATGGATGGCCGATATGGGCCGCAGCGGGCAGTCCCGCCGCACCGTGGCCCGCAGGCTCTCCTGTATTAAACAGTTCTACCTGTTTCTGCTGCGTGAAGGGCTGCGGGAGGATAACCCCGCGGCGCATCTGGACGCCCCCCGGCCTGAGGCCTCGTTGCCGCATTTTCTCTCCGAATCGGAAGTCGTCGCGTTGATCGATGCCTGTGCGGTCTCGCCCGAGGCCTCGGAGGCCAAACAGCGGCGTGGGCTGGTGGCGCGGGCCGCGCTGGAACTGCTCTATGCCTCCGGCCTGCGTATTTCAGAATTGCTCTCCCTGCCGCGCGAGGCGTTGGCCGGAGAACGGCAGATGCTGGTGGTGCGCGGGAAGGGCGGTCGGGAACGACTGGTGCCCTTGTCGGACAGTGCGCGCGAGGCCGCGCAGGCGTTGCTGGCACTCGATGCCCCTAAGGCCAGTCCCTATCTGTTTCCGGGCCGTGACCCGAAAAGACCGCTGACCCGGCAGGCTTTTGACAAGATTCTCTATGAAGTCGGCCTGCAGGCCGGGCTGGACCCGGCGCGGCTTTCTCCCCATGTGCTGCGCCACTCCTTTGCGACGCACTTGCTGGCGCACGGGGCGGACCTGCGGGCCTTGCAAATGCTGCTGGGGCACGCGGATATCGCCACCACACAAATCTATACGCATGTGCAGACAGAACGGCTGAAACAGGCCGTGGAGTCTTTCCATCCGCTGGCCTCCGAGCGCGCCGGGCAGACTGAAAAAACAGGTTAAACGACGCGCCATGCACGAAGTGGCTTGGTTTTACGCGTGGCTGTGCTATCCGCTTGCGCATGCGTCAGTTCCTGGATTTCGAGAAGCCCGTCGCCGAACTTGAAAACAAGATCGACGAGCTGCGGCAAATGACCGACCCCGACGGGGTCAATATCGCCGAAGAAACGGCCCGCCTTTCAGATAAGGCGGAGAAGCATCTTCGTGCCATTTATGCCAAGCTCACACCCTGGCAGAAGGTGCAGGTGGCGCGTCACGCGCAGCGCCCGCACACGCAGGACTATGTCAACGCCTTGCTGACCGAATTTACCCCGCTGGCGGGGGATCGGCTGTATGCGGATGATAAAGCCATTATTGGCGGCATGGGCCGCTTTGATGGTCAGCCTGTGGTGGTGATTGGCACGGAACGTGGTTCCGACCTTGAAACCCGTCTGGCCCACAATTTTGGCATGGCCCGTCCGGAAGGCTACCGGAAGGCCCAGCGGCTGATGAAGCTGGCAGGCCGCTTCAACCTGCCGATTCTCACCTTTATCGACACCGCAGGTGCATGGCCCGGTATTGATGCTGAGCAGCGCGGTCAGGCCGAAGCCATTGCCCGCTCCATTGAAGTCTGTCTGGAAGCCCCGGTGCCGCTGATTGCCACCGTGATTGGTGAAGGCGGGTCCGGTGGGGCTGTGGCGCTGGGTGCGGGCGACCGGGTGATGATGCTGGAAAACGCCATCTATTCCGTCATTTCGCCAGAAGCCTGTGCCTCCATCCTGTGGCGTGACCCCAAGCAGGCCAGCACGGCAGCCGAAACGCTGCGTCTGACCGCGCAGGATCTGTCCCGCCTTGGGCTGATTGACCGGATTATCCCTGAGCCGGTTGGGGGCGCGCAGCGTGACCCGAAAGCGGCTATGGCGTCCGTGCATGATGCGCTGGCGGAAGAATTGCAGGCGCTCACGCCGCTGGCTCCGGCCCGGCTGAAGGAACTGCGGCGCGAGAAGTTTCTCGCCATGGGGCGTGAAAACCTGTCCTGAACGGACAGGCCTTAACGCTTTAAGGTTTCAGGGCGGTGGTTCCCCTTCCACGGGAGCGCCGCCCTTTTCTTTGAGCAGATCATAAATGGCCTGAGCAGCCTTTTCGACCTCGGCCTTGTCCTGCCCTTTGGCGACAAGGGCCACACCGCGACGACCATCCTCACGGTGGAAAGGGTAGGACCCGAGATCCAGATCCGGGAACTTGTCCTGAATCGCTTCCAGCCCTTCAGCGAGAGCACCTTCGTAAAGCGAGGGCGTGTACCAGGTGCGGGAGAAGACGGGCGCACCCTGCTTCAGGGAAGGGGCCAGAGCCTCAAACATGGCCCGCATGATGCGGGGCACGCCGGCCATTACATGCACATTACCGATGGTAAAACCGGGCGCCACGGAGACGGAATTGGGGATGGGGGTCGCGCCACGCGGCAACTTCGCCATGCGCTGGCGGGCGGCATTGAATTTTTCCGCGCCCAAAAAATCTTCCAGCAGCGCGAAAGTGGGCGGGTGGAATTCCCACGGCACGCCAAATGCCTCGGCCATGCATGGTGCGGTAATGTCATCATGCGTGGGGCCAATGCCGCCGGTGGTGAAAACTTCATCAAATCTGGCGCGGAGTTCCGTCACCGTTTCAACAATCGTTTCCCGAATATCGGGAATAACGCGGATTTCCCGCAGGGGAATGCCCAGTTCTCCAAGCCGCGTGGCCAGAAACTGGATGTTGTCGTCTCGGGTGCGACCGGAGAGAATCTCATTGCCAATCAGAATGAGTGCTGCGGTGCGACGCATGAAAAACCGGTCCTTTCAGCGTGGTCCCTTGGATGGGAGCAAGCGGCTTTTGGAAAAATGAGGCCGTGCTTGCCTGCGGTCAATGGCCTCATAACTCTGTAAGAGAGCGAGGCCGTGCGTGTTTTTGGATTGACCGGGAGCGGTGCAGTTCATAGCTTCCGCACCATGTCCGAGAACCGCTCAAACCCCGAACCCATTCTTCCCCGCGCCTGGCCTTTTGAGGAAGCGCGAAAACTTGCCGAGCATGTGGATGCCCGCACGGCTGCCAAACCGGACACGGCGGCAAGCCCTGCGCTGCTGGAAACCGGATACGGCCCGTCCGGCCTGCCGCATATTGGCACGTTTGGGGAAGTGGCACGTACGTCCTGGGTACGTCAGGCCTATACGGCGCTGACAGGCCGCCCGACGCGCCTGCTCGCGTTCTCGGATGACATGGATGCGCTGCGCAAGGTGCCGGACAATGTGCCGAACCGGGAGCTGCTGGAAAAATATATCGGCCAGCCGCTCTCCCGCGTGCCGGACCCGTTTGGCACACACGAGTCGTTTGCCGCACATAATAATGCGCGCCTGTGCAGCTTTCTCGACAGCTTCGGCTTTGAGTATGAATTTGCCTCTTCCACCACCTACTACACGTCTGGCCGGTTTGATGCCGCGCTGAAGCGGGTGCTGGAAGTGCATGATGAAATTCTGGCGGTCATTCTGCCCACGCTCGGGCCGGACCGTCGGGCAACCTATTCTCCGGTTCTGCCGCTGCACCCGCGTACGGGTGAGGTGATGCAGGTGAAAATGGACGCCATTGACGCCGCAGCGGGTACCGTCCGCTGGACCGATGCGGATGGTGAGACGTTTGAAACCCCGGTGACGGGTGGCCACGCCAAGATGCAGTGGAAGGCCGACTGGGCCATGCGCTGGTATGCTCTGGGCGTCGATTATGAAATGTCCGGCAAGGATCTGATTGACAGTGTCCGTCTGTCTGGCCGTATCTGCCGTATTCTGGGCGGCACGGCTCCGGCTGGCCTGACCTATGAGCTGTTTCTGGATGAAAACGGCCAGAAGATTTCCAAATCCAAGGGCAACGGCCTCTCGGTTGAGGAATGGCTGCGCTATGCGCCGCAGGAAAGCCTCGGCCAGTTCATGTTCAACCAGCCGCAGCGCGCCAAACGCCTGTTTTTTGATGTGATCCCCAAAACGGCGGATGACTATCTGACGCATGTGGAAAAAGCCAAAGCGTTGCAGGCTGCGGATAGTGAGAGCGTGGACCTGAAGGCCAACCCGGCCTGGTTTATCCATAAAGGCCATATCCCGACGGACGCCGGCAGCCCGGTGCCGTTTGGCATGCTGCTGAATCTGGCCAGTGTGGCCAATGCGGAAACGCCGGAAGTGCTGTGGGGCTTTATCCGCCGGTATGACCCGTCCGTTTCCCCGGACAGTCACCCGATGCTGGCCAACCTCGTCAGCCACGCTATTGCCTATTATGCGGACTTCGTCCGTCCGGCCAAAACCTTCCGCGCCCCTACGGACAAGGAGCGTGCGGCTCTGGTGGACCTTGCTGAGTCCCTGCGCGGGTATGAAGGCGAGGCTTCTGACGCCGCAACCTTGCAGAATCTGGTGTTCGAAATTGGCAAGCGCCATGCGTTTGAACCGCTGCGCAGCTGGTTTGGTTGTTTGTATGAGGTGCTTCTGGGCCAGAAGGAAGGCCCGCGCTTTGGTGGCTTTGTGGCTCTGTACGGGGTGGCGGAAACCGTCGCGCTGATTGAGGCCGCTCTGCTGCGAGAGTCTCAGGCGTAAGCGCGGGATCTTGTCTCCATGGTGAAGAACATGTCGTCATCACCACAAGGACAGATGCCTAAGCACCAGCCGGACGGGCCGGGGTGGAAGCGATGGCTGAAGCATCTGCCACACCTGATCGGGCTGCTGCTGATGGTGGCCGCGATCGGGGTGGTGCAGCATGAGCTGCGTCACCTGCGTCTTGCGGACATCAAGCAGGCGATGATGGCCATTCCGGGCCGTCAGCTCTGGCTGGGTGTGGCCTGCACGTTTTTCTCGTATTTCATTCTGTCGTTTTACGACCGGCTGGCCGTCATACAGGTTGGCTACAAGCAGATATCCTTCCGCCGCACGGCGTTTGCGGCGTTCTGCTCCTATGTGTTGTCGCACAACCTTGGGTTTTCGGCCGTTTCGGGCGCTGCGGTGCGGTATCGGCTGTATCGCAACTGGGGCGTCAGTTCCTTTGCTATAGCCCAGATTATTGCCTTCTGTTCTGCCACCTACCTGCTAGGGGCCGCCGTGCTGATTGGCGGCGTGCTGGTGTGGGAACCGCAGGTTATTCCCATGGCGGGCAGTCATGTGCCCAGTTGGATGCTGGCCGTTATTGGCGTGCTGCTGTGGGCTGCCGTGCTGGGCTATATCGGTATGGCCTTCAAGGTCCGCACCTTTACCTTCCGTAAATGGACGGTGGATCTGCCATCTCCCCGGATGGCCGTCATGCAGACGGTCGTCGCAGCGGCGGATGTGGCGGCGACGGCTGGCATTGCTTATGTGCTGCTGCCGCCCGGTATTGGTGTGGATTACGGTTCCTTTCTGGCGATTTATATTGCCTCCTATACTGCCGGGCTGATTGCCAGCGTGCCGGGTGGTCTGGGTGTGTTTGACGGCGCAATGCTGCTGGCTCTTGGGCCGTATATGCCTGCGCCGCAAATCCTCGGCGTCGTGCTGATTTTCCGGCTGTTCTACTACATCATCCCGCTCTTCATGGCCGGGATCATGTTCGCGGGGCATGAGCTGTTCCTGCGCGGGGATGATGCGCTGGCGAAGAAGAAAAGCCGGAAGCAGAAAACCCCTGCGGCTGTGCGTATTCGCCCCAGTCAGGTGGTGCGCGAAAGTGAAGCCGATTTTTCCGTGGCTGTGGCAACGGGTACGGTCTCGCTCTGCGGTCTGATGCTGATCTGCCTCGTGCTGCTGGACCCTGTGCCCAAATTCGGTGTGGTGCAGGCGGGGTTGTTCTCGGCAGCGGGGTCCGTCAGTAACTACCTGCTCTCGCTGATGGGCGTTGCGCTGATTGGTCTGGGCATTGGTCTGTCACAGCGCGTCACGCTGGCATGGCGCGGCACGCTGGCGCTGCTGGTGACGGCAGCGATCCTCACCTTCCTGCGTGGGAATACGGTGCTGGTGCCAGTCATGCTGGGGCTTTCAGCCTTTCTGGTTGCGCCGTTCCGGGCTTGCTATTACCGCCATGCCCGCCTGCTGAGTGAGCCGCTTTCTACCTCCACTTTGCTGTGCCTGTTGCTGCTGTTTGGGTGCGTGATTGCGCTGGCTAACCGGCACGGCGCCGGGAGCTGGTGGCAGATGGTTTTCATCTTTCCGGCCTCAGGCGCTGCCCGCTGGACCATCGCGTTAGCCGTGCTGATGGCGCTGGTCGTCATTGCCCGCCTGATGTGGCCGGGCCGCATTACGGTTAAGGAATGGGATGAGGATGCCTGTGCGCATTACCTCACGCTTGATCACGCCATGCCCACCATTCAGGACCTGAGGCCGGAAGGTTTTGTGGCCGGTGAGGGCGGTGAGGCTGTGATCCCGGTCCGCCAGAGTGGGGCCTTCCTTGTGGGGCTGGGTGATCCGGCCGGGGCGCAGGAAGACTGTGTTTCCGCCATCTGGCGTATGCGGGATCTGGCGTTGCAGGACGGGCTGAAACCCGTGTTCTGGCAGGTCGGGGTACCTTTTTTACGGATTTATGATGATATTGGCCTGAGTGTCTGGCCAATGGACGATGGCACAGGGCTGCATTTCTGCTATCCGGCGAACGATATTGCTCTCGCATCCAAGTTTTTTGCCACCTATAAGGGCGGCAGAGTGGATTCTCCGGCCTCTGCCGGGCAATAAGGTTTTATGCAGGGCTTCGTAAGAGGCCGGTTTTGCTGGATACGTGCATGTCGGCTGATATTACTGCCTCGTTGTTTAGCGGAGGGGCCGCCCGTGTGGCGACAACCTCCTTCCTGCTGGCATTTCCCGCCCTGTTTTCCATTGTTAACCCGTTTGGGGCTGCGCTGATTTTTGCGCAGGCAACGGCTGGCCGCTCGCAGAAGGAAATCTTCGCGCTGGCCCGGCTGGTGGCGTTTTATTCCTTTGTGCTGATGGTCGTGTCCATCTGGTGCGGTAGTAAGGTGCTGGTGTTCTTCGGCGTGACCGTGAACGCCCTGCGCGTAGCTGGCGGCACCGTGGTAGCCGTGCGGGCGTGGGATTTGCTGCAAAGCCCGGAAAGCATTGAAGCACAGAAGGAAAAGCAGGCTCTGCAGGGCGGCAAGACCGTCATGTCTCCCAACTGGTCTGACTCCGCCTTCTTCCCGCTCGCCATGCCGTTTACCGTAGGGCCGGGGACGATTGCTGTTGCCATTGCGCTGGGTTCAGGTTGCCCACCGGGGGCGTCCTTTCTGGCCTATGAAGGCGGCATTACCATTGCAGCGATCTGCGTCGTGCTGATCGTGTGGCTGGCCTATTCCGGCTCGGAAAAGCTGGTTTCCATGCTGGGTGTAACGGGCACGCGTATTGTCAGCCGGATGGCCGCTCTCGTGCTGCTCTGCATTGGTGTGCAGATTCTGGCCGCTGGTGTGCAGGGCTTTGTGGTGGATATCTGGCAGCATATCAAAGCTGCTGGCTGAGGCGTTTTTCTCAGGTGGTTTTGGAAAGGGCAGGCGACACACTGTGTTGCGCTGCCCTTTTTTCTGCGCGGCTTTTTAAAGGACGCGCTTATTCCGCCGTGATCTGCGTCACTGAAGCGTCTTGCGCATGCAGCAGGGTTTTCAGGCGGTTGAGCTGGGCCGTGGCCTGTTCCGCAAAGCCGTAGGGCGGTTTGATAACCACCAGCCCTGCGCCATTCAGCCGGTCCGGGTCCACGGGTTTGCGCATCAGCAGTTCAGCGGCCAGAACATCCGGCACACCGGCATCCTGCAAGGCCGTATAGAAGGCCCGAATGGGCGTGCGATGCTTGATGGGATACCAGATGGCAATCATGCCCGTCGGGAAGCGCGCCTGGATGGTGTGGACAGCCTGAAGCAGCCGGTCGAACTCACCGGGTTCTTCAAACGGCGGGTCAATCAGCACCAGGCCGCGTTTGGCAGTTTTGGGCGGCAGCAGGGCGCGGAGGGCTTCATACCCGTCACGCTCATGCACAAACACATTCGGCGTGCGGGTAAACAGGCCGTAGAGCTTGCGCTTGTCATCGGGGTGCTTCTCGCAGCAGATCAGTTCATCCTGCGGGCGCAGCATCAGGGACGTCAGCACTGGTGATCCGGGGTAATAGCGCGGGCCACCAGCTTTTTTGACCAGCTCCAGCCAAGGAGCGAGGGGGCTGTCCGGCCCTTCCTCGGCCAGCAGGCCGATGCCTTCTTTCCATTCCTGCGTTTTCTCGGCTTCCTCGCTGGTCAGATCATACCGGCCAATGCCCGCATGGGTATCCAGCACCATGAATGGGCTGGGTTTGCGTAGAAAATGGCCGAGCAGCGAGACCAGAAGCGCGTGCTTCATGCAGTCTGCAAAGTTTCCGGCATGGTAGATGTGGCGGTAGTTCATACAACACTCTCTTGGGGGGCAAAGCGGGCGGCCATGTCTTCAAGCGGCCAGCGCGGGCGGGGGCGGACGGTGCTGTCATCCGGCTGAGGCAGGCCGAGGTCCGCCGCTTCCTGACAGGTTTCAAGAGCAGCCCAGCCGACCATCACGGCGTTATCGGTGCACAGGCGCAGGGGCGGGGCGGCAAAGCGCAGGCCGGCACTCGCGGCAACCTCTTCCAGCCGGGCGCGCAGCACGCTGTTGGCGGCCACACCACCCGCAGCTACCAGCAGGCCAGCTTCGGGCATCATTTTCAGGGCATTGCTCACCCGGTCGGCCACAACATCTGCCACAGCCTGCTGGAAGGAGGCTGCGAGGTCGGCTGCAAACTGGTGGGGCAGAGGCTCCAACCCATACGGGGCCAGTTTTTGCGAGAGTGCAGTTTTCAGGCCGGAGAAGGAGAAATCACATCCCGCGCGGCCCATCAGCGGGCGGGGCAGGGGGATGGCTTTCGGGTTGCCGGATTGGGCCAGCTTTTCCAGTGCGGGGCCGCCGGGCCAGCCGAGGCCGAGCATTTTGGCGACTTTGTCGAACGCTTCGCCCGCCGCATCATCAATGGTGCCGCCCAGCTTGCGGTAACGGCCAACGCCTTCCACGGCAATGCACTGGCAGTGGCCGCCAGAAACCAGCAGCAGCAGGTAGGGGAAGGCGGCCCCACCCGGCACCAGACCGGGCAGGCGCGCCGTCAGGGCGTGGGCCTCCACATGGTTGACGGCCACAAACGGCTTGCCGAGCGAAAGTGCGAGCCCCTTGGCAAAACTGGCTCCCACAATCAGCCCGCCAATCAGCCCCGGCCCGGTGCTGGCGGCGACAAAACCGACCTCATTCGGAGTCATGCCCGCGTCTTTCAGCGTGGCCTGCACGAGTCCGGGCAGCAGAGCCAGATGGGCGCGGGCGGCAATTTCCGGCACCACGCCCCCAAAATCTGCATGGCCGTCCTGCGAGACGACCCTTTGAGCAAGGCAGACGCCCTCGCTGGAGAGGATGGCGCAGGCAGTCTCATCGCAGGACGATTCGATAGCCAGCACAGGTCCGGCAAGGGCGCTGTTTTTCGGCAGGTTCTGGTGGCTCATCGCCCTGTGACTCCATGTGCTGTGATGGGAAACAAGCCCTGATATTCCGTATGCTGTCCGGGGTCGAAACGGTCTGCTGCGCGTGCCGTGCGTCTCTGGGGCGCAAGTTTTTCAGGCCTTTCGGGTATCATGGCTTCTTGTCCTCTCTCCATTCCCGGTAATAGACACTCTTATGGACTCAGCCTACCCTTCCTCGCCCGCCCCTTCGCCCGCGCTGCAGAAAGTTGCGGCGGAAGCGGCAGCTCGCCAGAAAAAGACCTCCGGGCATGCGTCCCGTCGTCTTCTGCCCCTCCGTGTCGGAACGCGAGGCTCACCCCTCGCGCTGGTCCAGACCCGTGCCTTCCTGACCATGCTCACGCGCTTCTGCCCCGTGCTGCGGGATATGGGCGCGTTTCAGGAGCATCAGATCAACACCACGGGTGATCAGGTGCAGAACCGCCGTCTGGCCGAAATTGGCGGTAAAGGGCTGTTTGCTAAGGAAATTCACGAGGCCCTGTCTGACGGTCGCATTGATTTTGCCGTCCACAGCCTCAAGGACCTTGAAACCACATTGCCCCCCGGCCTCGTGCTGGCCTGCACGCTGCGGCGTGAGGATGCACGCGATGCGCTGATTCTCGGCCCTAACCTTGCCCCGACTGATCCGGATGATCCGTATTCCGCGCTGCCGGAAGGCGCGCTGGTAGGTTGTGCGTCTGTACGCCGTCAGGCCCAGATGCTGCATGTGCGGCCCGACCTGAAATTCGGCCTGCTGCGTGGCAACGTGCAGACCCGACTCGACAAGCTGGCTGGCCGCCAGTGTGACGCCACGCTGCTGGCTCTGGCTGGCCTGCGCCGTCTGGGTATGGCGGAACGCGCCTCTCTGGTGCTGTCCCCCACCGTCATGGTGCCAGCCGCAGGGCAGGGCATTGTGGGTGTGACGGTGCGCGAGGACGATATTGAACTGCGCGAACTGCTGGCCGCCATTGAGGACTATGAAGCCCGCGCTGTGGCCACGGCAGAACGCGCCCTGCTGGCCGAACTGGATGGCTCCTGCCGCACGCCGATTGGTGGCTATGCGCAGTTGATCCCGGTGGTTGCCGGTGAAGATCCCAAACTGCACCTGACCGGCCTTGTGGCGCGGGAGGATGGGTCCTTCCTGCTCAAGCGCGCCATTAGCGGTTCCCCGGAAGATGCGGCGCGTCTGGGTAAGGAACTGGGTGAAAGTCTGCGGGCCGATAGTCCTGCCGATATTTTTGAAGACAAGTAAGGCAGCCTGATGCCAACCCCCGGCACTAGCCCCGGCGTGCTGGTCACGCGGCCGGAGCCGGGGTTGTCTGAAACGTTGGCCGCTGTTTCTGCCGCCGGATGGGTGCCTTATGCCTCTCCGGCGTTGTGCATTACGGCCCATACTCTGCGGGCTTTGCCGCATCACTTTGCTGCCTGTGTGCTGACAAGCGGGCAGGCGGTGCAGGCTGCACAGGCTGCTCTCCTCTCCACATGCCCAGTTTACGCCGTCGGTGACCGCACGGCACAACGAGCGCAAGCAGCTGGATTTACGGCTGTGGAGAGCGCGCGCGGCGATGCGGAGGCTTTGGCAGCACTGATTATTCATGCCCGGACGCCAGAGTCTGGCCCGCTTCTACTCCTTTCCGGCGCACGGCAGGGAATGGAACTGGCGGACAGGTTGCGGCAGGCAGGCTTTCGGGTGGTGCGGCGTGTAGCATACACGGCCCGCCCAGCCCGGCAGATTGCACCGGACGTGCTGCGTGCTTTGCGGGCTGGCGAGATTAGCCATAGCCTGTTTTTTTCTTCGGAAAGTGCCGCAAGCTGGCTGGCCGCTTTGCCCGAGGCGTATCGGGACGCTGTGTGCCGAACAACCGCCATTGTTATCTCACAGGCGGCAGCGGTCGTGCTGGAAAAGGCCGGGTGGACGCAGAGCGTCGTCGCCCACAAGCCCAATGCGCAGGCGATGCTGGCGGCACTCGGTGTCTGCACAGTGGGACGGCCCTGAAAGTCTTCAGGCCAAGGCACAAAAAAACCGGCCTCCGGAAAACTCCGAAAGCCGGTTTTCTTGAAACCGTTTAAAACCGAGGCCCGCAGCGTGTTAGCGGCGCAGGCCGTCAGTCTCAGGCATTGCCAGCGGTCTGCGGGAATTCCGCACGCTTGGCCTGCCACAGGGCCACAAAGTCGATCGGCTGCAGCACGATCGGCGGGAAGCCGCCGTCACGCGTGACATCGCTGATGATGTTGCGGGCATACGGGAAGATCAGACGCGGCACTTCAACCAGCAGCATCGGCTCGATCAGCTCCTGCGGCGGGTTGGTCAGGGTGACAACAGCAGCATAGGCCAGCTCGGCAATAAATACCGTGCGGCCCGCAGCGCCACCTTCCGTTTCCGGAGCTTCTTTTGCTTCGGTCTTGATGGCCAGCGTTACTTCATAAACAGACTGGTCGTCCTGAAGTTTGGAGGCCTGAACATCAATGTTCACGGCAATATTGGGCTGAGAGCGCAGTGTAGCAAAAATTTCTGCGCCACCGGGCACTTCAAAGGACAGGTCCCGCGTGTACTGCAGGTTAATGGCCAGCGGAAGGGCGGGCGGGGCAGACTGTTCAGAGTCAGACATGGAAAAATGCGCTTTCGTAATCAGGTCACACTGAGGTCTTTAACGGTAGCATGCTGGTCTGGCTTCGCCAACCGTCAGAATGAGACAGAAAAAATTAAAAGGATTTTCAGGCAGTAAGCCGGTGTCAGGCAGAAAGATGCTGCCAGTCCCCATTTTCCAGACTCTCGCCACACAGGCCGAGCAGGAACCACCAGTGGGACACAACCAGCGTTGTTCCGGCATCTGGCTGCTGCGCCATAAAGGTGCGGAAACGCTGCACGCGGTTCTGCATCATGCCGTCACTTTCCGGTGCTGCTGTCCACCAGACCTCCTCCAGAGCATCAAAATTCAGATGTGGCCAGCTTTCATACAAGGTGGAGGCGCAGGAGCCTTCATCACACGAATACATGGCGCGCTCCCGCACCAGCGGGGTGATTTCCGGCGTGATGTTCAGGGCGCGGGCAAGAGGGGTGGCGGTCTCCAGCGCCCGGGTGAAGGGGGAGACGAGGATGCGCGTAATGCCTTCCCCCGCCAGTTCCTGCACAAGGCGCTGCGCATGCACGCGGCCTCGCGTGGATAAGGGTGGGTCTGAGAGGCCGGGGTCACGCCCTGTGGCAGTGTACAGCCGGTTGAATTCGCTTTCGCAGTGCCGCAGAATAATCATGGTCTCAGCACTTAGGAACAGCGGCCGGACTTCCGCAAGGGGCAGAGAGAGTGTGCGCACGCATTGTAACGGGCAGGGGGCTTGTCTATGTATAAAGAAAGGTCTCCTGAACGATAAGGCTGCGCCTGAAGCCCGGGCTGGTCGAACATGGACGTGTGACAGATGGATTTTTCTTTCGGCCATTTTCCGGTCGATCTGATTCTTTTCGCTCTTGTGGCGGCGTTTCTGGCGCTGCGCCTGCGTAGTGTGCTGGGCAAGCGCGTTGGCATTCAGCCTGCCCCCATGCCCGTGCCCCCGCGCCCGGATGCAGCGGGTAAGGTGATAGACGGCAAGGCGGAACAGGTTGAAGCTGTGGCCTATGATATCCCTGGTCAGGGCACACGCGTGGGCCAGCTTCTGATGGATGTGCAGCGGCAGGACAGCACGTTTACGCCGCAGCAGTTTCTGGCCGGTGTGCAGGCCTCGTTCCAGCAGGTGGTGAAAGCCTATGCGGAAGGGGATCGCGCAACCCTGAAAACCCGTCTGACCCCGGCAGTCTATGCGTCTTTTGAGGCTGCAATGGATGCGCGGGAAGCGGCTGGCGAAAAACAGCGCAGTGAGATCAAAACGATTCGGTCTCTGGCCATTGAGGATGTGCGTCTGGTGACGCTGGATGTTGGCACCGGGGCGTCTGTTGATGTGCGCATTGTGTCCGACCAGATCAGTCTGGTGACGGACGCGCAGGGCCAGCCCGTAACCGGGACGGATGCTGTAACCGAATTTTCTGATCTGTGGACGTTTGAACGCCTTCTGGGTGTTAACGGCAGCAGCTGGCGTCTGGCTTCGGCGCGGAGTGCGTGAGAGCACGGGCCGGGGCTAAACCAAAACCGCCTGCCCGAGCGCAGCGGTACAAGGTTGGCCAGCAACAGATTATCCGGGGAGACTGCCTGCGTGCGCTGCGGCGTATGGAGGCTGAGTCCGTTGATGTCATCATCACATCACCGCCCTACAATATCGGTCTGTCCTACCGGAGCTACCCGGACAGGAAGGAAGAGGACGAGTATCTGGACTGGATGCTCGATGTTGCACATGGTCTGCGCCGCGTGCTGCGGGCAGATGGCTCCTTTTTCCTGAATATTTCAGGCTCCTCCGCTCAGCCCTGGTTGCCGTTTGAACTGGCGGTCCGGCTGCGGGATCTGTTCGTGCTGCAAAATCATATCTCGTGGGTGAAATCCATTTCTGTGGGTGAGGACAGTTTCGGCCATTTCAAACCCATGAACAGCCAGCGCTTCCTCCACCGTGGGCATGAGCATCTGTTCCATTTCACTCTGAGCGGGGACGTGAAGCTGGACCGGCTGAGTGCCGGGGTGCCGTACAAGGATAAATCCAATATTGCCCGCCGTGGGCATGAGCAGGACCGGCGCTGCCGGGGCGATGCGTGGTTTATTCCGTATGAAACTGTGCGGGACCGTAAACAGAAATTCGACCATCCGGGCACTTTTCCCGTGGCGCTGCCAGAGCAGTGCCTGCTGCTGCACGGGCAGAAAGAAGCGCAGGTGCTGGACCCGTTTATGGGCACAGGCACCACGCTGTTAGCCGCACAACGCCTTGGTTGTTTTGGGGTGGGGATTGAAATTGACCCCGATTATGTCGCCATTGCGCGGCAGCGTCTGAGAGAGGATCTGGAGGCTGCGGAAGACTGACAATCGAATGTTTAAATGATTTTTATGAAAATAATCGTTTTGACATTTTGACATGTATCAAACACAACCCTGGCAACAGCGAATAAAAGCTATGCAGTGTTTCTAAGAACTCAGGAGTTGTGGTGTTGCGCAGATTAATAGCCTCGTTAGTAGGGGTAGGTGTTCTGGCTTATGGTGGAACAATTGCCTTCCTTACCCATTTTGACCATGTGACGGCCCCCGAATTACCTGCTGCTTCACCGACGTTAAAAGACCCAGTGGCTCTTGCCGCCTTTAATGCTGTGCGGGAATCCCGCTGTGACTACTGCCACGCGACGGGCCGTGATCTGCCGTTCTATTTCAAGCTGCCGATTGCCAACCAGCTGATGGAAAAAGACCTGCATGAAGGTCTGCGTCATTTCCGCATTGAGCCGGTTCTGGAAGCCTTCAAGGAAGGCAAGCCGCCGACGGAAGAGCAGCTGTCCCGTATTGAAGAAGTCATTACGCAGAACCGTATGCCGCCGAGCATGTATCTGCTCATGCACTGGCATGCGCATCTCTCTGACGGGGAGCGTCAGGCTGTGCTGAAGTGGGTGGAAGACACCCGCCGCAAATACTACGCCAACACGGGTGCGGCCTCCCAGTTTGCCGGGGAGCCTATCCGCCCCGTGCCGGAAAGCGTGCCGGTGGATGCCGCCAAGGTTGCGCTGGGCCGCAAGCTGTTCTTTGACAAAAACCTCTCTGGTGACGGCACGCTGAACTGCGCAAGCTGCCATGACCTGAACCACGGTGGCGTGGACCATCTGGTGACGGCCACGGGCATTGGCGGCCAGAAAGGCCCCATCAATGTGCCGACGGTGTATGACGCGTACTTCAAGATTGCCCAGTTCTGGAACGGTCGTGCGGATGATCTGGCAGCACAGGCTGCTGGCCCCGTGATGAACCCGGTGGAAATGGGCTCGCATGACTGGGCCGGTGTGGCGCAGAAGCTGGCGGTCAATCCGGAATACGCACCGATGTTCCAGTCCGCCTTTGGCGCAGATGCGGCGATGGACCAGAATACCATCACCTCCGCAATTGCCGAGTTTGAAAAAACGCTGATCACGCCGGATAGCCCCTTTGATGACTATCTGAAGGGCAACACCAGCGCGCTGAGTGAACAGGCCAAACGTGGCTATGAAAAGTTCAAGAGCATCGGCTGCTCGGGCTGCCATAGCGGCATTGGTGTGGGCGGTGGTGCCTATGAAGCGATGGGTCTGGAAGGCGATTACTTCAAGGATCGTGGCGGCAAGCTTACAGCTGCTGATGAAGGCCGCTATGATGTTACGCACAAGGACGAAGATCACTTCCGCTTTGTGGTCCCCACCCTGCGGAACATCGACCAGTCTGCCCCGTATTTCCACGATGGCAGCGTGAAGACGCTGGACGAGGCCGTGCGGAAAATGGCGAAATATCAGACGCCGGATGCAGCTATTTCTGATCAGGACGTGAGCGACATTGTAGCGTTCCTCAAGAGCCTGACCGGGAAGTATGAAGGTCACTCTCTGGCCGACATGGGGCAGCCTGCTCCAGCCCGGTAATGCGCAGAAAAAACGAGGGATCAGCCAGATAAATGCGCTGGTCCCTTGAAAGACGGCCCCTCGGCAGGTGATAAGCTTGCCAAGGGGCCGTTTTTATTTGGGAAGGAATACCAGTGGTCAGGCGGCGTCATCTCCGTGAAGAAGAAAAGGCGCTGTGGTCCATAGTGGTGCGGGACGTAGCGCCCTTGCATGTGCCGCGTGCCGGCCTATCCCCCGATAATGCTACTGAAGATGAGCAGGCGACTGCGGCGGAAGAGGCCAAAGGCAAGCGTCTGGCTCTGGCCGCGCAGAAAAAACAGCCCCGGCATAAAAGACGTCTGACGACGGTTGATATCCCGCTGTTTGTGCCAGCCGCCGTGCCTCCTGTGCGGGTGCAGCATGTGGTGCAGCCGGTGGAGGAAATCGGGCGGCGTTCTCCGGGTGTCGATAATTACAGCTGGCGCACCTTTACCGACGGCAAGATGAAGGTGGAGCGGCGGCTCGACCTGCACGGCATGGTTGCGGAAGATGCGTTCCGCCGACTGATGGAATTTATGGATGTGTCGTTCCGGTGCGGCCTGCGCTGCGTGGAAGTGGTGACAGGCCTTGGCACCGGGCAGGAGGGCGGCATCCTGCGGCGAGAGCTGCCCCACTGGCTGGCTCGCGCGGAGATGCGCCACCGGATTCTGGGCGTGGCCTATCCCCATGCGGGGAATAAGGGGTCAGTCCGTATTCTGCTGCGTCGCCGTCGGCGGTAACGGCTTGCCCGCAGGGGCATCCCGCCAGCGCGGAATATTAACGGACAGCCACCGGCGGAGCGCCAGAATACGGTCCAGATCCGGCATCATATCCGCATAGAGTGTTGAGCAGGGGAGACCTGCAAAAAGCAGCTGATTCTGCTCCCGGGCGTGGGCGCGTAAAGCAGGCTCATTGGCAGCGACCTGTGCGGCGTGCCGGAACCGGGCGACCAGATCTGGCGGAGACAGGTTGGGCAGCATCAGCCCGGCTTTCAGACTGGCAGCCGAAGCCGCTGTTTTCCACACGTCATAGAGCCGCCCGGAGGGCAGGCGCTTTCTTTCCTGTTTGAAAATGGTCGTGAAGTCAGGTGGCAGCCGCAGGCGCGGGGAGACTGAAGCCGGCAGCACATTGGAGAAAAGGGGCTGCGTGTTCGGCTCATCATCCTGCAGGGAGGCCATCCGTTCTTCATACTCTTCGTCAAATGGAAGCTGAATGACATCCACAGTGCCGGCCTTCAGCGCGGCAATGGCGGTGTCTGGCGTGCCGTAGCCCGGAGCGGGCAAAGGATGCATGCCCAAAAGGTCCAGAGCCACAAGGGTGGGCAGTTCCGGGCCGGAAACAGCAGAAACGGCCACGCGTAAGGGGCGGCCCTGCAGGAAGCTGGCAAAACTGCGGTGCAGGCTGATTTTGCCAATGGTGACTGTGGGCTGACAGCTCATGAAAACGGGGAGCCAGCGCTGGGCATCGTAATGCACGCGGGGATCGCCCGTCAGAGCGGCAATCAGGCCGGAGCCGGGCACGACCAGGCCAGAGGGCGGGGTCGCCTGTTCCTGCTGAATGTCAAACAGATTGCCACCCGTCACACCATCCCAGCCGGTGGTCAGGCGGAGAGGGAAGGGATCTGCATAATGCATCTCTTCCGCAAGGATCGGGGCCAGCAGGGCGGCCCACTGGCCACAGATGCTCTCGGACGCGCCGCCTACAATCAGCGGCGGCAGAGGCTGGGTATTCAGCGGCGTGGCGGAGCGTGCGGCGTGGCGCGGCAGCAGAGACGCGACAGCGGCGCCTCCCAGACCGCTCAAGAGCAGGCGGCGGGAGAACGGTCTGGCGGAAGAAGAATGATCTGGCTGATCAGTGCGCGGCACGTGTGAAAAACCTCCCAGTCGGCGTATCTGTCTGAGCGTCCTTAAAGGGGCGGGGCCGGGAGACTCAGGGAGTGGAGTCCTGCAAGCCCCGCCAGACCGCACCAGCGATCTGCGGCAAAATTACGGTCGGTCGCTCAGGGCCACTTCACTTCCGGCGGCATGCTCATCAGAATCGCTTCCGTATGACCTCCGGTTTTCAGGCCAAACAGCGTGCCACGATCATGCAGAAGATTGAACTCCACATAGCGACCACGGCGGATGAGCTGCGCCTCGCGCTGTTCCGGCGTCCAGGGTTCCATCATCCGGTCCCGGATAATTTCGGGGTAGGTTTCCAGAAAACCAAGGCCGACATCTTTGGTAAAGGCGAAGTCCTGCGCAGTGTCCCCGCTATCCAGCCGGTCATAAAAGATGCCGCCCAGACCGCGCGGTTCGTTGCGGTGCGGCAGGTAGAAATATTTGTCACACCAGGCTTTGAAGCGCGGATAATACTCGGGGTCATGGCGGGCGCAGGCCTGCTCAAACCCGGCGTGGAAACGGGCGGCGTCATCAATGGCTTCCGCACTTTCGGGGAACATGGGGGTAATATCCCCGCCGCCGCCAAACCAACCCTGCGTGGTGATGATCATGCGGGTGTTGAAGTGCGCTGCAGGCACCAGCGGGCTGCACATATGCGCCACAAGGCTGATGCCGGTTGCAAAAAAGCGCGGGTCTTCCGACGCACCGGGAATGGTGGCAGCAAATTCCGGGGAGAATGTGCCTTCCACCGTGGAGACATTCACGCCCACTTTTTCAAAAACGCGGCCCCGCATCAGGCTCATCACGCCGCCACCGCCGGGGGTGCCGTCCTGATTCTGGCGGTTCCAGCTTTTGCGCTCAAACTGGCCTGCGGCTTCATGCCCCGGCAGGATAGGCGCGTTCTGCTGCACGGCGTCCTGCTCTATCTGCTCAAAGGCAGCGCAGATCCTGTCACGCAGGGTTTCAAACCACTCTTTAGCTTCCGCTTTCAGAGCTGTATGGGCGGGCACAGAATACGCTTTGGTGGGAGTCATAGCCGGGTCTTTTTTCCTCTCACGCGCGGATGGAGGCTCACCCGCGCCTGCTAAAGGCCTTAGAGGTGCGCCTTCCTGACGATCATTGCAAGATCATGCCGTTCATCGTTAAACACGACAACACTGTTTCTGTACGGCGTTCGGGATGCCGTGTCTGGCAGAGGTGAGGGGGAACGGATGGCAGGCACACCATCGTGTCAGGATCAGGCCTATCAGCCGCCAACGGGGCCGGTTGCGGTGCAGCCCGTGCCGGAAGCATCCGCTGGTTCCGTAGCGGGTGGTCCAGCACAAACACATACGGCCTATGGGTTTGTGCGTGAATATATGGCGTTTCTCCTGCCGCGAGACCTCAACCTGCTCTGGACCATTGGTGCCATGCTGGTGGCCGTTCTGGCTCTTATGTTGCTGAGCGGCCTGACACTGGCGCTGACTTATACGCCCGATGCCTCGCTGGCCTTTACCTCAGTCGAAACACTGGAGCGACGCGTGCCCTTCGGCTGGCTTCTGCGCAGTATGCATATGACGGGGGCTACGTTCTTTATGGCTGCCCTCTATCTGCATGTGTTCCGGGGGCTGTGTTACGGCTCCTACCGTGCGCCGCGTCAGGGGCTGTGGGGCGTTGGCACGGTTCTGCTGATGATGGTGATGATTACTGCTTTTGCCGGGTATGTGCTGCCATGGGGCCAGATGTCCTATTGGGGGGCCGATGTAGCAGGCAAAGCTGTTGGCGCGATCCCGCTGGCAGGGAATACGCTGGAGCGGGTTTTTCTGGGCGGTGACGCGCCGGGCACGGCCACATTGCACCGGATGTTCGTGCTGCACTTCACGCTTGCTTTTGCCATTGTCGGCATGGTGATCCTGCATGTGGCGGTTCTGCATGCCAGAGGCAGCACCAGTCCATCGGGTGCCATGGGGCAGAGCCGGGCACGGATGCTCCCGTTCCATCCTTATTTTACCGTCAAGGATGGTCTGGGCGTGGTCGTGCTGGCCATTCTGTTTACGCTGGTCATGTGCCTCTGGCCGGGGCTGGTGACTGAGGTGGAAAATTACCGTCCGGCCAACCCTCTGCATACCCCTGCGGACATTGAGCCGGAATGGTATTTCCTGCCGTTTTACGGGATGTTGCAGGCTGTGCCCTCCAAGTTTTTCGGGCTGCTGGTGTCTGGTGGCGCGGTGGCCATCCTGTTGTTTGTGCCCTTGCTGGACCGGGGGACGTCCGCCACCTTTGCGGCTGGCCGGTGGGGCGGCCTGCGTTGGCTGCCACGTGTGGCGTTGGCGGTTCTGGTCTGTTCCTTTGTGCTGGCCGGGCTTGCAGGGCGGCACCATGTGCAGGGTGTCTGGTTGCTGGTCGGGCGTTTGGCGACGCTGGGATATTACCTCTATTTCCTCGGTTTTCTGCCATTTTATAGTCGGCTGGCACGTAAGGAGGCACGGTCTTGAAGACGCGGAGGTCTTTCCCGGTGCGGTCTCTCGCGGCTGTTCGCTGGCATGGTTTGCGCTGGTTGCCGCGTGTTGCGCTGGGCGTGCTGGTTTCTTCCGTCACGCCGGTTGGGCACGGTGCGTTCACACCCTCCGCACTGGCAGCGCCTCCCCCGGGAGCTCCGGCCCATGCGCCTGCACAGAACTGGTCTTTCAACGGGCCTTTAGGACATTTTGATCTGGGTGCCGTGCAGCGCGGCTATGCGGTGTTTGCCGGCGTTTGTGCCTCCTGCCACAGCCTGACGCAGGTGCATTTTTCCGACCTTGGCGATATGGGGCTGAGCCCGGAGCAGGTGACGGCTCTTGCGGCCTCCTGGCAGGTTGCCGCAGGGCGGGATGCGGGAGGGCATCTCAAACATCGCAAAGCTACCCCGGATGATGCGCTGCCCCGGCCTTATGCGGACCCGGATGCCGCACGCGCCGCAAACCGTGGCGCAGTGCCGCCTGATTTGTCCCGCATTACGCAGGTCTATCCCGGCGGGCCAGATCGCGTATATGCGTTGCTGACGGGCTATGTGCCTGCCTCTGGCGCCGGGACTGATGCAGAAAGGCATCCTGCGCCAACGCCCCCGGAAGCAGGGTTTGCCAACCCCTATGCCATTGGCCACCGCACAGCCATGCCGCCGCCTTTGCGGGACAATGCCGTGCTGTATGCGGATGGTAACCAGCCCACTGCGCAGCAGGAAGCGCGGGATGTCACAACCTTTCTGGCGTGGATTTCCAACCCGCATGCGGATGACAAACGCAGGCTGGGGGTTGGGGTTGTGCTCTATCTGTGTTTTCTCGCCTGTCTTCTTGTTATCCTGAAACGGAGAATCTGGTCTCATGTCTCAAAATGAAGTTGTGGAACCCGTCATCGGTCTTATTGGCGGGTCCGGCCTGTATAATATTGACGGGCTGGAAGAGAAGGAATGGCGGACTGTTGAAACCCCGTGGGGTCTGCCGTCTGACCAGCTTCTGTTTGGCAGACTGGATGGCGTGCGCTGCGTCTTTCTGCCGCGCCATGGCCGGGGGCACCCCATTCCGCCGTCTCGCCTGAACTACCGCGCCAATATTGCGGCCATGAAAATGTCCGGCGTGACGGACATTGTCTCGCTCTCTGCCGTCGGGTCTTTGAAAGAAGAGCTGCCGCCGGGGCATTTTGTGATTGTTGATCAGTTTATCGACCGTACCATCTGGCGGGAAAAAAGCTTTTTTGACACGGGCTGCGTCGCCCATATCTCCATGGCTGACCCGCTGTGCGCCCGTATTGGCGACGTGCTGGAAGCCCAGACCAAGGCGCTGAATATTGAGGCGACCCGTGGCGGCACGTATCTGGTGATGGAAGGTCCGCAGTTTTCCACCCGTGCGGAAAGCAACCTCTACCGCTCATGGGGCTGCTCCGTGATTGGCATGACCAATATGCCGGAAGCGACTTTGGCGCGGGAAGCCGAGATTTGCTACGCGACCGTCGCCATGGTGACGGATTATGACTGCTGGCACGAAGACCACGACAACGTGACGGTAGAAAGCGTGGTGAAAACCATGCAGGGCAACTCCGCCAAAGCGAAGGCGCTGGTGAAAGCGGTGATTCCCGCCCTCGGTCAGCCGCGCGGTCTGTGTTCTGCCGGGTGTGACAGAGCGCTGGAATATGCCCTGATTACCGCCCCGGAAGCGCGGGACCCTGCGCTTATCAGTAAGTTGAAGGTGGTAGCCGGGCGCGTACTGTAAGGCTGATAACCAGGTGGCCTCTCTTGCACGTCTCACAAAAACGGGCGAATGCTAGCCAAAAGAATGGATGGCTTTGCTCTCGTGACGACTTCTGAACATCTTCGCTCTTCAACCCGCCCGCTGGCCCTTGTAACCGGGGCCGCGGGTGGCATTGGTGTGCCGCTTGTCAGCCGTCTGGTGGCGGCTGGCTATCATGTTCTGGCGCTCAGCCGGAGTGGGGGTGAGGCGCAGCCGTTTGTCACGCCGATGTCGTGTGACCTGACGAAGCCTGAGCAGATTGAACAGGTTGTGGCGCAGATTGCTACGCTCGGTTGCCGGGTGCAGGCGCTGGTGCATTGCGCCGGTGTGATTGTGCCGCAGCGTATGGGGGGCGGGGATACCGCCTCTGTCTCCTGCCAGCTGGCCGTCAATCTTGAAGCCCCCATTCTCCTGACCATGAAGCTGCTGCCGCATATCCCCTCTGGCGGGCATGTGGTGTTTATCAACTCCATGGCCGCTCTCGTGCCGCTGGAGGGCAGCAGTATCTACACGGCCAGCAAGTTTGGGCTGCGCGGGTTTGCGCTCTCTCTGGCGCAGGATGTGCGCAAACGCGGCATCCATGTCTCGTCCGTTTTTCCGGGCGCGGTCGATACGCCCATGCTCAAGCGCGAGATTGATAACGGTGGCTCACCGCTCAACTTCGTCACCGCTCCCGCCACCGCAGACGGCATAGCCGCTATTGTGATGGGCCTGCTGCGCCGCCCGCGTGCGGAGGTGTTCTGCCCCAGCTCAGATGGCATTCTGGCTCAGTTGATGCTGATGATGCCCCGCGTCTGGCGGCTGATTTTGCCAATCCTGCTCAAAAAAGGCCGCAAGGGCCTGCGGAAGTATCTGGATGGGCAGGGGCGGTGCTGAGGAATGGCGGAGGAGGAGTGTTAGGTTTGGTTCCTGGTCTTCCGTTATTTGTGCGTTAATTGGTAAAGTGTATTGGCGCTAATAAAGCTGTGAAATCTGAAGAAAAATCGAAAAGAAATCCGGCCTGGAGTAGAGATGAAATTATTCTCGCGCTGGATCTTTATCGCCAGTTTGAGGGCGGTTGGCCTAAGGGAAACGACGAAAAAGTCATAGAGTTAAGCCAATTACTTAATCAATTCTGGCAAGGGCAAGGTTACGTAGGTCATACGCTACGAAATACTAATGGCATCAAAATGAAACTGATGAACCTAAGAGTCCATGACCCAAAATATGGTCATTTGGCAGGACTTAAAGCCGGTTCTAAGCTAGAAGCAGAGGTTTGGAACAATTTTTGGAATTGTCCTGATTATTTAATTGAAACAGCTGCTGCTATTCGCTCTGCGATTGCATCTTTAAGTCGAGATGTTTCGGGAAAGCTCGATGGGCTACCAATTGATGAATTAGAGGGAGCCGAGGCGGTAGAAGGACGCTTATTAACTGCGGTTCATAGCCGGCGAGAGCGTTCTTGGGAGATAGTGAAGAACAAAAAAGATGATGTTCTTGCAAAAAAGGGCTGTTTAGTATGCGAAGCTTGTGGCTTCGATTTCGTGAAACGATATGGGGAGCGTGGGGTAGGTTTTATAGAGTGCCATCACATTAAACCGCTTGCCGAGTTGTCTGGGGAGATAAAAACTCAACTAAGTGATTTGGCTCTTCTTTGTGCGAATTGTCATCGTATGATTCACGCGAAACGTCCGTGGCTTACCATTGAGGAACTGCGTCGGATTTTACGGTAGCAGTTAGGGCCTAAGTGCGTAGAGTAGTCAGCGGGCACCAAAAGACTAAATTTAGAAACATCTTAGTTATGATCTAAATATTTATTTATGCTGGAAGAAACAACAATGGTGGAGGAGGTTGGATTCGAACCAACGTAGGCGTACGCCAGCGGATTTACAGTCCGCCCCCTTTAGCCACTCGGGCACTCCTCCGGGGTTGTTGAGGGAGGAATTAGAGGTCAGGCGGCCTGTTGTCAACACTCTGTTTTCATTCTCTTTCCGTATTCAGGAAAAAACTTTGCAGGCGATGGGTGGACAGGGGTGCCATCAGGCGTGAAAGGTGCCGCTCAGCAGCTTTTTTGAGCAGGAGAGACAGTCTTGAGCAAACATGTGACAGCCAGACGGCACACCCCGCGGTCCCTCGCGGCGCTGGACGCCCCCATTGTCGCGCTGACGGCCTACACCACCCCCATGGCCCGCCTGATGGACCCGCATTGTGACCTCCTGCTGGTGGGGGATTCTCTGGGCATGGTGGTCTATGGCATGGACTCCACGCTGGCCGTTACGCCGGAGATGATGATTGCGCACGGGCAGGCCGTGGTGCGCGGCAGCCAGCGTGCGTGTGTGGCGATTGATCTGCCATTTGGCAGCTACCAGCAGAGCCCGCAGCAGGCCTTTGCTGTCTCGGCCGAAATCATGGCGAAAACCGGGGCTGGCTGCGTGAAGCTGGAAGGCGGCGTGGAAATGGCTGAAACTGTCCACTTCCTCACCCAGCGCGGTATTCCGGTCATCGGCCATATCGGCCTCAAGCCGCAGGCTGTGCATACGCACGGCGGTTTCCGCACCGTAGGGCGTGGGAGCGAGGCCGAGCAGGTGATGCAGGACGCAAAAGCGATTGAAGCCGCCGGGGCTTTTTCCATTGTGATTGAAAGCACCATGGAACCGCTGGCGCGTGAGATTTCGGAAACGCTCTCCGTGCCGACAATCGGCATTGGGGCCTCTCCGGCCTGTGGTGGTCAGATTCTGGTCGGGGAAGATATGCTTGGGCTTTTCTCTGATTTCACCCCGCGTTTTGTTAAACGCTTTGCGGCGATTGGCGAGCAGGTGGATAAAGCCGTGGCGGAGTATGCCGAAGCCGTGCGGAACCGCAGTTTTCCGGGGCCGGAGCAGTGCGTTGGGATGCCGAAAAAAGAGTCCTGAAAAACTCTTCTGGAGTAAGGTATTTTACAGAGTGGCTTTAAATGGCTGTTTTGAAAATGCAGGCCAGAGGCATGAAGCCGTATTTTGAGGCCGCCTAATAGGATTTTAAAATAGTCACTGATTATCAGATTGTATCTGAAAGAGCGGGGCATGTGGCTCCGCTCTTTCAGGCTTTTGCAAAGAAATCGTGTCTGCAAGAAAATCCTCTCTGCTTCCCGTGATGGGGACGAACAGAGAGGAGGCTGGCAGGCTTTACTGGTAGCGGTTCAGCCACCAGCCATACGGTGGGGGCAGAACGCCAGCGGGCTGCTTTTTATGCACGGCCCGCGCCGCAGCGTAGGGCCAGTGCGGATCAGCCAGCAGCGGGCGGCCAAGAGCGACGGCGTCCAGCGTGCCGGTGCGGATCAGCGCATCAGCCTGTCGCCCTTCACTGATATACCAGGAGGTGGAAACGGGCAGGCCGGTTTCCTGTTTGATCTGGTGTGCATACGGCGCCATGAACGCCGCACCCCACGGGATCTGGCCGTTTGGGGTGGAGAAGCCGATGCTCACATCCAGAAAATCCAGCCCGGATTCTTTGAGTTTTTTGAGGAGGGCAACGGAATCCCGCAGGTTTTCGTCATCATGGCCGTCAAATTCAATTACGCCAAACCGAATAGTCAGCGGCAGGTTTTCCGGCCAGACTTTCCGCACAGCCTCCAGTGTTTCCACCAGAAAACGCCCCCGGTTTTCAGCTGAGCCGCCATATTGGTCTGTGCGTTTGTTAGCGTCCGGGGAGAAGAAGCTCTGCGCGAGATAGCCGTGCGCAAAATGCAGCATCAGCCACTGGAAGCCTGCATCCCGTGCGCGTTCCACGGCTTTGACAAAGTCTGCTTTCACGCGGGCAATATCGTCCAGCGTCATTTCCGTCGGCGTGCGGGGCAGGTTGGCACCAAACGGAATGGCAGAGGGGCCAATGGGCTGCCAGGCGCGCGGGTCGCCTTCAGGAATGTGGTCATCCCCTTCCCACGGCAGGTTAGCGCTTGCCTTGCGGCCTGCATGCGCAATCTGAATGCCCGGCACAGCGCCAGCCTTGCGAATGGACTCCACAATCGGGGCGAAAGCCGCAGCCTGTTCATCATTCCACAGGCCGAGGCAGCCCGGGGTGATGCGGCCTTCGGGAGAAACGCCCGTGGCTTCCACCACCACCAGACCAGAGCCGCCCCGGGCAAGGCCGGCGTAATGCACATGGTGCCAGTCATTCGGCACACCATCCTGCGCCATATACTGGCACATGGGGGCAACAGTAATACGGTTGCGTAAGGTGACGTCTTTTAAGGTATAGGGGTCAAAGAGAGTTGGCATGGATGAGGCCCTTTTTCAAAATGACGCGGGTGAGTGAATAGTTCGACAATAATCGAACTATTATCGTGCGCAAGGGCAAAGGGCAGGAAAAACGTATGAAGCAGTATGAGCATCCGCCTGCAGAGGCGTTTCAGTTAACGGCCATTCTGCATGCGCTGTCCGACCCGTATCGGCTGTCCATTGTGCAGAAACTCTCGGTTTTGCAGCCGCAACCCTGCGCGCCGTTACAGGGAGACAGACCGAAATCCTCCGTCTCTCACCATTTTAGCGTGCTGCGAAAAGCGGGGCTGGTGCGGACTCTGGTTGTGGGTGTGACTCACATGAACAGCCTGCGGGATGCTGAGCTGGAGGCGCGCTTTCCCGGTTTACTGAAAACGATTCTGGAGGCTGCGGCACGGAGTGCAGAACTGCCTGCGCAGGATTGACGGCGTTACGAATGTCTTGCGCTTTTTGGAAGGGCGCGTGCGGGAGGTTGCTGCAAAGCGCGTTGGTCACCGCACGGTAAGGTGCGGGATGGCGTGTTACGCTAGGAAGAAAACGCTATTGCGGATCTTCCGACGTGCCGCTTCGACTATTTAAGAGCGGCACAGCCTGACCGCCTGCGTGGGCGCTGCTCGCCAGAACCTGCACCCCCAGCACATGCCAGCCAGAGGCGTCCTGATAGAGCAGGGGGGCGCCGCTGCTGCCGTGTGTGCCGGCGCAGTCATGGGAGAACAGAGGATTGCCGCTCCTGTCGTGCGTCAGGCCGGTCATATGGCAATGCAGATCCGCCGTGATGACGTCCGGCATGTTCTGCTCGTAGCCTCCCAGCACAACCGCCATGCCGGGTTTAATGTCGTCGGGTGTGGTGCTGACGTGAAAGGCCTCATCCGGGCGCGCAACCGGGTGGTCCAGCACCAGTGTGGCATGGTCCAGCCCAGCGCTCAGGCTTTCTTTGTTGGGCGCATAACCGGGGGGCACAATAAAGCGGACAACGCGCGCATGGGCCGTGAATTTATCGCCACTATAGGCGCGCAGAAAATGCACGCTGCTGGGCTGAACAAAACGTTGAGGCTGCGTGAGCCAGAGGCAATGGGCTGCTGTTTCTACCAGCACAGGGCTGATCAGAAAGCCGGTGCAGCGGGAACCGAGTTCCGTCTGCACGCGGCCAATGGCAGACCACGGGGCCTGTGTGGTGGAGACGCGCTGCCGAGGGTCCGCAAAGGGCGTGACCCCGGCCAGATGGGTGCGGTAATCTGGGCCTTCTGCATAAGCAGGGAGAGTGGGTAACAGCAGAGACATGGCTGCCCCGGCTGTTACAAATGCGGCGAGCTCACACCTCGCGGGCAAAGCCCTGCGTAATGTCTGCAAACAGACGTAAAGCAGGGCCAAGGGAAAGTGTTTCGGCTTAGTCTGCATAACCCTGCGGGTGGTCTTTGCGCCATGCAAAGGCGGTTTCCACAATACGGTCGATATCCGTGAATTCCGGAGCCCAGCCGGTGGCGGCCATCAGGCGTTTGGGGCTGGCCACCAGACACGGCGGGTCACCGGGGCGGCGGTCACCTGCCTGCCAGGGCACTTCAAGCCCGGTCACGCGGGCGACGCTTTCAATAATTTCACGGTTGGAATTGCCGCGCCCGGTACCAACGTTAAACGTCACGCTCTTCTCGTTCAGCAGGGGCAGAACGGCCAGATGCGCGCGGGCCAGATCCGTGACATGCACATAGTCACGGATGCAGGTGCCGTCTGGCGTGGGGTAATCCTGCCCGAACAGGGTCAGAGCCGCGCGGCGTTTGAGGGCGGCATCAATCACCAGCGGGATCAGATGCGTTTCCGGGCGATGGTCTTCCCCGGCGCGGCCAGCAGGATCAGCACCGGCGGCGTTGAAGTAGCGCAGGCACGCGCTCTTCAGGCCATGGATACGGTCGGCCCAGTACAGGGCGCGTTCCACCATGTATTTGCTCTCACCATACGGGGAGCCGGGGTCAACAGGGGTGTCTTCGCTGATCGGTTCATCCCCGGCAGAGCCGAACAGAGCCGCCGTGGAGGAAAACACAAACCGTTTGATGCCGTGGCGCACGCAGGCATCAATCAGCCCGAAGCCGATGCCCGCATTGGCGGACATATAGAGCATCGGGTCCTGCATGCTCTCACCCACCAGAGAGAGGGCGGCAAAATGCAGCACACCATCCCACGGACCATCGGCCAGCACACGGTTCAGGCACTCCAGATCCGCCAGATCCCCATGAATGAACGTTGCCGCATCCGGCACGGCAGAGCGATGGCCCGTGCGCAGGCTGTCGAACACCACAACGTCATGCCCATCATCCAGAAGGGCAAGAACAACGTGGCTGCCAACATATCCGGCGCCACCAGTAACTAGAAAACGAGCCATGAAAGCCGATACTCATATCCATTAAAAGATGGCTGAGACCCTAGGGCTTTTGAGCGACCGGAAGCAAGGCCGAGGCGGCCCTTTTCTGGCTTCAGAAGGGTTTGAGCAGGCGGTCCAGATAGTCCAGTTCCTGCTGGGGGCGGGTGCGGTCGGAATCGCGGCGGCGCAGTTCCTGCTCAATCTCACGCGCGCGCTGGCGGGCGACGTTATCGGGGATATGCGTACCGTCGTCCGGGGCCTGATCCCCGCCTTCACCCATGCGACGGCCCAGCGGGTCACGCTTGTCTTTGCCGTTCTCCTGACCGTCGCTGTCATCCGCGTCATCAGAGGGCGAGGCTCCCCCATCGCCTTCGTCTGCGCTACCCTGACCTTGCGACCCTTCACCCTGTCCACCGGGCTGGCCGCCACTATTGCCGCCAAAAGCGGGCAGGAAGCTCGGGGTCGCGTTCTGGCCGTTGCCTTTCATGCTGTCCTGCATCTGCTGGCGGCTTTTGCGGAGGGCTTCCAGCACTTTTTCTTCCGCAGTGGCGGCGGCGGCATCATCTCCGTCGGCCAATGCCTTGCGGGCATCGTGCATGCTTTTCTGTGCGTCTGAGAAGGCCGCGGGCGTTTTGCCGGTCAGTTCCTTGAATTCGTCTTTCAGCTCATCCAATGCCCGGTCCAGCGCGTGCTGAGTGGCGCGCTCTGTGCGGCGTGCAGCGGCCTGCGCTTCGGCTTTGGCCGGGTCCAGAGCGGGTTGCTGCGCATCGCCTGAAGAGGCGTCTGGATGCTGAGGGGCTGCGTGCGGCGAGGGGGCATTCTGGTCAGTGCCCGGGGGCACGGGGAGACCCAGCTTACGCAGCAGTTCGGAGGTGGACATCGCGCCGTAATCTTCGTCGCCGTCTTCGTCCTGATCCATGTCGTTCTGCTGGCGGGACTGAGCGCGGAGTGTTTCATCCAGACGCGACTGTGCGTGGTCCAGCAGGGATGTTTCCTTGCCTGTCAGGTCCCGCAAGGCGGCGCCCTGTTCACGCGCTTTCTGCTGCGCCACCATCTGCTGCGCCATGGCTGCCATATCCTGCGGGGTGGCGTTGCGCATGCGCTCGGTGGCGTCTTCCATTTGTTGCAGCCGTTGCAGAGCATCGGCAGAATGGCCGTTGGCGGCATCACGCTGCAACTGCTGCATCAGGCGGGAAAAGGCCTTGTCCCCGGCTTTGGAAAAACCGGGCAGATCCGGAATGGCCGTATGTTCCCGCATGGCCTGCGCTGCGAGAGCCTGCATCTTGCGGGCAATGGCGTCTTTCAGGGTTTTCAGCCGGGCTTCCAGTTCCTCCCGCGCCTGCGGGGATTGCTGGCCGTCTTCCCGCATGTGCTGCAACTGCTGGGCCACGGCAGCCTGAGCGGCGCGTACCTCAATGGAGGCCTGAGCGCTGGCATCATCGCCTTTGCGGCGGTCTTCAATATCCAGCGCCAGATCCCACAACAGATTCGTCGTGCTGGTGCGGGCGGTTTCCGTATCCACTTCCTTGTCGTCCAGCATGGCGACGAGGCTGGTGAGGGTCAGGAACATGCCCGTGTGGTCATTAATCGGGCCGGGGGTTTCGCCAAGTGCGGCGAGGTCTGTTGCGGTCTCACTCCGGCTTTCGCGCCCCAGAGCAAAGCGTTTGCGCAGGTCCAGCACCGCGCGGGCCACGGGGGAGTGGAACACACGCGCGCCCAGCCGGAAGGTGGTGGGTTTGCTCTGGCCCTCATGCCCGCTGACGGCAGTGGCCACCACGTTGCCGGTTACTTCCTCGCCCGCCCATGGGTCTTCTGAGGGGTCCGGCGTGCTGATACCCTTGGCTGATTTGGGATGACCGCTGAGAGGCAGAGGCACTGTGAGCGTGCGGGACGGCCCGCGCCCCGGATGAACCAGATGTAGCTGCACAGAGAGCGAGGCCAGCCCGTAGGCGTGAGCGGCTTCATACGGCAGGCGGGTGCGCCAGTCTGTTTTGCCTGCGCCCGGGTTTGGGCCCCATGCAGCGGTCGGGGCCGCATCGGGAAGAACCGTGACCGGCCAGCGGGCCAGCGTGCGGCCTCGTCCCGCGACGCGCACAAGGCCGCTGTGGCGCAGGGTGACTTCAATTTTCCAGCTCTGACGGTCCAGCGTCTGACGCGCTTCATCCTGCATGACCAGCCCGCCTGCGCTGCGCAGAACCGGGTGGGAGGACAGGCCCGTGACAATAACGGTCAGCCGCGCGCCTTCCGGGACGGAAGGAGCGGGAGCATTAGAGTTGAGGAAAACCGGGGCTTCCGGTGCGTAAGCCGGAGGCGTGATCCACGCTTCCACATGCGCCATCGGCACGTCCGGATCATCCCGGCCGGGGATGAACGCGGCGAGAAGACGACCGGGCGCGGACGACCCCGCCATAACCCCGGTGCCAACGAAAGCCGCCAGCAGAGCCGCCCCAATCCAGCGGCGCGCCGGACTGGCAGGCAGCAAACGTGGCCATCCGGCGCGTAACGTGCCCAGAGAGGCCAGAACGCGCTGCTGATGTGCCTGCCACAACGGCTGCGGCCGGCCTTTGCGGGCACCGGCGGGCTGATCTGTCAGGGTGGCAAGCGGACGGTTGTGGAGGCCGGAGGCGCGTTCAATCCGGCGGTCAATGGCGTCCGCGGTGGGGGCCTTCAGGCGGGAGAGGTCATTATGCAGCCGCCATCCGCACAGGCTGAGCCATCCGGCAACAGCCACAAGCCGCAGCCCGTCCGGCAGATGTTGCGGCAGGCGTAAAAGCCCCGCTACGCCATACACGCCAAGGAGCGCCAGCGTGGGCTGAAGAGCGGGCCAGAGCTGTTCGGTATGCAGCACAAAGGCCGCGTGCTGGCGGACGGTCGCCAGCCGGGCCGCCAGAGAACCTCCGTCCGCAGTGGAGGAGGCCAGATCCTGTTTCAGATCCGCCGTCTTCATGCGGTTCCGGCAAGGTGGGAGGGCACGCTTTCATCCTGCCACAGGGCTTCAAGCGGCTGGCGAGGGCGGATGACGTGCCATGAACCCTTGTCTACCAGCACTTCCGCTGCCAGCGGGCGGCTGTTGTAGGTGGAGCTCATGACAGCGCCGTAAGCCCCGGTGTCCAGAATGGCGACGCGTGCGCCGCGCTGCATGGGGGGAAGGGCGCGGTCCCGCGCGAAGGTATCCCCACTTTCACACACCGGGCCAACCACATGGGCCGGGGCAGCGGGCAGGGCGGCGTCATGCGGGCTGAGGGGAACAATGCCATGCCAGGCATCATACATGCTGGGGCGCAGCAGGTCATTCATGGCGGCATCCAGCACAAGGAACGGGGCTTCATCACCACGCGCCTTGTTCAGAATAATGGTGCTGAGCAGCAGGCCGGACGGGCCAACGGGCCAGCGCCCCGGCTCAATGGCCAGACGGACATTCAGGCCGCCGAGTTCCGCCCTGATGGCCCCGGCCAGTGCTTCCGGCTGGCCTTCCGGCTCGTTGCGATAGGAAATGCCAAGGCCGCCGCCGCAATCCATGACTTCAACCGTCTGACCCGCAGCGCGCACGGTCTGCACCAGTTCGGCAATGCGGGCATAGGCTGCCCGATAAGGCGCAACGGAGGTGATCTGGCTGCCTATGTGGGTGGAGAACCCGACTGCGCGAATGCCCGGCAGGCTGGCAGCTCGGGCGTAAAGGGCTGCGGCGTCATCATACGGAATGCCAAACTTGTTGGCGGCCAGACCGGTGGTGATTTTGGCGTGGGTTTTAGCGTCCACGTCCGGGTTTACGCGCAGGGTGATGGTAGCGTCTTTGCCGAGTTTGCGGGCAATGCCGGAAATAATGTCCAGCTCTTCCGCACTTTCCACATTAATCTGCCCAATGCCCAGACCGATGGCATGCTCCAGCTCGGCATCACTTTTACCCACGCCGGAAAACACGATGTGGCTGGCCGGGATGCCGGCTTTAAGCGCGCGGGCCAGTTCGCCACCACTGACGATATCTGCACCAAAGCCTTCTTCACGCAGGAGAGAGAGAACGGCCAGATGGTCATTGGCTTTCACGGCGTAATGGATGGAGGCGTTCAGCCCGGCATCCTGCATGGCCTGCCGCATCCGGTGCATGCGTGCGCGCAGGGTGTCACCGCTCAGCACCCAGCAGGGGGTGCCGACTTTATCCGCAATGGCGTTAAGCGCCACGCTATCCAGCATCAGGCCGCAGAGCGGGTCCATCTCCAGAAACGGACGGCTGGCCAGCAGCTCCGCAACGGATGGGTCCGGGTCATGAAACGTCACATCATCGGCCATGGGGCGCGTAAGCCTTGAAAATAAAATGCTCCGGCACCCATGGGGCAGGGCGGCTTCTGCCGGACCCGGAGCGTGTTTGTTCTGTTATACCGCCAGCCTGACAGATTGCCAGTCATCATGCCAGTGCAGCCAGCTTAGTCGGCGGGCGGATAGCCCTGCGGATAAATGATTTTATCCTGCGGTCCCGGCGCATGGGGAGAGCCTTTTTTGCCGCAGCCGCTCAGCGGCAGGGCCAGCACGACCAGCGCCAGAAAACTGACAATCAGACGGATCTTCATGCTCACGCCCCTTTGTGTTCAGCCACAGGTTCAGCATCCAGTGCGGCCAGCCATTTGCGGGCTTCACGCTGCACATTGCTGCCGGCGGTGCCTCCTTCACTGGTGCGGGAGGCAATGGAGGCTTCAACCGTCAGTACGGAATAAATATCATCCGTAATGCCGGGTTCTTCCGCCTGCATCTCTGCCAGAGACAGATCGGCCAGATCGACGCCTTTTTCTTCCGCTTTGGCGACCAGACGACCCGTGACGTGATGCGCGGTGCGGAACGGCACCTTGAGCACCCGCACCAGCCAGTCGGCAATGTCGGTCGCGGTGGAAAAGCCGGAGCCAGCCAGCGCACGCATTTGGGCGGTATTGGCCGTCATATCCCGCACCATGCCGTCACAGGCAGCGAGGGAGAGGGCGGCGGCATCGGTGGCAGCAAAAACCGGCTCTTTATCTTCCTGCATATCCTTGGCGTAGGCCAGCGGCAGGCCCTTCATGACCGTCAGCAGGCTGACAAGGCTGCCGGTAATGCGGCCGGTTTTGGCCCGCACCAGTTCAGCAGCATCCGGGTTGCGCTTTTGCGGCATGATGGACGAGCCAGTGGTGAACGCATCGGACAGCCGGATGAAGGAGAACGGTGAGGAACACCAGATCACAATCTCTTCCGCCAGACGGGAGAGATGCATGGCCATGATGGACAGGGCTGAGAGATATTCCAGCGCGAAGTCCCGGTCGGACACGGAATCGAGTGAGTTGGCCGTTGGGCGGTCAAAGCCCAGCGTGCGGGCCGTCATCTTCCGGTCGATGGGGAAGGATGTGCCAGCCAGCGCAGCGGAGCCGAGCGGGCATTCATTCAGGCGTTTGCGCGTGTCTGCCAGACGGCCACGGTCACGGGCCAGCATTTCCACATAGGCCATCAGGTGGTGGCCGAACGTTACGGGCTGCGCGGTTTGCAGGTGGGTAAAGCCGGGCATGGGGTCTGAGGCATGCTCTTCCGCCCGGCGGGCGAGGGCGCGCATCAGGGAGGCCACTTGCTGGTCCAGCCCGTCCAGCGCGTCACGCGTCCAGAGGCGGAAGTCAGTCGCAACCTGATCGTTCCGGGAGCGGGCGGTGTGCAGGCGTTTGCCGGGCTCGCCAATCCGTTCGGACAGGCGTGCTTCGATATTCATGTGAATATCTTCCAGCGCTTCGGAAAATTCAAAGCGGCCGGCTTCAATATCCTTGCCGATGGCTGTCAGGCCCTCGCGGATGGCGGCTTCATCTTCAGCAGAGATAATGCCGGTATGGGCCAGCATGGCAGCATGGGCCAGAGACCCTGCAATATCCTGCTTCCACATGGCTTTATCAAACCCGATCGAGGCGTTGATGGCCTGCATGATCTGGGAAGGGCCACCGGCAAACCGGCCGCCCCACTGCATGTTGGCGTCTGCTTTGGCCCCGGAGGCCGTGGTGTCCGTGCTGCTCAGAGACATGTCATGCCCCAACCCGTATCCTTAAAAGTGTCTGTGTGCTGCATCCGGCGGGGGTGGCCCACGGGCGCAGCGTGCAAAGCGTGCACCCTACTGATGCGCGCGCCGTGGCGCAAACCGTGAGGATACGCCATGATGCCGTTATCACCTGTTGTGAGGGCGGGGCTGCCCTGCTACGCGGCATGGGTTTTCGTAACGCGGGATCATCCCTATCTTGCGCAGGCAAGAGGAACAGGATTCCAAGGAGTTCATGACTATGAGTGCAACGAACAAACTTACGACCTACGCTGTGATTGATCCCGGCCCGAATGTGCTGCTGGAAGTCATGAAGGCCGCAAGCCCGATTGAAGCCGTGAAGAAAATCGAAGAGAAAATGCGCGGGCCTGAGTATGTGGCAGCCCGTTCCTACGATCTGGGTGGCGAAGAATCGCTGGACGGGTCCGACCCGGTCTATCTGGTGTATGACCTGACGGACGCGGAACTGGATGATGAAGGTCTGACGGGTGAAGATGCCGGTCTGGTGCGCGCTCAGGCTGATGAAGCGGGCGTGGTTGTCTCTTCCGCCAAAGGCTGAGGCATGAGGACTTCTGGCAAAACGCCGGAGTGCTGAGCAGGAGGCCGCCCGGTTTTGTCCGTGGTGGCCTTTTTGCGTATTGGAAGGATGCAGGATGACGGACAGCACCGCAGAAACAGCTTCAAGTTTTGCCGTCTATGGCACCGATCAGGGCGGCCCCTTTGTTCTGGTAAGTGACCATGCAGGCCGCGCCGTGCCGCCCGCGCTGGGGGATCTGGGCGTGAGTGCGGAAGAGCGCGCGCGCCATATCGGTTGGGATATCGGGATTGATGGCGTGGGCCGTCAGTTGGCCGCTCTGCTGCCTGCGGTGCTGATTGAGCAGGTTTATTCCCGGCTGGTGATTGATTGCAACCGCGCCCCCGGTCACCCGACCTCCATTGTCAGCGTGAGCGACGGCACGGCGGTGCCTGCCAATGCGGGGCTGACGCCAGAGCAGATTGCCGACCGGCATGAGACCATTCTGCATCCCTACCACGGCCGCATTACGCAGGAACTGGATGCCCGTCTGAAAGCCGGTCGCCCGACGGCGGTTGTGGCGCTGCACAGCTTCACGCCTGAAATGCGGGGCTTCAAACGGCCCTGGCATGCCGGCATTCTGCATAATCATGATTCGCGTCTGGCACACATCATGCTCGACCTGCTGCGGCAGGATGGTCTGACGGTGGGGGACAATGAGCCTTATGCGCTGACCGATACGTCCGACTACACCATCCCGCTGCATGGCGAAAAACGACAGCTCCCGCATCTGGAAATTGAAATCCGGCAGGATCTGATTGCCGATGAAGCAGGCCAGAAAGACTGGGCTGAGCGTCTGGCGCGCCTGCTGCCGGAGGCATGGGCGCAATTCTGCAAAGTCTATGGGGCCAGTCAGATCACGGAAGCGCTCACCGCGCAGGATAACCAGCAATCCGCTCCGGCATCTGCAAAGCAGGCGGGTCAGGCCAGCCGGTAGTCTGGCAGGTAAGCGTGTGTCTTGGCTGAGTATAAGGCGGGAGAGAGTGGGACTGAATCGGAGAGGTATGCAGGTTGCATGCGTGCGATTCAGAACTGTTCCGGGCGCTTTAATGTGTCGCCTTTGCGTTCGTGCGTGTTGCCCTTAATGTTTGATAAAGCCATTTTTTGAAACAGGAGCTCCCTTTCGCCGTCTGTGCGGAGAGGGCTTGCTCCCGTTTTCCCGTCTGAAACGCCAGAGAACAGCATGACCAAAACGCCCGATTCTGTTTCCTCCAAACCTCAGATCATCACCGGCAAGGCACGTCTGGCCGGGGTGCTGGGCTGGCCGGTTTCTCACTCCCGTTCTCCCGCGCTGCATAATTACTGGCTGCGACGTTACGGGATTGATGGCGCGTATGTGCCGCTGCCCGTGAAGCCGGAACAGTTTGAAGCTGCCGTGCGCGGTTTGCAGGCCGCCGGGTTCCGGGGCGCAAATGTCACCATTCCGCACAAGGAAGCTGCCTGCGCGCTGGCGGATGAGCTGGACCCGTCCGCTCAGCGGGCCGGAGCGGTCAATACGCTGGTGTTTGAAGAGGATGGCCGGATTCGGGGACTCTCAACCGATGGCGGAGGCTTTGTGGCCAGCATGGACGCCAGCGGCATCAGTCTTCCGGCGTCTGGCCGGGCGTTGCTGCTGGGGGCCGGAGGCGCTGCGCGGTCAGTCGCGGCGGCGTTGCAGGACCGGGGGCTGCATGTAGCCGTGACCAACCGCACGCAGGCACGGGCTGACAGCCTTGCTGCTGTTTTGCCGGGGCTGGAGGTTGTGCCGTGGGAGACGTGGGAAGCCGGGCTGGGCGGGTATGACCTGCTGGTGAACACCACCTCACTGGGCATGGAAGGCGGTCCGGACCCGATGTTCCGTCCGTCTCTGAAAGCGGCCTCTCATAAACTGGTTGTGGCGGACATTGTTTACGTGCCGCGCCTGACCCCACTGCTGGCTGAGGCAGAACAGCACGGCCTGAAAACGCTGGGAGGGCTGGGCATGTTGCTGCATCAGGCGCGCCTCGGTTTCCGCGAATGGTTCGGGCAGGACCCGGTCGTGGATGCGGAAACAGAAGCAACTGTGACTGCCAGCTTGTAATGCGCTGACGGGGGGAGCGCGGCGCGCATCAGGCAAACAGAAAGGTCTGAGATGAAGGTTGTGGGGCTGACAGGTGGGATGGGCATGGGCAAAAGCACCGTGGCCAGCATGTTCCGGCAGGCGGGCGTTCCGGTGTTTGATGCCGATGCCACCGTGCGCCAGCTTCAGGCCGATCATGGTCCGGCCCTTGGGCCGATTGCGGAACTGGTGCCGCAGGCGGTGGTGAATGGGCATCTTGACAGAGCCGTTCTCCGGCGGGCCGTGGCGGAAACGCCGGGTCTGCTGCGGCAGCTTGAGGCCATTCTTCACCCGATGGTGCGGGCGGCCCGACAGGATTTTCTCAGCCGCCACCGTCGGCAAGGCGCGCGCTGCGTGCTGCTGGATATTCCGCTGTTGTTTGAAACCGGCAGCCAGCGGGCCTGTGACCATGTCCTGCTGGTGTCCGCTCCGCCCCGTTTGCAGGCTGAGCGCGTGGCGCGGCGGCGTGGGTTGCCAAAATCTGAGGCCCGGCGGCTGATGGCCCGGCAAATGCCCGATGCCAGAAAGAGACGGCTGGCGGATACGGTGATAGAGACTGGTGTGGCTCTGGGCGCAACGCAGCGGCAGGTTCGATCTCTGATTAAGGCACTAAAGGCATGAAACGCTCCATTCTGTTCGATACGGAAACCACAGGGCTGGACCCGGCCACCGGGGACAGGGTGATTGAAATTGCGGCCCTTGAGCTGGTGGGTGACCTGCCAACTGGCAAGAGCTACCGCGTGTTGATTGACCCGGAGCGGGACGTGCCGGAAGAGGCCTCCCGCGTGCATGGCTTTACGGCAGCGGATCTTCAGGGGAAGCCGAAATTTGCTGAGGTTGTAGACGAATTTCTCAGCTTTATTGGCGATGACCAGCTGATTGCCCACAATGCCCGCTTTGACTTTGGCTTTCTGAATGCGGAACTGAAACGGGCGGGGCGTAAGCCGCTGGATCTGGGCCGCATGGTGGATACGCTGGATATGGCGCGCGAGCGCTTCCCCGGTATGCCCAACAGTCTGGATGCGCTGTGCCGCCGTTTTGGTATCGATCTGTCTGCCCGAACCACGCATAACGCCCTGCTGGACTGCAAGCTTCTGGCCGATGTGTATGTGGAGCTGATGGGGGGACGCCAGCACGGGCTCGGGCTGGTGGCAGACGGCACCAACGGCCATGCCGTGATGTATGAGGGGCCGGTGAATCGTCGGGTTGTGCGGGTTGTGCCCACGCAGGAAGAACTGGCGGCGCACCGCGCTTTTGTGGAAGAACTCAAGGAACCTGTGTGGACTGCTGAATAGAGGCAGCATATCTTTTTAAAAAGGTTACTGTCTTTATGGTCTTGCCGTGTTTCTTCTTTCCGTAAAACATGGCAAGACGAAAAGGCGCTGCATCTGGATCCCCCGGACTTTGGCGGCCGCCATCCTGACAGCAAGGAGCCTGTTGATGCGCTCTGCATCCCTTCACATTGCGACTGCCCTGGCCTTGTGTGGTACATGGTCTTTGACCGCCTGTGCCCAGACGACGCTTGGGCCTGTAACGGGTGAAGTCTCGTTTCACACCAGTTCAGCCGATCTGGGTGTGGGCTATACGTGGGGCCATGGGGTTCTGACTTACGGCGGGCGGACCTATCCGTTCTCCGTCAAGGGCGCTTCCGCCGCAGCAATCGGCTATTCATCCGGTGATAGTGTGGGCAAGGTTTATAATCTTCAGCGGATTGAAGATTTTGCCGGTACGTTCTGGGCGCTCTCCGGTGAAGCGACCGTGGGGCGTGGCGTCAGCGGCCAGCTGATGGAAAATGACAACGGCGTGCGGATTCGTCTGGACTACACGCGGGGTGGGGCACGAATTGCCGCTTCTCCGTCTCGTCTGACCATCCGTTTGCTCAAAACGCCGGAGCAGTCTTCCGGTGAGCATACAGGCAACGCAAAGGCCCATTCTGCGGCCAAATAAGTTTTGAGATCTGACGGGGTGAGAGGGACTAAACCTCTCGCCTGCGCCCGTCATTTTGTCTGCTTAGCGCACCAATGTTTTGACGGTCTCTGCGTTGCTCAGCCGCTGGTGAGCAAGCGGACTGTCTTCTGAATAATCTGCTTTTCTTCAAATAGTGCCAGAGCGCGCTGCCGTCCGGCTTGCCCCATGCGGGTGCGCAGGGGCACGTCCTGCACCAGCTGACGCAGGGCCGCAGCGAGCGGTGCGACTGTAGCAGGTGGCACCAGCAGGCCGGTTTCTCCTGAGACAATCTGCTCTCGTGGGCCGCTGATATCGGTGCTCACCACGGGCAGGCCCGTCATCATCGCTTCGATAATGGACATGGGCAGCCCTTCAAAATGGCTGGGCAGTGTGAAGATATCCGCAGCAGCCAGAACCGCAGGCGTATCAGCCCGATACCCCAGACATTTCAGGCGCGAGCCAAGGGTGGCCTGTGCTTCGGCAAAACAGGCGTCGAGTGCGGCACCGTGGTCGGAGGTCAGGCGTTCGCCCACCACCCACAGTTCGGCCTCGGGCACGGTGCGCATGGCGTCCAGCAGTTCCGGATAGCCCTTGTGGCGCACCAGACGAGAGACCACCATGATAACCGGCGTCTCTTCTGCCGTGCCCAGTTCCTGACGGATGCGGGCGCGGGCTGCCGGGTCTGGCCGGAAGCGGGAGCTGTCCCGCCCATTGCCAATGGCGATGGGGTTGCGGGCGATATGTAGCCGTCGGGCATCCTCGGCTTCTTCCTGCGAGACGGTGAGATAAACATCTGTGATGCGCCCGCAGAGAAATTCCAGAACCAGCGCCAGCCCGCGCCGCAGCGCAGACCCCGGTTGATTGAACAGAAAACCGTGGCAGGTATAGGCAATGCGCGGCACGCCACAGAGTTTGGCGGCCGCGCGGGCTAAAATACCGCTGATGGGCATATGGGCATGCACCATGTCCGGCTTTTCCCGCCGGATCAGTCGCACCAGCGCCCAGAACGCCCTGGCCTGTGCCAGAGGGGAAAAAGAGCGGGCAAAGGGCAGCGTTTCCACCCGGAACCCGGCTTGTCGGGGCGGGGCGACCAAAGGGCCATCTGCACAAACCCCGACCACCTCATGCCCCTCTTCCCGCAGGGCGCGCATGAGGGGGAGAAGGAAGTGATTCAGGGAAAAATCGACGTTCGTGATTTCAAGAATTTTCACGCCCGGCCTTACTCAGTCATCAGGGTGAGCGCCCAGCGGACCGGGCGCATGGCCGGGGCGGAGGGGGCAGTTCCGGCAGGTTTGCTGGAGGCAGCGGATTCAGAGGCCTGTGCGGATGTCCCGTGCTCTGTGGGACCTTCCGTCTGCGGTGCATGGTCAGCCGCCGCATCCTGCCCGGCAAAAAGCGCCTCCGCCATGCTCGGCGTTTCCTGCGTGGCGTGTTCGGACTGGCCCGTATGGCTCAGGCCCGTCGTGCTGGCAGCCTGATAGGGCATGCTGTCGGCGGGAGGCGCATCATGCAGCAGCGGGCTGAAGGCGTCTTCTTCGCTGTGTTGCGGGGCTGCGGCGTAAGCCTCACCCTCCTGCACATAACCCTGCATGTCCGTCTGGGCGTAGGCATGGTCTGGGTAGGCGGCTGACGCATCCTGTTCGGCGTAGCCCCCGTTTTCTGGCTGATAGGCCTCGTGCTCAGTTGCCGCATGAGACTGGCCGTAAAAAGCGTTTTGTTCCGTGGTGTTGTCCGTGTGGTCGGCGGAATAAGCGGCATTGTCTTCCGGGTAGGTATCGCCCTGCGCATGGGCTGCGGCGTGGTCTGCACCGTGCGCCTCGGTTTCCAGAGCCTCTTCTTCGCCTTCAGCAGCACGTTCTTCCGGTGGTTCGGGTGCTTCTGGCGGGCAGAGGACAATTTGCAGAGAGTCCACGCGCTCGCCACTGCCCAGATAGACGCTGTCTTCCAGATAAGCGGCCACGTTGGCCTGAAACAGCCAGCTTTCTTCCTGCGTGTAGAGCAGGAAGCCGTGTTCGATTTCTTCTACGGTAATGTCCGGATGCAGATGGAAGCGCACACAGAAATCCCGGCTTTCTGTGCCCTCAAGGGCTTCCGCCCCGCGCAGGGTCTGACCATCTTTGCCCAGATAAAGCTGGCGGGAATACACGCCGCCGCCTTGTGGCTTGTAGCCATCATGCGTCATGTGCAGCCAGTGCGCGCCGTCCTGCGAGGCCTGCGCGCGCGTGACGGTTGGCCGGTGCGTAATGGCCCCGCTCTGGTTGCGCGTAAGGGGGGAGAGTGAGCCCATCTCCAGCACGGAATGCGCCGCAGGGACGCGCAGCGCCTCAGCCCAGCCACGCTGCGTGCTGGACCCGCAATTGACGATAATCCGCTGGCGGCCAGAGGAAAATTCAAAGGAAAGCATGCCCGCATGGGCCGTGCTGTCATAACCCGCCGGGGCGGGGCCGGAGGCATCGGCAAACAGCATGGTGCGGCCGCTCGTCAGGCGGATATACCCGCTTTCCGGCTGGCTGGCGGCGACCACGCGCCCGCGGGAGGCGCGGTTGAGCACCTGCTCGATCAACTGCGGGTCGCGCTCCCGGCTGCCGTTAAAGAGCATCAGCCCGCCATCCCCGTGCCGCATGGCGCGTAGGGCCGGAGCTGCGCGGTCGGCCACTTCCATCAGGCGGGAGGGCAGGGGCAGGCGGGCTGTCTGGAGAATGCTGAGCATTTCCGCCAGTTCCCGCACGGCCTGAAACTGGTCTTCCGGGCAGCGGGTAATGTGGCTGCCATCCGCAAGGAACTGCTGATCAATTTCCTGATCAATCAGTTTGAGATAGCGGGACAGAAATTCCGGATGGTCAGGAATGGCGACAGCAACGGCCAGCAGGCCTTTCAGGGCTGTCAGCGCGCGCCAGCCACGGGCTCCCTCCGGCATCAGCGCCATAATGGAGCGGGCTTCCATAATCAGCGCAGCCATCAGGTTCTGCCGGAAATTGTCATCCGCAGCAGCAGCGAAAAATTCGTAATAGGAGAGCCACGCGGCCAGACGCGCCCCGGTTACGGAAGGGTCAGTAATCGGGCGTTCAGAGGCAGGCTGGCCAATCCATGTGGCGACCATGCTGCGCGCCTTGATGCGGGCAGATTCCGCCCCCAGTTCCCGCAGGTCCCGCAGCCAGGTAAAGCCTTGCAGCCAGCGGCGATAGGCTTCCGGCCAGGCGGGGTTATCCCACTGCAAATGCTGGAGGTTGCGCACAACCCCTTCAAACAGGCTCTGGTTCCGCACCAGACGTTCACCCACCAGAGGGTCCCCCGGCCAGAGGTCTCGCAATGTCAGGGCCGGTGCGGCAGGCACACGGCTAAAACCACCCAGCGGGTTCCGCATGGCAAAGGTCAGACGGGCATCACGGGTCCAGCGGCGCAGGGGCATCAGGCAGGGAGTGCTCCGAAGTGAGAGGGCAGGGAGGACAGAGGATCTGTCAGGAGTGATAAAGCCCTGTGCAAAGGGGCGGAATGATCTGCATCATGCTGTAACGCGAGACCGCAGGGCGTCTATCGCTGCGGCGTAGTCCGGCTGAGCATAAATCGCACTGCCGGCAATCAGCACATCCGCTCCGGCCTCTATCGCCAGAGGGGCGGTTTTCGGGTCAATCCCGCCATCGACGGCCAGACGGATGTCCCGGCCTGTGGTGGTAATCATTTCCCGCAGGCGGCGGATTTTGGGGAGTTGACTGGTCAGAAATTTCTGGCCGCCAAACCCGGGATTGACGCTCATTACCAGAATAACGTCCACCAGATCCAGAATTTCGCTCACCGCTTCTGGCGGCGTCGCCGGGCACAGCACAATGCCGGGTTTGGCCCCAAGCGCACGGATATGCTGGAGCGAGCGGTGGGCATGCGGCCCGGCTTCAATGTGAATAAGGATATGGTCCGCGCCAGCCCTGGCGAAGGCTTCCAGATACGGGTCAGCGGGCTCGATCATCAGATGCACGTCAAACGGCAGCGTGCTGTAAGGCCGCAGGGCTTTGACCACCTGCGGGCCGAAGGAGATGTTGGGCACAAAGTGCCCGTCCATCACGTCCAGATGAATCCAGTCTGCCCCGGCTTTGGCCACGGCCTGCACTTCCTCGCCCAGACGGGCGAAGTCGGCGGCGAGAACACTGGGAGCAATAAGGGGGCGGGTTACAGAGTGCATAACTTTTGTTATCCGCAATCCCGCCGCCCGACGCAACTCTGTTAAAGCGCGTTTGGAAGATTGTTACGCAGGCACGATGAAGCGGGCTGCAAAAAACCCATCCATGCTGCCTTTGTCCAGCCACATACCGGGATGGGTGCGCAGCCAGCCTTCCGGCGTAAGAGCTTCTGGCAGAAAGGAAAGTTCTTCCGGCGTAAAGGGAGAGGGGATCAGCCCCATCTCCTGCGCAGCGCGGGCGCGGGCCGGGCCTTCCTCATCCTGCAGGGAGCAGACGGCGTAAATCAGCCGGCCACCGGGGCGCAGCATGGATTTGGCCGCAGCAAGCAGCCGATCCTGCCCGGCTGTCAGCGCGTTCAGGTCACGCGGGCGTTTGACCCACAGCACATCCGGGTGACGGCGCGCCGTGCCGGTGGCGGAGCAGGGTGCATCCAGCAGAATGGCGTCAAACAGAGCATCCGGTTTCCATGTGGCGGCGTCGTCCTGCACAATCTGCACAGGGTAGGCCAGCCGGGCCATGTTTTCCTGCAGGCGCAACAGGCGGGTTGCGTTTTGCTCCACCGCAGTCACGTCTGCGCCAGTGGCGGCAAGCTGCGCGGTTTTCCCGCCCGGGGCGGCGCACAGATCGGCCACGCGTTCACCCGGCTTGGCGGCCAGCAGGCGCGCCGGGAGGGTTGCAGCGGCGTCCTGCACCCAGAATGCGCCGTTCTCATATCCCGGCAGTTCCGTCACGCGGGTGCCAGCGGGCAGGCGAATGGAGCCGTTGGGCAGTTCCACGCCGCCTTCCGGGGCAGTCGCGCCGGGGCGGAGGGTGATATCCAGCGGGGCTTCATGACTGATCCCCTGCGCAATGGCGCGCGCGGCCCCTTTGCCCAGCGTGTTCCAGGAACTCCACAGCCATGACGGGATATTCAGGCGTGGCTGATCCAGTCCTTCCAGCAGAGCGGGGCCCTTATCGGCCACCTTACGCAGCACGGCATTGGCCAGCCCCGCAAACGGGGCCAGCTTGCGGCGGCGCAGCAAAGAGACCGTGGTGCCAACGGCGGCATGCGGCGGTGTTTCCAGAAACAGCAACTGCGCACAGCCCATCATCAGCGCTACACGTACAGGCTCCGGCGGTTCCTTGCGCAGGAACGGTTCCAGCACGGTGCGCAGCGTGCCCATGTGGCGCAGAGTAGCGGCAGCCAGACGATGTGCTGCCGCACGGTCACGCGGCGGGGCCTCGTGCTCGTTAGCGGAGCGGGACAGGGTGGTTTCCAGCATGCGCCGGTGTTCCACCACGCCGCACAGAATATCAAACGCAACGTCCCGCGTGGGGTCAGCAGGCTGGGGGGCGTTGTTCCGGCGCGCTGCATTGCGTCTGGGGTTACGGGGGCGGCGGGGTTCTGCTGTCATCAGCTCACTATCTGTTCAGGCAATCAGGTCAGGCCATAAAGGCGGGGGAAGTGGCAGGCCAGACCTGCCGGAGCATTACGCCACCAGCAGGGCGGCGTCTGCTGATGTCGGGGCTTGGCTCTTGTTCAGGTAACGGCGCAGCACGTCGGGGTAGAGCTGGTGTTCCTGCCGCAGCACGCGCGCAGCAAGGGCATCAGCCGTATCACCCGGCAGAACCGGAACCGCTGCCTGCCCCAGAATGGGGCCTTCATCCATGCCTTCTGTGACCAGATGCACGGTGCAGCCGTGGATGCGTACGCCGGCTTCCAACGCCCGCTCATGCGTATGCAGGCCGGGGAACACGGGCAGCAGGCTGGGGTGAATATTCAGCATTTTCCCCGCCCACTGGGTGGTGAGGAACGGGGTGAGCAGGCGCATATAACCCGCCAGACAGACGACTGCCGCCCCGGCGCCCCGCAGGGCGGCATCAACGGCGCGTTCATGCGCGTCACGGTCTTTTTTATAGAGGCGGTGGTCGATCGCCACGGTCTCAAGCCCTGCGGCGCGAGCCATGTCCAGCCCCGGTGCGTCTGGTTTGTTGCTCAGCACAAGGCAGATGCGGGCGGGGAAGTCCGGCTGTTTGCACGCTTCAATCAGGGCCGTGGCGTTGCTGCCCCGGCCACTGAGCAGAATGGCGACCGGGGTTTTAGGCGTCTCACTCATGCTGCGTGAAAATCCGGGGACGCAACCATCTTCAGGCCAGCTTTGGCGGCGCGGTCAGCAGCCTTGGCGATATGGCCAATCAGCGTGCCCTCTTCGCCCAGTTCTTTCAGGCGGGCCAGCACTTCGTCCGGTTTGGGGGTGATGAGCACCATGCCCACGCCACAGTTATACACGCGCAGCATTTCTTCATTCGCCACGTCACCCGTGCGGGCCAGCCAGTTGAAGACGGGCGGCACCGGCCATGCGGCGTCAATCACAGCGTCCAGCCCGTCGGGCAGGATGCGGGGCAGATTGCCCGGCAGGCCGCCGCCAGTGATGTGCGCTGCGGCATGCAGCAGGCCAGCGCGATGCAGGTCCAGCACCGTGCGGACGTAAAGTTTTGTCGGGGTCAGCAGGGCTTCACCCAGATTTTTGCCCGGTGCGAAGGCTGCCGGGTCCGTCCAGGCCAGATGGGCATCGGCCACAATGCGGCGCACCAGAGAATAGCCGTTGGAATGCACACCGCTGGAGGGCAGGGCAATCAGCGCATCACCGTCTGCAATGCCAGCGGGCAGCAGGGCGGAGCGTTCTGCCGCACCAACGGAGAAGCCAGCCAGATCATAATGCCCATCGGCATACATGCCGGGCATTTCTGCCGTCTCACCACCGACCAGCGCACAGCCGGACTGTTCACAGCCCTGCGCAATGCCGCGCACAACCTTGGCGGCACTTTCAACAGACAGGCGGCCCGTTGCAAAATAATCAAGGAAGAAGAGCGGTTCCGCGCCCTGCACAATCAGGTCGTTCACGCACATGGCGACCAGATCAATCCCCACAGTTTCATGCAGACCCGTTTCAATGGCCAGCGTGAGCTTGGTGCCGACCCCATCCGTGCAGGAGACCAGCACCGGATCTTTAAAGCCTGCGGCCTTCAGGTCGAACAGCGCACCGAATCCGCCAAGGCCACCCATGGTGCCGGGGCGGTCTGTTGCTTTGGCTGCGGGTTTGATGGCGTCAATCAAAGCTTCTCCGGCTTCAATATCCACACCGGAGTCACGATAGGTGAGGCGGGAAGAGGGAGAACTGGAAGAAGACGTCATGACAGGTGCTCTTGGTCTGAAAGGGGTCGATGTAACGGATCGGGTAGGGTAGGAATCCCTGAGGACAGTCTTTACGGCAGGTGAAGCAACACGCAAAGCGGCATGAAACGGATTACGGAAACAAAAGAGGCCGCACAGCAGCCTGTGGCGGACGGAAAGGAGGGTGGAGTGAGCGGGCAGATTGCTCTGCCGTTCGCGCACCGCCCCCGATTCGGACGCTCAGACTTTGTGGCGGCTCCCTCCAATGCGGCAGCGCGCGGCTGGGTGCTGGATGCAGAAGCAATGTGGCGCTGGCCGGAAGGCCGCATGGCCCTGTGGGGGGAAAGTGGCACCGGCAAGACGCATCTGCTCTCCGTCTGGGCGGCGCGGCATGGTGCGCCCGTTATTGAAGGCCGCCGCCTGAATGAGCAGGATGTGGCCAATCTGTTTCATGAAGGTGGGTTTCGCGCGCTGGCGCTGGATAATGCCGATCAGGTGCGGGAAGAGGCAGACCTTCTGCATCTGATCAATCTGGTGCGGGAGCGGCGGATGGCGCTGCTCATGGCTGGCCGGGCTTCCCCCGCGCGGTGGCGTGTTTCTCTGCCGGATCTGGCGAGCCGCCTGCGGGCCACGGCCTCTGTGCCCATTGGGCAGGCGGAGGAGGAATTGCTGCGGCGGCTGTTCCTGCGTTTGCTGGCGGAACGGCAGATGGTGGTGGCTCAGCCTGTGACGGAATGGCTGCTGCGGCGGCTGCCCCGCAATGCGGGGGCGATTCGGGATATGGCCGCCCGGCTGGATCAGGCCGCCCTGGCGTCTGGTGAAAAAGTGACGCGCGCTCTGGCCGCAGGCGTTCTGGAATCCTTGCTGGAAGACGACGCAGGGGCCTCTTAACGTCTTGCTCTGCGGGCGTGTCTGCGTCACTGTGCGGAACGATTTCGTTATAGTGTAACATTAACCTGAAAGTGGTTTCTGCATCATGAGCAGCTTTTTCAAGCGTTCTCTGTTGCCTCTGGCGGTGCTGGCGTGCGCTCCGGCGGTCCTTCCCTCCATCCCCTTCGCGCATGCGGATGAGGGGATGTGGACCATGGACCATCTGCCCGCAGACCTGATGAAGCAGCGTTACGGCTTTACCCCGACCGCCGCCTGGACGGAGCGTGTGACCAAGGCGTCCGCCCGTCTGGCGCTGGGCTGCTCGGCCTCGTTTGTTTCCGCCGATGGGCTGGTGATGACCAATCACCACTGCGCCAATGAATGCCTCCAGCAGCTTTCCGGTAAAGGGAAGAACTACTTTCAGGATGGCTACAGTGCCAAAAGCCCTGCGGATGAGCAGCGCTGCCCCGCCATGGAGCTGAACCAGCTGGACAGCATCACCGATGTAACGGACCGGATGCAGACGGCCCTGCGCGGCAAGGATGGTGCGGCCTACACTACGGCGCGTCAGGCCGAGGAAAGCGCCATTGAAAAAGAATGCGCCAAGGATGACCCCAAGAAATGGCGCTGCGATGTCATCAGCCTGTATCATGGTGGTCGCACGGCGCTGTATCGTTACCGCCGTTATCAGGACGTGCGCATGGTGATGGCGCCGGATCAGAACGCAGCCTTCTTTGGCGGGGATCCGGATAACTTCAACTTCCCGCGCTACGATCTCGATATGGCGTTCATGCGTGTTTACGAAAACGGGAAGCCCGCCAAGGTTGAGGCTTTCCTGCCGTTTGACGCCGCAGGGCCGAAAGAAGGGGAACTGGTGTTCACCTCCGGCAATCCGGGGTCCACAGAACGTGAAGTGCCGCTGGCGGATCTGGAATTTTCCAGAAACGTGACGGTGCCGTTCATCATTGATAACTATTCCGCACTGGACGGTGCGCTGTGGCAGTACAGCCGGGAAAGCACGGCGCACCATCAGGAAGCGCAGGAACGGGTCTTCGGGATTGAGAACAGCCTGAAAGTCTATCGTGGCCGCGTAGACGTTCTGTCTGACCCCAAACTGCTGGATGCCAAGGCAAAAAGTGAAGCCAGCCTGCGCGACTGGATCAACGCTGACCCCAAACGCAAGGAAGCCTATGGCGACCCGTGGGCGAAAAACGCACAGGCGCTGACCGTCAAGAAGCGTATTTTCAAACCTTACGTGATGCTTGAAGGCGCTTTTGGTATTCAGGGTGAACTGTTCCAGTATGCCAAGCTGCTGGTGCGCGCTGCGAACGAACGCCAGAAGCCGGATGCTGAACGTCTGACCGCGTATCATGATGCCCGCCTGCCGGCACTGGAAGCCGAACTCGGTTCCACGGCCCCGGTCTATCCTGATCTTGAAAAGACAGAACTCGCCTTTTCTCTGACCAAGCTGCGGCAGGTGCTGGGCGCGGATGATGAGATGGTGAAGCTGGTTCTGGGTAAAGCTGCGCCGGATGATCTGGCTGAAACGCTGGTCAAAGGCACGAAACTGGCAGACCCCAAGGTGCGTCTGGAGCTCTGGAAAGGTGGGGCAGACGCCATTGCCGCCTCCAAGGACCCGATGATTGTGCTGGCCCGCAGCATCGAACCGCAGACCCGTGCCCTGCGTAAGCAAATGGATGATGAAGTAGCCGCTCCGTCTCGTCAGGCGAGCGAAGCGATGGCCAAGGCTCGCTTTGAGCGCGATGGTGTATCGTCCTACCCGGATGCCACGTTTACGCAGCGTCTGTCTTTCGGTCAGGTCAAGGGCTGGGATGAAAACGGAAAAGCCGTGCCTGCCTTTACCTATTTCTCCGGCCTGTATGACCGCGCAACCGGGTCTGACCCGTTCAAGCTGACCAAGCCCTGGCTGGACGCCAAGGCGCATGTCAACATGAAAACCCCGTACGATTTTGTCTCTACCAATGATATTATTGGCGGCAACTCAGGTTCTCCGGTCATCGACTCTGAGGGCCATGCCGTGGGTCTGATTTTTGATGGCAACATCCACTCTCTGGGTGGGGATTTCTATTACGATGAAACCACCAACCGTGCGGTTGCTGTCGATACGGCTGCTATCATGGAAGCGCTGAAGGTAGTTTATAAAAATCAGGCGCTGGCTAACGAACTGTCTCAGGGGCATCTCTGAGGCCTGACGGCTGATCTGCAAGGCTTCGGCGTATAGGGCACCGGGTTTTGTAGGGTAGCGTGCAGGAGGAACAGGCTCGCGGGGCAATGGCTCTGCGGGCCTGTTTTGCGTTCTGTGCAGGCTCTCTGGAATGCGAGCGACATAAAACCGTAACATGTGTCATTCTTTTCCAGTCAGAAGACTCTACAGTATGATGTTAAGTCTTAAGAGACGATGAGCCCTATGCCCGCAGGGCTGATGCGGGCAGGATGAGGGCAAACAGGGGAGAATGGGTGTGACGACGGGGCAGGACAAAAAGACGGGTCAATCAGCCGGAGCCAAAGTGCCCGCCCGCAGACGCACGCCGGCAGTTCGTCGAACCAGAAAAAAGCCGGTCCAGAAAAAGGTGACGCTGGACATGCCCGAGCGGTTTATCAACCGCGAACTCTCCTGGCTGGCCTTTAACCAGCGTGTGGTGGAAGAGGCGGATAACGCGCGCAATCCACTGCTGGAGCGCCTGCGTTTTCTGTCCATCAGTGCCAGTAATCTCGATGAATTTTATTCTGTGCGTGTGGCCGGTCTTGTCGGGCAGGTGCGGGAAGGGCTGGTGGCGTTCTCGCCCGATGGCCTGACCCCGGCCGAGCAGCTGGATGCCGTGCGGGAACGCTGCGCGCAGCTTCTGCGTGAACAACAGCGTATCTGGGTAGAACTGCGCGGCCTGCTGGCGGAGGCCGGCGTGGTGCTGTGTGAGCCGTCTGATCTGGATGAAGCCGACCGCGCCTGGCTGCATACCTGCTTTATGGACCGCGTTTTTCCGGTTCTGACGCCGCTTGCGGTGGACCCCGCGCACCCGCTGCCCTTCATCCCCAACATGGGGCTTGCGCTCGGCCTGCGTCTGCTGCTGGCGGAAAACGGCGCGTTTGCCATGAACGCGCTGATCCTGCTGCCTGCGCAGGTTGAGCGGTTTATTCGCCTGCCCAGCAAGGACGGGGCAGGCAACCGCACGGTGCGCTTCATCCGTCTGGAAAACCTGATTACCCTGTGCATGGAACAGCTTTTCCCCGGCCTTGTGGTGGGGGAAAGCGGCATGCTGCGCGTGGTGCGCGATACCGATGTGGAGTTTGAGGATGAGGCGGAAGACCTTGTCCGCTCTTATGAGAGCGCACTCAAACGCCGTCGCCGTGGCGTGGTGATCCACCTGGATATGGAAAAGCGCGTGCCGACGGAACTGGCGGACGCCATTGCCTCCGGGCTGGACCTGCCGCCGGAAGAAATTGCCGTCCATTCCGGCATGATCGGTGTGGTGGACCTCAAGCAGATGATTGTGGATGACCGCCCCGATCTGCTGTTCCCGCCCTACACGCCGCGCTTCCCCGAGCGGATTCTGGACTTCAATGGTGATTGTTTTGCCGCCATCCGGGCGAAGGATCTGCTGGTTCATCATCCGTTTGAAAGCTTTGACGTGGTGGTGCAGTTCCTGCGTCAGGCAGCGCTCGACCCCAACGTGATTGCCATCAAGCAGACATTGTATCGCACGTCCCGCGACTCCCCCATCGTCAAGGCGCTGATTGAAGCCGCTGAGGCCGGGAAGTCCGTTACCGCCATGGTGGAACTGCGGGCGCGGTTTGATGAAGAAGCCAATATTCGCCTCTCCCGCGCGCTGGAAGCCGCTGGTGTGCAAGTGGTGTTCGGTTTTGCGGACCTGAAAACCCACGCCAAGCTCAGCCTTGTGGTGCGGCGCGAGGGTAATCAGGTGCGGTCCTACGCGCATTTTGGCACGGGCAACTATCACCCGATTACCGCCAAGATTTACACGGACCTCTCCTTCTTTACCTGCAAGCCGGAACTGGCGCGGGATTCCGCACGTCTGTTCAATTACGTGACCGGCTACGCCATGCCGGCTAAGATGGAAGCCATTTCCTTCTCGCCCATCACTATCCGCAGCACACTGCGGGAGTTGATTGAGGAAGAAATTGCGCATGTCAAAGCCGGGCGTCCGGGCACCATCTGGCTGAAGATGAATGCGCTGGTGGACCCTGATCTGATCGATTGCCTCTATCGTGCCTCCTGTGCCGGGGTGCGGATTATCGGTGTGATCCGGGGCATCTGCTGCCTGCGGCCGGGTGTGCCGGGGCTTTCTGAAAACATCCGCATCAAATCGATCGTCGGGCGCTTTCTGGAACATTCCCGCATTTTCGCGTTCGGCAACGGCCATCGCCTGCCGTCTCGCTATGCCAAGGTCTATCTGTCTTCTGCGGACTGGATGACGCGGAATATGGACTGGCGGGTGGAAAGCATGGTGCCCGTCACCAATCCGACGGTGCATGCCCAGATGCTGGGGCAGATCATGGTCTCCAACCTCAAGGACAATCTGCAATCCTGGGGGCTGGAAGCCAGCGGCACATGGCGCAGGCTAACGCCGGGGGCGCGGCCTTTTTCTGCGCATGAATGGTTCATGACGCACCCGTCGCTCTCGGGCCGGGGCTCCGCTGCGCATGAAACGCCACTGCGTGCACCGGCCTCTCTGCCGACGTCAAAAGACCTGATGTTTGATGACTGATTTCAGTCAGCAGGGCGGGAAAAGCAGAATGCGTGCTTTTGGCATCTGTTCTCGGTTTTCGTGAACGATTTTCGGGAGTAGAGTGCCGCCCATGCAGACTGATATGCCGCGCCGCTCGGCCGTTGTTGATCTTGGGTCCAATTCTGTGCGCCTCGTGGTGTTCGAGGGCGTATCGCGCAACCCTGTGCCTATCTTTAATGAAAAGGCAGTGTTGCGTCTGGGTCGGGGCCTGACAGCAACAGGCAAGCTGAATGAAGAAGGCGTACAGATGGCCATGGAAGTGCTCAGCCGCTTCCACGCTATTGCCCGTGCTATGGATGCGGACCCGTTTGAAATTCTGGCGACTGCTGCAGTGCGGGATGCGCTGAACGGGCCGGAATTTGTCGACGCCCTGCGCAGGAACATGCCGGGTGTGCCCATCCGTATTCTGAGCGGGGAAGAAGAGGCCGATCACTCCGCCATTGGCGTGATGTGCGGCATTCCTGGCGCAAAGGGACTGGTGGCCGATGTGGGCGGCGGCTCTCTGGAGTTGATCCGTCTGGCGGAAGATGGCCGCCATGATGCCAATACCCTGCCGCTGGGCGTTATCCGCCTGAGTGACCGCGCCAAGGGAGACCTCGGCGTGGCGCGCACGCTGGCGGATGAGGATATCGGGCGCGTCAAATGGCTGTCTCAGGTCAAGGGGAACACGCTGTATCTGGTTGGCGGGGCATTCCGTGCGCTGGCCCGCCTGCATATTGCCCGCATGCAGTATCCGCTGAATATCGTGCATTATTATACGCTGGGGCTGGAAGAAGCGCGCGAGATGACCGGCTGGCTGCTGCATGCGCAGCGCCGCAGTCTGGAACGTCTGCCCGGTGCCCCCAAAAAACGTCTGGATGATGTGCCGTTTGCCGCCACCGTGCTGCGCAGATTGCTGCGCAAGGTGCAGCCGGACCGGGTGGTGTTCTGCGTGGATGGCCTGCGGGAGGGGTGGTACATGCTGAATGTCGCCCCGGATTGCCTGCCGCAGGACCCGATGGACATCGTGGCGCGGGATATGTGTGCCCGTCTGGGCCGTAGCAATACGCTGCCAGATGTGCTGTGCCGCTGGACGGATGGCCTGCTGCCCAAGGAAAGCAGGCAGGAGCAGCATCTGCGGCGCATTGCCTGCCTTCTCTCGGATGTTGGCAGTCACGATCACCCGGAATATCGGGCAGAGCAGACCTACTGGCGTATCCTGCGCATGCAGGGCGTGGGGTTTGATCATGAATCGCGGGCCTGGCTTTCTCTGGCACTGGCCGTGCGCTATGCGGCGGATACCAATGCAGAGTTTCTGGGAACGTCCCGCACGCTGCTGAGTGAGGCCGCATGGCGGCGCGCCATCGTGCTGGGGCAGGCGCTGCGTCTGGCGTATTCCCTTTCCGGTGGGACGGCGGTGCTGCTGGATGGCACGGCTCTGCTGTGGCAGCGCAAGGAGCTTGTGCTCAAACTTGTGTCATCCCGTGTGGCTGTGCGGGGGGAAACCGTGGGGCGTGGACTGGCCCGGCTGGGGCAGGCGCTGGATGTTTCCACCCGCTTTGAGTCTGATCTGGAAGCCTGATACAGCCTTTTGCCTGTTCTCTGTCAGGAGCAGATGTGTGTGGGGAGCAGGGCATAGAGGCTCTGCGCCGGCGGGCACAGTCATGGGACTGGACAAGCTGCGGCGTTCTGGGCACCTTAAATTTCAGACATCTGCCGGGGATGGGGATTTATGACCAGTAGTCAGGGGAAAAAGTGACGTGTCTTCTGATGAGATAGTCGATCCGACAGTGCAGAATGATGCGTCCGTGCGGCGTGTCCTGCTGCATCTGGTCCTGCCTTTTGGCTCGCTACTGCTGGTTGTAGGGGCAATTGTGGCCATTGGGCTGCATTCCTACCGCTCCACGCGGGCCGGTGTGGTCTCGCTGACCCATGAGCTTCTGGGCGCGGTCCAGCAGAATATTTCTCAGGAAGTGTCTGATTACATCATGCCCGCCGTGGCGGGGAACGTCATCGCCAGTGGCATGATTGCGCATGCGCCGCCGCAGGTGGCGGACCGGGTATTTAATTCCTATGGCGCGGCCATGCTGCAAAGCGTGCCGCAGTTGCAGTCCTTCTATCTGGGGGATGAAGACGGCCATTTCCGCCTGATTACCCGTGGGCCTGATGGCAAAAATGAGGAACGCACCACGTTTGAAGTGCGTGATGGCAAGCAGGTCTATCACCGCGAATTCTATACGAATGACGGCGTAAAAACGGGTGAGGAATACACGGACGCAACCGGGTATGACCCGCGCAAGCGCCCGTGGTACAGCAATACGGAAGGTAAGACGGACGTCCAGTGGACGCAGCCTTATCTGTTCCCCTCCGCGCGCCAGTTTGTCATGACAAGCTCTCTGCGGTTTAAGGCCGCAAACGGGCACACCTATGTTTTTGCCACCAATATTTCCCTGAATGAACTCAGCACGTTTCTGGATCATCTGAAGGTCGGCAAGACCGGGAACGCCATTATTCTGGACAGCAAGGGTCGGGTTATGGCGGGGCGTAACATCATGCAGCAGGCAGAAGCTGCCGGGTGGGACCCGAACAAGATGGTGCTGGACCCCAAGACCCATCCGGTTTTTGCCCGTGGGTATGACCATTACCGGGTGCGGGGCTTTGGCCCGCGTAGTTTTGAGCTGAACGGCAAACGCTATGTGACCATTGCCTCACCGCTGAAAAGTTCTGCCGAGGGCTGGATTTTACTGCTGTCCGCCCCGGAAAATGACTTTGCCAGTTTTGCCCGCCAGAGCAGCCAGCAGAGCCTGCAATTTGCCGGGATTATCATAGTGTTCTCGCTGGCGCTGGCCGGGTTCCTTGTGCGGCAGGTGCGGCGTTCGGAACGAATGGCGCGCAAACTGGCGCAGCAGGGCGTGCAGATTACGCATGAAAGTGCCGCAGTGCAGCAGGTGGCCGTCACGCCGCGTCTGTTTGACCCGACTGCCGAACCTCTGGTGCTCACAGAACAGCTTGCGCACGTGACGGATGCGCGCCGGGCCAGCATCTGGCGCCTGCTGCATGACGGGCAGGCGCTAATCTGTGAAGATTCCTATGATCAGAAACAGGATGCGCATTCCGGTGGTTTTGAAATGTCCCGCGCGGAGCTGGGGGCGTTTTTTGAAGCCATTGAATCCGGTGATGTGCTGAGCGTTGAAAACGCGGCGGCGGATAATCGGACAACGCAGTTCGAGCGGCTGGTCATGCGTGAGCTGGGCACCCGTATGCTCGCCATTTACCCCATTCATGGTCCGAAAGGCATTATCGGTGCCGTGGTGCTGGAAGATGCCCATATGGCCCCGCATCTGGTGTATTTTGTGGACCTGATGGCGTCTATTGCCGGGGTCAGACTGGCTGAAACGACGGAAGATACCACCACCGGGCACGGCCTGCCTGCCGATGAAGTTCCCGGTGCGGTCAATTCCGCCAGACCGCAGCCGCCACCGCAGTATGATAATATGCTGATGCGTGCGCCGCAGGTGGCTGGCGTGACGACGTCCGGGATTTATCCGTCCGTTGCCGTGCTGGTCATCACTTTCTCCGATCCGGTGGTCGATGGGGATGCGGAAACGCAGGCTCTCCTGACGTTGATCAACCAACTGGCCACGGATGTGCAGCGCATCTCCAAGGAGCGCGGCCTGTTTGGCGTGGAAGTGGCCGGCCATCGCATGATCTGCATGGCGGGCTGCACCACAGAGGAAGATCCGACCGCCATTATCCGTATTGCCGATGCTGCGCTGACCATGCGGGAAACCTTCATGGCGGCACTTGCGGCCGCTAATCTGGAACCCGTGTTTGCCATGGGGCTGGATTACGGCGCAGCTTTTGGTGGCGCTGTGGGGGAAGAGCCGAAAGTGTTCAACCTGTGGGGGCAGACTGTCTCTCTGGCAGAACTGATGGCGCAGGGCGCGACAGATGGCGGCACCATTCAGGTGACAGACCGGGTGTATCAGGCGCTGCGTGACCGGTATCTGTTCCGCTCTCGCGGGTCCTTCTTTGCGCCGCATCTTGGGCTGGGTCGGGCCTATGTTCTGGCGGCGCGCCGATGAGTGGCTCGAACGAACCACGTAGTCCGGGGGGTGAGCGGGACCCGATTTTAGAGGCAGATGCCTCCACCCATCCGCAGCACAGGCAGAAGTTCGTGCTGCATGAGTGGGTGCGGGAGAAGCTGGCCTGGACAGGCCGCCTGACGCGGCGGCAGATCCGCTTTTTCCTGATCATGCTGGGGGCAAGCTGGGGCGTTATCTTTGAGAGTTTTCGCTCTCATTCCTGGCGGCGGACCGTGCGCTACGAGTTCGGCACAACCCTCAACAGCGTGATTGGTGGCGGCCTGATCGCCACCATGTTTGCGGGCACACTGACGGGCGTGGCTGCGGTCTCGCAGACCATTTACTGGCTGGGTCTGGCGGGCATGGCGAAAATGACCGGCACCATTCTGATTGATGTGGTCATTCGGGAAATTGCGCCCATTCTGGTGGGCATCCTGCTGCTGGGCCGCAACGGCATGCTCTCCGTCACGGAGCTGGGGCTGCTGACAACAGGGGGAGAAATCCGCTCCATGCAGGCGCAGGGGCTGGACCCGTTTCTGCTGCTGGTCATGCCGCGCACGCTGGCGTTTACCGTGGGCGGCTTTACGCTTGGGATACTGTTCTCCTTCGCCGCACTGGTGACGGGCTATATCATCAGCCGCATGTCCGGTGTGGTGACCAATCCGGTCTGGACGTTTCTCTATGACGTGATTACCGCCATGTCCCACGCGGATTATCTGGTGATCCCGCTCAAATTCATCACCGTCGGGTTTGTGGTGGGGCTTGGTGGCTGCCTGACCGGGCTGACCGCCACCAATGAAGATAATCTGCGCACCCTCCTGCCGCGTGGCTTCTCCCGCGGGATGCTGATTGTGATGGCTGTCAGCGTGCTGTTCAGTCTGGACTTGTAAGATGGATACACGCACTGCCGGACCGCTGCTGGAACTGAACAAGGCTGTGCCCTCTTTTGAGGAAAGCGGCCTGCCGCCCGTGCCCTTCAGCATGAAGCTGATGCCGGGGGACTGTATGGTGGTGGAAACCCGCTCCAGTTCCCGCGCCACCATGTTTGCCGATCTGTGCTGCGGGCTTGTGCCGCTGGACGCAGGTATTGTGAAGTTTATGGGGCTCGACTGGTCAGACCTGCATGACCGGGAAATGAATGCCCTGCGTGGGCGCATAGGTCGTATTACCCGCAGGCCCAGCTGGCCAGAGTTCCTGAACACGCACCTTGCCATCACCCTGCAGCAACTGCACCATACCACTCGCCCGATGGATGAGGTTGTGGCGGAAGCGGCCCGGCTGGCGGAATGGTTTGGTCTGCCCGGCCTGCCGGTTTTGCCGCCCAGCCGGTTGTCCGATTCCGATTTGCTGCGGGCGGCCTGCGTGCGGGCTTTTATAGGGCACCCCCGGTTGCTGCTTCTGGAAGACCCGCTGGAAGCAAGTCCTGTGGAACTGCAAAATCCGTTTCTCAGTGCGATAACGGACGCGCGGGACAAGGGGGCTGGTGTAATCTGGCTGGTGCGTAATAATGCCATCTGGCAGGGCTACCGACAGGGGATTACGAGTATGTGGCGCCTGACTGATGACGGGCTTGTAGAAGTACGGACGGCATAATGTTCCAGATCCGCTTACGACAGAAAGTCAAACCACTCATTTCTCTGCGCTATGCGGATGAATGGGTTGGGTTCCTCGTGCTGCTCAGCGTGGTGCTGTTTGCTGGCGCCGTGGTTGAGGCCGGGGTGCTGCAAAACTGGCTGACACCGCCAGCGCGGCTGCACGTCACGCTGCCAGCCTCTGGCGTGGGCGGCCTGACTGTGGGGAGCGACGTGCAGCTGCTCGGCACCCATGCCGGCACCATTCGCGCCGTCAAGCTCAACCCCTCGGGTGAGATGTATGCCCAGGTGGACCTGGACCCGCAGGCCAAGCCGTTTATCCGGCGGGACAGCACGGCCATTATCCGCAAGCAGTTTATTGTGACAGGTTCTTCCTATCTGGAACTCAGCCGCGGGCATGGGGATGCGATGGACTGGAGCTATGCGGTGCTGAGCGCCACACCCGCTCCCAACCCGGCGGACCAGATTACAGCCACGCTGAATGATATTCAGGCCCAGATCATGCCTGCTATTGCCAGTGCCCGGCACATGATGGCCGAGCTGGATGCCACCATGACGGACATGCACGCGGGCAAGGGCACCGTGGGGCAATTGCTGACCAATGATGAACTGCTCAAGCAGGCTCAGGCAGCAGCGGTTTCTCTGAACACCGTGATTGATCGCCTCAAGCCAATTGAGAAGCAGGTGTCCGGCATCATGACCAAGACGGATGGCACCATGAACAATCTGCGCTCTGCCTCGCATGACCTGAAAGGGGCCACCCCGCATCTGCCCGCTATTGCAGGCAGCGTGGAGGCCAGCACGGCCGATCTGCCCGCATTGCTGGCGCAGGCCCAAACCACGCTTTACGGGCTGGAGAAGCTGACTGACCAGTTGCGTGGCATGTGGCTGCTGGGTGGCCAGAAAACCAGCAAGAAAAACCGCCTTGCCCCCCGGCAGGTGCGGCCATGAGGCGCGTTGGCGCACTGACCCTGCTTGCGCCCTTGCTGCTGGCAGGGTGCGGCGGAGGGGCTGTGGAAGCGCCCTCTGCGCGGGATGACGCCGCGTGGGATCAGGCGATGACGGCCGGGCAGGATTCCTTTGAGCTGGGGCGCTACAGCGTCGCTATTACCCAGTATCGCAAGGCAGCCGATCTGGCTTTGCTGCGGGATGATGGCGTCGCGGCGTCCGAAGCAGGGTATGACCTCGCCGTGTCGCAACTGGCGGGGGATGACCCGGCAGCAGCGGTTGAAACCGTGCAGACCACCCGGCAGGCTGCGGCTGTGCGCGGGCAGACTGCACGCCCGGAATTTGATCTGATTGAAGCGGCGGCCCGGTACCGTCTGCGGCAATATCCGCAGGCGATTGCGCTGGCATCTGGCGGCATGGCCTCCACCGATACAGCCTATGCCGCCCGTTCCGCCCTCGTGCTGGGGCTGGCGGCGGATGCGGGGCAGGATGCAACGGCGTTCCAGAAGGCTCTGGCCTATTTCAACGGGTTGAAGCCGCCGCTGTCCCGCACGGAGCAGGCGGATAAGGCGGAAATTCAGGCGCGTGCCGTTCTGGCGTCCAACCCGGCGCAGGCGGAGCAACTGGCTGAGCAGGCTGCGACCCTGCGGCGGGATGACGCCTCTTATCGGGATATGTCTCGTGCCTTGGCTCTGGCGGGGCAGGCAGCAGATCGCAGTGGCGACCACCAGAAAGCCGCCAGCTTGTGGGCGCGGGCTGCACAGAGCGCCTCCATGCAGGCTAACTCCGCCAATACGGTGGATGCCGCAACCGTCACGCAGGGTTCCAGTCTGCTGCGCGGCGGGGCGACAACAGCAGAGAGCGATGCGGCGCAATGGGCGCATCTGGCGGGTGGCGTCTCTCTGCATCCGTTTGCGGAGCCGAAGAAGCAATAAGCAAAATCGCTGCAAAGTGATGCGGATTTGCTATGCGTAATTGATGGAAGCAAGCCTTTCTGAGGCCGTGTATCACCGTCTGATCGCAGGGTCGCGCGGCATGGCGGCCTTTCAGACCAGAAGGGCGGACATGAAAAGCGTATTTCAAAAGCTGAAGGAAAAGCGCCAGGCGCGGCTGACGGCGCGTTACAACAGGCTGGATGATACACCGCTTGAAGAGACAGGCAAGAAGTCTCATTTCACCACCAAGGAAGCCATGCGCCGGTTCCGGGCGCATGCGCTGGTGGAAGAAAAAGGCCATCGTGATGTGGTACGTGTCGGCCTGTCCGATAGTGTCTGGACGGACCTGTATCACCACGCTTTGACGGCAAGCTGGACGGCTTTTGTTTATACATCAGTTATTTTCTATTTTCTGATCAATCTGTTCTTTGCCCTGCTGTATCTGATCGCGCCCTCTCAGGTGACGGGGGATGGCCAGCATACGCTGCTTTCCCTGTTCTTCTTTAGCGTGCAGACCCTCTCGACCGTCGGGTATGGCGGCATGGTGCCGGTGGGGCCCTATGCCAACATTGTGGTCTCGTTTGAAGTGCTGGTGGGGATGATGATCAACGCGCTGGCAACAGGCGTTGTGTTTGCCCGTTTTGCCCGCCCACGGGCGCGCATCATGTTCAGTAATACAGCGGTTATCAGTAATGAAAACGGTATTCCGGCGCTCTGTATTCGCATTGCAAACCTGCGGCTGAGCGTCATTTTATCCGTGGATGTGGAAGTCTCGCTGTCCCGACTGGTCATGAGTGAAAACGGGCATCTGGTGCGGCAGTTTGACCAGCTTTTGCTGGTGCAGTCGCATGTGCCGGTGCTGCGGTTTGCGTTTGTCATGGCGCATGTCATCGGGCCGGAAAGCCCGCTGCACGGCAAAAGCATGGCGGAACTGGAAAAGGAAGAAGCCGAAATTGTCGTGACCGTAACCGGCACGGACGAGGCGCTGGGCCAGACCGTGTTTGCCCGAACCGCGTATCGATTTGACCGCGTACACCACAATCATCGGTTTGTGGATATCGTGCTCTCCCGCCCGGATGGACGGATTGCGGTGGATTACACGCGCTTTCACGATATCGAAAAACACTGAAGGCCGCGTCAGAGCGGTCTTTCAGGCCGCCGTTGGCAGGTGAAAGCGGCGGGTTGTGTCCAGAAAGGTGACATTGTCCGCCAGTTCCCGCTTCATCACTTCCAGACTGCCCACGGCACGGGTCAGGTCCATCTGCAAGGATAGGTTTGGCTCCCGCAATGCGGCAGGGCGTAGCTCCGCCAGCGCTTTGGCTGCGGTCTCCGCAGGCCGTGTGGTGTGACCATGCAGCGTGGCGATACTATGCATCACAGACTGCAAGAGTTGAGTCTGTTCTGGCGATAGGTCGTGATGCTCCAGCACATGCTGAATACGCAGCACCAGAAGCCCGACCGTCATGATCCCCATTGCCCCGGCCAGATAGGCTTCCGTCAGCGCATCGGGTTTAACGCCGGCGTGATGAATAATCTGCGCAATGCGTCCGCAGGAGCGGGCCATCCATTCTGCCGGGCTAAAGGTGCTTTTCTGCGCGGCCAGCCTGCGTAAATCCCGCACCAGTTTGCGGCGCAGGCGCCAGCGTTCGGCAGCGGCATCAAATGGCAGCACAAGGCGGAAGGCCCACACCCCCAGCGCAATGCCCAGAACAACAGCCGGGGTGGTGTTGAACCAGATAATCTCATTCATGCGGCTATGGTTGGCCGGGCCGATCATGAACGGCATGAAATTGTTATAGGCTGCGGCGGTACCAATGGAATTCGGGGCACGGAGGGCAAGACCGCCCACCAGCATGGGGAAAAACAGGGAGGCCAGCAGGGTCTCATTACTGGCCTGATCCGGCAGGACCAGAAACACCAGAACCCATGAAACAACGGCAGCCCAGACGGCCCCCCTCAGAAAACCGCTTGAGGCCAGAACAGGATTTTCAAAAGAGGAAAAGCGCGTGCTGGTCACGGCCACAAACATGGACAGCGTGGAGCCATCCGGCCAGGCTGTGACTTCCCAGATCAGACCACCAATGCAAATGGCAGCCGCTGCACGCAACCCATTGTTGAGCGCCAGAACAGGATCTTTTTCAATGTGCTGCGCAAAACGGAAGTGGTCTTTGGGGCTGGGTTCCTGCGTGGCAATAAAATGCTCAAGGGCTTCATCCAGTTCCAGAATGAGCTTTGCAAGAGCGGTTGCCAGAATGCGGCTTTCCAGCAGGTCACGCATCAGCTCTTCGGAACTGTTGGGATGCGTTCTCGCCTGTTCAAAAAGGATCAGTGTATCCGTGGCAGTTTGCAGGCAGTTTGTGCGGGCGTGATACAGGTCTGCCCGGATCTGTCGCGCTGCGTCTACCGGATCAGAATCTTTGAAGTGATCCGGAATAGTTTTCAGGATTTGTGCAAAGTCTGAGAGCGATTTTTTAAACGTTTCCGGCAGCGGGGCAGCGGCTTCCATATGGATATGCATGCTTAGCCCACGCGCCAGAAAGGTCGAGATACTGGCCAGCACGGCGCGGGCGTGGTCGCCCACATGCGCGTGCGGGCCTAACTCGATTTCACTGAATTCTACCTGATCAGCCAGAGAGGGGATGCTGCCCATCAGCGCGCGGGAGCGGAACAGGCCATCCTTTTCCCCCAGAAGCAGGCCGGTCATGCTCAGGCAGGCGCCGCTGAGAGCATCCTGCAAGTGACTGCGAATTTCTTCATGCGCCACCGTATTCAGGCGCGGGGCGAACAGGCCCGCCAGAGTGCTTTCACACACAATGCCCAGCGTGATGTAGGTGGTGCGGGACATGGCGATCATAAACACATTGTCCGGCTGGTTCGCCGCACTCAGCACAATGATGGTGCAGGTAAAAGCCACCAGAACCAGCGCGTAGGACCGGAAGTTGCGCAGAAACGTCGCTTCCGCGCAGCAGGCCCCGGCTCCTAAGGCCAGCAGGGGGAACAGTAGCCAGGGTTCCTGCGGAAAGGCGGCCAGAAAGGCAATGCCACATATCGCACCAATACAGGTGCCAATCAGTCGCCATTTGGCTTTGGAAATACTTTGTCCGCGCGAATTCTGCGCCACAATCCACGTGGTCATGGCGGCCCATTGCGGGCTGTCCAGCTCCATCCACAGCGCAAGGCTCAATGCCAGCAAGGCTGCAAAGGTTGTGCGCAGGGCAAACCCCAGATTGGCCGGGGAGGGCGCAATCAGCCAGGCGAGGGGGGCATTTTCTGAAAGACCGGTTCGGCCCTGTGAGAGTCTGGTAGCCCACGCACGTATCTGCTGCGAAAGGCGATCAGAGAATGAAGACACATGCACGGACCGATTATTCCTCCAAGCCTTCTGTTATAACATGAAGGTGAGGGTCCGGTACATATTAAAATAGTTTTTCAAAACGGGGAGAAATGCGTTCCCCTTTACGCCGCCTTGTAGGGCTTGGAGGCATCAAGGAACACGGCATTGGCATCCAGCTCGTGCGAGACGACGATCAGATACGCAATGGCGCGGGTCAGTTCGATGCGGGTGGTGATGTTGGGTTCCATCGCTTCGATACGGCGCAGCGTATTGGTGGCGAGGCGCGCGCTCTGGGCGGTGCGGCCATATTTACCTGTAAAGCGGCTCATGCGGGCCATCACGACTTCAATCGGTCTGCGGGCTGAGCGCGGGATCTGGTTACGTTCAAGCAGATTACGCAGACGGATAATGTTGAGGCCGATGGTCATGGCGGCCAGTGTGCCCTGCAAACAGCCCTCAATGGTAGGAGAGGGCGTTGGGCCTGCATGGCGGATCAGCCGCGCAAAGCGGTCAATATTCCGGCCGATCCAGTTCTGGTTGAGCGGAATGGGTTCGGCAGAGGCCAGTGTGCGCAGGTCGCGCAGCAACGTGCGGCGCATGCGCCAGCGTTCTGCTGCACTGCTGAACGGCATGACCGCCCGGAACATGATAACGGCAAACGCCACCCCCAGCAGAATAGCGGCGGTGGTGTTGAACCAGGCAATTTCGTTTTCACGTCCCTGATTGAACGGGTGAACGAAGTTGGGCAGCAGCAGGGTATAGGCGGCGGCGTGCAGGGCCGTGCCAGCATTCCGGCTGGCCAGCCCGCCTGCAATCATGGGCAGGGCAAGGGAGGCGACCAGCATCTCGTAATTTTCCTGTGTGGGCAGCACCACAAACACAAGAAAGAAGGAAACGAGGGCCGCCCAGAGGCTCCCCACCATGAACTGCGTGGTGGCGACAACCGGATTTTCACGGGTGGCGAACAGGCCGCAGACAATGGCGACAAAGGTGATAAAGCCGAGGCCTGCGGACCATGCGGTGACTTCCCACACCAGACCCGCACTGGTAATGGCGACCGCCGCGCGGATGCCGTTATACATGGCCTCGCGCTTGTCCACATGGGACTGGAGGCGGAAGTGGAAGTGGTCTCCGCGGATAAAGTGCTGGCTGGCGTCATATTCCCGAATGGCCTGTTCCAGCTCACCCAGCAATTCATCCAGCGCGTTGTGCAGAATACGGCCATCCAGCAGCGCCTGAATTTCCGGATTATCCTGTACGCGGACCTGCTGCATGCTGATTTCGGTCGTCAGCGCATCCACAATCTGCTGCCGACATTCCCCCCGGATCAGGCGCAGGTTTTCCAGCAGATGCTGGACGGTATCGTCAGTTTCCAGCTGGGGCGGCAGGGCGTTGAGAAAAGCGCTGACTCTGGCGGCTGTGGCGCGGAAAACCGGCTGGTCCGTCTCCACATATTGCAGCCGGACGGCCATGCCCAGACCGCGGGAAAGCAGCACGGAAACAGCGGCGAGGGCAGCGCGGGCGTGGTCGCCCTCATGCCCGTGCGGGCCCATTTCCACTTCGGAGAATTCAATCTGGTCATTGATGGACAGAATGGGGCCGAACATGGCGCGGGAGCGCACGAGGGCTTCATCATCCCCGGAGAGCAGGCTTGAGACGGAGCCGGAGACATTCCCGAGCGCTGTGCGCAGTTTGTCACGGATGTTCCGGCGGGCTGTGGCGGCCAGATTATGGGCGAACAGCCCCGCCAGAACGCTCTCACACGTAATGCCCAGCACAATATACGTGGCGCGGGACATGGCTGTCATGAACACGTTGGCCGGGTTTGGAATGGCTCCAATGGCGATGATGGCGCAGGTGTACCCGGCCAGAACCAGCGCGTAAGAGCGGAAGTTACGGACCAGCGTTGCCATCGTACAGCAAAGCCCTACCCAGATCCCCAGAGCCGGGAAGAACAGCCAGGCCTGCTGGATAAAGGCGGAAATCAGCGTGATGGACATCACCACGCCAATGGCGGTGCCGACCAGTCGCCATTTCGCTTTGGAAATACTTTCCCCGCGGGAACCCTGCGCCACAATCCAGACGGTCATGGCGGCCCATTGCGGGTCATCCAGTTCCATCCACAGCGCAATGATCAGGGCGATCAGCGCCGCGGCGGTGGTGCGCACGGCAAAGCCGAGTGCGGGAAGGGACGGGGCAAACAGCCATCGCAGCCGGCCACTCTGCTGCTCGCCGGGGCGGCGCAGCGGGCGCAGATGGCGCAAGGGGCCGATGCGGTCGAGAAGGAAGACGGGGAGACTGGGCAAAGGTGCTACTTTTTCGGCTGCGGCTGTTTGAAGCGTTTCAGACTTTCAAAGTAGCCCGATTCCCTGAATTTTCCTTGAGGTGTCAGACGCATATCAGCTATCGGTCCATCTCAGTGGGGTGCCGGGATGATAAGAAAGGCAGTTATTGATCTCGCACATGACTGCTATTTGGTCCATGATGATCTTAACTGATGCCCGCCTGGAATAGTGTAAGACTTACACACAGGCTTAATGGAAAAGCAGAGAGGCTTTACATGTCCGATTTCATTCAGAACCTTGTTGGAAAAGTGGAAGGCGCACTTGGCGTCAGTCTTCAGGGGGAAATGCAGCAGCAGCTCCAGAAACTGCTCCAGCCTGATACGCTCCAGAGCATTCTGACGCAGGCTGATCAGGCCGGTCTGGGTGACAAGGTTCGGTCATGGATCAGTCAGGGGTCCAATGTGCCTGCAACGGCTGATGAAATCCGCGATATTCTGGGCAGCAGCACCGTGCATGATCTGGTGCAGCGCACCGGGCTGCCGGCTGATGCCGTTCTGACCACGCTGGCCCACTTCCTGCCGCAGGCCGTGGATAAAAAGACGCCGGAAGGCACGCTGCCGGCTCCGGCCGACGCAACAAAAGAAGCCTGAGGCTTTTACCTGCCCCCGGCTACTCCATGCGCCGGGGGTGGGGCTTTGCCACTGAGATGGCAAACTTGCACGATTGAAAGGTGCATCAAGCCAGACAATCCGTTATGATGCCCGCATGAACCTTGGTGAGCGCATCACACGTGTTGATAGCTGGCTGCTGGATGACCTCTGTCAGCCTCTTGCAGACAGGCTGCCCGAGCGCATGCCGGCGCTGGAAGTTGGCATGAGCTGCCAGCTTGGCTCCCTCCTGTTTTCTGCCGTGTCCATTATCGCCGTGTTCGTCATTGGCGGGATGGAAGACATCACCAACATGATGTTCAACGTGCTGGTCTGGGGCCTGTGCGTGACGTTCTTTATCGGCCTGAACCGCATGCGTGTTCTGGTGCAGCCCGGCAGGCCCAACCCGTTGCGCTATATGCTGGTGGGGGTGCGGCTGGTGTCCATCCCGTTTACGGCCTACGTGCTGTATCAGGCGTATGATGCCCCTGCGCCGTTCCAGCTCCCCATGTGGTTTAACGCCCTCTCCAACCTCGTGTTTGTGGTGGGGCTGTATTTCATTTCCTGCCAGCCCCGGCCGCCGCAACGCCGCGCGCGGGAAGATATCTGGGCGCGGACCCCGCTGCAGGAAGCCGGGAACAGCTGATCAGAATACCGCGTTCACGGCAAACTGCGGGGCGACTTTAACCCCGGTATTATGCCCGGCGTAATAAACAGCAGCCCCTGCAATCACGCCCCAGCGTGGGTTCCAGTTATATTCAACCGCCGGTGCAATCTGCCAGTCCGTTGAGGCTGCGCTGATCTTGTTTACGCGTGTGCCCGCAGCGGTCCAGCCTTTCAGGTGCGATCCGTTGGCCCAGTCCCGCGCCAGATCCATTGCCAGAACCCAGCGCTGGTTAATGCCGTATTCCAGAGAAAACCCGGTCTGGCCGCTCATGCCCGGACGCCCCGTGCCATGAAAACCCGCTGAGGTGCCGTAAGTGGTCATGTCGTGCAGGCGTGCGCTGGTTAAAGCATGCCGCCACCAGTTCCAGACACGCAGGCGGAGCGCATGGTTGCCGGGAAGGGTGTAGGTGGATTGCTCGGTAACGGCCACGCGGAAGACGTAGGCACCGGTCCCCGTGCCATCCTGCGTGGTGCGCAGGCGGGAATAGGCCCCCGTTGGCATGACGACACCGGCAAACAGGTTGAGGTCCGGGATAAAGCGTTTGGGGTCCGGGTGGAGAAACCGCCAGATGAAATCGACCGGGAAATCCCCAAATTGCGGGCCATGCGAATGGCCGGCGGTGTGCTTCCACCCATAACTGATGACGGTATGGGTCTGAATGCTGATGTCATCCGTAATGCCGTATTTCCACAAGGTGGAATTACTAAAGGTCTGTTGCCGTGGATGGAGGGGATGACTGGTGCCGTTTGATGCAAACGTGCCGACCGGCTGGCTGTAGGTATAATAAGGCTCGATCCCCAGATCTCCCGCATGAGACTTTGCGCCGGACGGCGAGACCAGAGAACCGGTGTACCACTGTGCAGCATGCGCCGGGCAGGAGGAGAGGCTTGCAAGGCATGATCCGACCAGCACCGCACACAAAGACCGGGAGCAGGGAGGGAACGATAGTCTGACCATAACCGTTAAAAACGCCTTATTTTTTTTCTCCTGGGCCGCAGAAGGCCAGCAAATGTGTTTAAGATCAAGAACAGGCGGAAGTTTTAACGAAAGATTTGATGGCTCTTATTGAAAGAGTCTGAGTTTTCTGCGGGTCTTGTGGAAATTTTATTTCGTTACACTTAGATATCGAAACTTTATTGTTGCGATGCTTTATCTATTTCATGGAGTCTTCTTTGTGGGGAAGAATTCATGATTTGAGCGCTGTGTGGTCTTCAAATATTGCCGCCAGTAGCGTAGAAACCGGCAAAATAGTGACAAAAAATTAGAACAGGGAACAACGCAATGGCCATTGGGACGCAGCCGGTCAACACCAGACGGCGGACTTATGCCATTCTGATAGCCCTTGTTCTGGGTGTGCTGAGCGGGCTTTTCATTCACACGCTCTCACCCGCTGTCATTCATTTTGCTGAGCAGGCCGCAACCCTGATGACGGGGATTTTCCTGCGGCTGATCAAGATGGTCATCGCCCCGCTGGTTTTTGCCACGCTGGTGAGCGGGATTGGCAAGCTGGGTGATGACAGTCAGGTTTTCCGCATTGGCGGCAAAATCCTGCTGTGGTTCATCAGCATGTCTTTTGTCTCGCTGCTGATCGGGCTTCTGGCCGGGAATATCTTCCAGCCGGGTGCCGGGTTTGAGCCTCCGGCCGTGGAGGATCTGGCCAGCCTGAAGCACCCGTTCCAGCCGGTGGATTTCCTGCTGCATATTGTGCCGACCAGCGTTCTCGATGCCATGTCCCGCAACGACATCCTCCAGATTGTGGTGTTCTCCGTGCTGTTCGGTCTGGCCCTGCCTGCTGCGGGCAAGGCCGGAAAGACCATGCTGGGCTGGACGGAAGAACTGGGCCATATCATGCTGCGGATGACCGACATGGTCATGCTGCTTGCCCCCATGGCCGTGTTTGGCTCCGTTATGGGCAGCATTGCGCATAGTGGCGGCGGGATGCTGATCCAGTACAGTCGTTTTCTGGTTGAGTTCTACAGCACTATTCTGGTGCTCTGGATTGTCTTGACCACGCTGGCGTTTCTGGTGCTTGGCCCCCGGATTAAAGACCTGATCCGTGAACTCATTCAGCCGCTCATTCTGGGTTACGCCACGGCCAGTAGTGAATCCGTTTATCCGCTGCTGTTGGAAAAGCTGGAAAATTTTGGTGTGCCGACCCGCATCAGCGGCTTTGTGCTGCCGCTGGGCTACAGCTTCAATCTGGACGGCTCCATCCTGTTCCAGAGCTTTGGCGCGCTCTTTATCGCGCAGGTGTATGACATCCACTTGTCCGCCATGCAGCAGTTCACCATGGTTCTGGTCATGATGCTGAGCAGCAAAGGCATTGCCGGTGTGCCGCGCGCCTCCATCGTGACACTGGTGGCCGTCCTGCCTCAGTTCGGCCTGCCGGAAGCGGGGATTACTCTGATCCTCGGTATCGACCACTTCCTCGACATGGCCCGCACCGCCACCAACGTGCTGGGCAACGGCTACGCCGCCGCCATCTCCGCCAAGTGGGAAGGGGTGCTGTCTGACGGGCCGACGGAAGACAGGCTGTAAGAGGTCTCTCTATGTTCCGGAGGCATCGAGGGCATTGAGCTGGTCCAGTATGGTCTGATCCCGGATTCGATCATCCCGGAGCAGCATGGTGATTTTTTGCAGGATTGAGTTCAGCCGTTCATCATCATGCAACGGCTGGTAGTCAGAGAGTTTGTTCTGGGCTGCAGTCGTTTTCTTATCGGGAATGACGATTTGCCGCTGCTGCGGGATAACCATGACGTCTCCGCTGCCGAGGTGGATGCGGTAATGATAGCGTTTGCCTTTAACCAGAACATGCCGTTTTTCGAGCGTGACAGCGTCTCCTGCTCCGAGTTCGGGTAAAAGGCTCTCGATAATCTCTCTGCGGCTTTGGGCGAGGTTCCCAAAATGCGGCTCTGCGGAACATTGAATGTCGCCCAGTCCATCGTGGCGTCGCCATTCCGCAAGGTCAGGGATGGACAAGAGCGTGCCCGGATCGAATGGGATGTTACGGGCTGCAACGCTGACCATAAGATCAACATCGCGCATCACTTCTGAAAAGACGATGGGGTCAACGCTGCCCAGACGCACGGGGGTTGTCGTCTCTTTCAGCTTACGGCCGCCGTCATACTGCCAGTCTCCCTCATCCTGCAGAACGCAAAACCGGATTCTGTCCGTCATGACATAGCTAAAGACCAGAGACCCGTCAGGCGTGAAGTGCTCTCCAACGCCGCCAGTCCGTAAGTCTGCATAAATGCCATGGGCGGGTATCCTGAGTGACCAGGGGGCGCTCTCACTGGAAGGCAGATGGCCTGTCAGTGTGCGGATGCGCCATTGCTTTTGTCGCCCCACTTCAACAACCTGCGCCTGACTGAGAATACGGCGTGCGTAACGATACGAGGCTGGTGAGCTTTCCTGTTCCGCTTGCGTGATCGTGTAGGTTTCCCGCCACGCCTGACGAATTGGCTGTGTCACCTTCAGGTGTTCAAGCGTTCCGCGCCACTGCGTGATGGTTTTCTGGTTTTTTGAATGCAGGGGGTGCCAGAGGCTGAGAAGGGCTTCTGGCGGGAGAGACGGTATTTCTTTTCCATCCGGGCCGCAGAGCGTGCCGTCATCACGGATCAGGCAGGTTTTTATGGTTCCATCAGGTTCGGCAATCATCCAGATCATCCGGCGTGCCAGCCACCCAAGAACGGGGTGGCGGAGCCAGCGTTCCTCAAACGCCTTCCATGACCATGTCTGCCCTGTTAGCCAGGAGCCTTCCAGCCTTTGGCGATGAGTGGACATATCTGCTGAAAGCTGTTTGGCGTCAGACCGTGCGTTGCGTAATATTGTTTCGCAGCCTGTGGCGTTACGCACAGCAGCCGGAAGTTTATTGGAAACCGTCCCGTTGTTATCCTCATAATGGATTACCGCCTGCCCGGAGCCGGTGATGCTCAGGACTACTGCAAAATCATCCGTCAAAGCCTCTTTACGGCGGTGGTGTGTATCCAGACCATAATCCTGCGCAACAAGTTCCTCTGCCTCGACCGTGGTCAGCCCCATGGCGGCAGCAGTGAGCGCAAGTGTTGCGTTGAGATGAGACAGCATGGTCGCATGCCGTAATTTTGACCGCAGACGCACCAAACCGCGAACACCTTCAGCCGTGCCAATTTCACCAATTGTGCTTACAAGGCGGTTGAAGTCCGCGACGAATTCATTTTGCAGAGCAGAAGCGCTGTGCTCTAGCAGCCAGTCAAGATCAGAGGGTTGTCGGGCGGCTGCAATCATCCAGAGGCAACCAGTGGCAATATGTTCTGAAACTTCAGATTCTGTCAGGGTGCATCCGTAAGGGGATGGTTTTTTCACATGTTTTGGGGTGGACGGAAATTTGGTGCGCAGAGGACCGATTTTGCCAAGGCGCATGATGCCGGAATCCTGCGGGCGACCATAACGGAAGCTGTAAGGCTGGGGCGTGTGGAGAATAATCTCGGCAGCTTTGGAGGGAGACCCCGCTTTTGTCAGCATCAGATTTAAGAGCGCGACAAAGCGCGGGAGGATGGCAGCACGATAGAGAGGCAGAGTTCCGAGTAAGCCAAAGTACGTTCTGTGTAAAAGGGAAAATTGACGATGTTCGTGGAGAAAGCATCGTGCAAAATCCAGCTCATGCTGCCCATTTGGTTCTGCGAGTTTTGCCAAAAAACGGGCTAAGATTTTTTGTGATGGTCGTGGCTTGTCTGGTACCTGCCAGAACTCTAGTCGGCCATCCATAAGATCGAGCGGCGTTTCCGGATTTTCCCGGAGTGCGATCTCGCGTGCTAGCCAATAAAGACTTGGAAAGTCACGGAACGTATTGTCATAATCCTTGAGAGCCTGCTCAAACCATTTTTCGTCAGGCAAGCTTGTTCGTGAACTTTTAAATGACCGTAAATATTCTAGCATCCCGCTTTTTGGGGCATAAAGCGCGGCTGTTGCAGATAGTCGTGATGACGTGGCGTAAAGTTTTGAGATTGCGAAACCGAGTGTGTGACTGACTTCCTCGCTGGCGTATCGGCGGAACCACTCCGGAGGGACGGGAAGAGGACCGATATTCAGGAGATCCGTCATCATACAGGCTTCCAGCGGCATATGATTTTTGGAAATATTATCGAGTAACGGCTGCTGAGTAATGCCGCAATGATGACTGATATCCGTGCGGTACCGTTCTACCCAGGCGGTTTGTAGTTTTTCAAAAATGTTGGCGTCGATCTCGATCATTTCCGCCATCCAGCTGGTCAACTGGCGCTCAAGCCGGCCCATTTCGACTAAAACCAGTCTTGCATTTGCCAGATCGGTTTTCAGAAAATCATGCTGCGTCATTGTCATTCTATCGGCCTGATGTCGGAAATTACTTTGACTGTATGAAGGTAAAGAGAACACGACAAGCCCGTTATTTGCCGGGAATGGCCATATCCGTCATAGTAGTCTGTTAGACGTCAGGAAATATAAAAAGAAGACACCAGAACATGTCTTTTAATCTAAGGTTTTTGTGCTCGGAGGGCTATTTAATATTTGGCTTAAAATTTAAGCATGAATAAGATGAGGATCTGTTTTTATATAGTCTTATTTATGTTGATGCCAGTTACACGAAAACCACTTGTTTCATAGACATGCTGAGCGCGCTTGTTGTCGGCTGCGACGCGCAGTTTGATTTGTTTGAAACCTTGTTGGCTCAGATTATCTTCCAGCGTTTTTAACGCTTGTTTTCCATAACCCTGCCCCTGTTGGTCGGGGAGAATATGAAAATCATAAATATAGACTGATGTGCCGGTGGGGTCAGGACGGTACCAGATATAACCAATAATTTTCCGGGCTTTTACAATGCACAGAAGAGCTTCGCCTTCGGTCTGGGTACCCTGAGGAAAGCTGGTCTCTATCGTTTTCTGCGCCTGCTCCAGAGAGTCTGCGAGCGGCAAACCATAATTTTCTGAGATCTCGCGCGCGTAATCGGCTATAAAATACTCAGTATAAAGAGAAAATTCGTTTTCCTGCATGGGCCTGAACGAAATCATAAGGACTTTCCTGCTCCCGGCCGCTGTATTGATATTGCTCTGAGTTTTTGAATGTTTTTCAGAATATCAGGCTAAATGAATGCGGCTTTGTGTCATCACACAATGATCACCGCTATTCCATTTTCCCGTTTAGAACAGTCTCACGGATTATCCTGCTCATGCTCGCCCTCAGCAATGCGGGCCTGAATGGCGCCGCGCCAGGGGGCGTCTTTGGGGGCGGCGTCCAGCGCTTTGCGGAACAGGTCGAGTGCCTGCGGGGTGACGTGGCTTGCTGCGCGGGTCAGGGCCTCGCCGGTGCGGGCGGCAACTTCTGCGTCAAAGCCGAGGGAGAGGGCGTGGTTCCACGCCTCGGCGGCTTCTGCATAATGTTCGCGGGTCGCTTCGGCCTGCCCAAGCAGCAGGTAGCCCTGTCGCAGGTTGGGGTCGCCTGCGGGGATCATGGCCAGTGTGGCTTTCAGGCGCTGGACCACGGCATCACCGCGCGTATTCTGTTCATGTTGCGCCACCAGACGCGGGCCGAGCGGCTGCGCGGGCAGAGAGGGCACACCATTGGTCAGATACAGGCCAACTGCTGCAATGGGGATCAGCCCCAATGCGCTCCATACGGCCACGGGGGGAATGGCATCGTCCGCATGGGTGGGGGCGGTGTCGGCCACCAGAATGCGGCGCTGGATTTCCAGCCGGGCAATGTCATGCTCCACCGGGGCAATCAGGCCGATATCCAGATCGCGGTCAATTTCAGAAAGCTGCGCTTCATGCAGCGAGAGTGCTGCACTCCGTTCATCCCGGACCTGCCGCGTGCGCCGCCACAGGGGGAGGGCCGCCGGAGCCAGAGCCAGACAGCTTAACAGCACAATGGAAAGCCAGATCATGCGCTCAGTCCTTCGTCAGGTCGGCCAGACGGGCCTTTTCTTCCGCTGTCAGCGGCGGGGGGGCAGCGGGGGCCGCATTGCGGCGGCGATAGGCGAAAAATGCAGTAGTCAGGCCCAGCAGCAGGGCCAGAACCGGCATGCTCCATAGCAGCAGTGTGCCATTGGAAAGCGGCGGGCTGAGGCGGATGAAGTTGCCGTAGCGGTTCACCATCCAGTCCATGATCTGGCGGTTGCTCTCGCCCTTGGCAACGTGCTCCCGCACCACGCGGCGCAGGTCCCGCGCCAGCCCGGCGCTGCTGTCCTCAATGGATTCATTCTGGCAGACCAGACAGCGGAGCTGAGAGCCAATGGCCTCGGCCCGTGCTTCTTCCTGCGGGTTGGGCAGCATTTCGGCAGGGTCATCCACGGCCAGAACCAGAACCGGGGCCAGCAGCAGGGCGCAGCCCAGAAACAGGGCGGACAGACGGCGCAGCATCATGATTTTTTCAGGCTTTCCAGCAGGGGCACCAGCGTGCCGCGGATGGTGTCCACATCCAGCGGGGCGGCGCTGTGCCAGCGGATAATACCGCCGGGGCCGATCAGAAAGGTTTCCGGCACCCCGGAAATACCCCAGTCGATGCCCACACGGCCGTCGCGGTCACTGCCCAGACGGGTGAAGGGGTTGCCTGAATGCCTCAGGAACCCGGCAGCATTTTCCGGACGGTCCTTATAGGCAATGCCCCACATCGTCAGGTCATCCTTCAGGCCCATCAGGGTGGGCATTTCTGCAAGGCAGGGAATGCACCATGAGGCAAAAAAGTTGACCAGAACCGGCTGCGTGAGTGCCCGCAGATCCTGCGCACTGAAGCCCTGACCGGGCGCCTGATCCGGCACGCTGAAATCAGGCACCGGGCGGTTAAGCACCGGCGCGTTGATATCATGCGGGTTGAAGGAGCCGTGCTGCATGCCGGACAGCATCTTCCAGAAGCCAACACCAACAATCGCGGCCCCGGCCAGAGGGGCGGCCATCAGCAGCCGCCGGCGCGTCATGTTTTCAGGAGGGTTGCTCATGCTGCCGTCACCGTATTGGGGGAAGTTTTGGCACGGCGCGGTGCACCCACGCGCATGCGCCGGTCGGAAAGGGAAAGCACGCCGCCAATGGCCATAATCAGCGCGCCCAGCCACATCCATGGGGCGAGTGGGTTGTAATGCAGCCGCAGCACATAGGTAGGGGCGGCGTCTGTGCCGTGTTTGTCCCCCAGCACGCCATACAGATCAGCCAGCAGATTGGTGTGGATGGAGACTTCCGTCGTTGTCTGGTTCTGGCTGTTAAAGCTGCGTTTGGACGGATGCATGATGGTGACAATCTTGCCGTTATGCCGCACCTCAAGGGTTGCAACCATAGCGGAATAGTTCGGCCCCGGTTCCTGCGTCACCTTGGTCAGCGTCCAGTCATACCCGGCCAGATGCTCGGTGGTGCCAACCGGCACTTCCACAATCTTGTGCTGGGCCTGAGACATGGCAGCCAGCCCAAGAATGGTCACACCCACACCCGCATGGGCAATGGCCGTGCCAAAAATGGAGCGGGGCAGCATGCGGGCACGCTGGAGACTGCCGGAGAGCGGCATGCGGAACAGGCGCATACGCTCCGTGATATCGAGCACGGAGGCCGCAATGACCCACACCGCCAGCGCGCTGCACAGGATAGGCAGAATGCCGGACATGCCGAAGGTAAACACTGCAAACGCGACACCAGCCAGTAGAGCAGCAATCCACAGCCGTTGCAGCACCGGCCAGAGCTGGGCGCGCTTCCATGGCAGCATGGGGCCAAAGCCCATGAAGATGAACAGCGGGATGGCCAGCGGAATGGTCGTGGCGTCAAAGAACGGCTTGCCAACGGAAATGGTGCGGTCAAACAGCAGAGACATGAAGGGCGGATACATGGTGCCGGTCAGCACCACGGCGCACAGGGAGCACAACAGGATGTTGTTGAGCACCAACGCACCTTCCCGCGAGATGGGAGCGAACAGGCCACCTGCCGTCAGCGTGGGCGCGCGATAGGCAAACAGGGCCAGAGAGCCACCGATCACCACCGCCAGCAGCCCGAGAATAAAGATGCCGCGGGCCGGGTCATTCGCGAACGCATGCACGGAGTTCAGAATGCCGGAGCGGACGAGGAACGTGCCGGAGAGCGAGAACGAGAACGTGGCAATGGCCAGCAGCACCGTCCAGATTTTCAGGCTTTCACGCTTTTCTACCACAATGGCGGAATGGATCAGCGCCGTGCCGGTCAGCCAGGGGATGAGGGAGGCGTTTTCCACCGGGTCCCAGAACCAGTAACCGCCCCAGCCCAGCACGTAATAGGACCACCATGAGCCCAGCGCGATGCCGCAGGTGAGGAAGCACCATGCCGCCACCGCCCACGGGCGCACCCAGCGGCCCCATGCGGCATCCACACGGCCTTCAATCAGGGCCGCAATAGCGAAGGCAAACGGCACCGCAAACCCGACATAGCCGGTGTAGAGAATGGGCGGATGGAAGGCGAGGCCCGGGTCCTGCAACAGCGGGTTCATGCCCTGCCCATCCATCGGGGCGGGCCAGACGCGGGCGAACGGGTCTGACGTAGTCAGACAGAATAGTTCAAACCCGGCAGCCACAGCCCCCAGAACCGCAATGACCCGTGCGCGCAGAGCAGACGGCAGGTTGCGCCCGAAGGCAGCCACGGCAGCGCCGCAGATCCCGAGGATAAGCGCCCAGAGCAGAATGGAGCCTTCATGATTGCCCCAGACGCCGGTAATTTTATACAGCAGCGGTTTGGAGACTGCGCTGTTGGCCGCAATGTTCTGGACCGAGAAATCATCCGTAACGGCGGCGTACACCAGACAGAGGAAGGCCATCAGCAAGGCCAGAAGCTGCCCGACGGCCAGCCCCGGCGCGAGCATCATCACCCGCCTGTCGCGCCGTTGGGCACCGATAAGAGGCAGAATGCCCTGCGCGGCGGCAAGGATGCAGGCAAGGGCCAGCGCATAATGTCCGAGTTCAGGGCTCAGCATGTCAGAGGGATGTCTCCGGGTGGCGGGCTGTCAGAACAGCGTAAAAGACGCTGGCAGGGAAAGAGACCTGCCAGACAGAGGCAAAAGACGCAAAAGGGGATGTGCGGCGTAACACAGGGTTTTAGTTGCCAGCCGGGGCAGGGGGCGCAGGAGCGTCGGACGCGGGAAGACCTTTCTTTGCGTCCTGCACCGTCATGCTGTTCCAGCTTGCTGCACTGGGCGGCGGGCCAAAGCGCGGGTCCCACTTGCCGGATTTTTTCAGGGCTTCCGCCACTTCCTTCGGCATATAGGTTTCGTCATGCTTGGCCAGCACTTCACTCGCGACAAAACCGTCCTTGTGCATGGTGCCGACGGCCACCACGCTCTGCCCCTCGCGGAACAGGTCGGGCAGGATGCCTTCATACCGCACGGTTACAGCGGCCTGACCATCTGTGACGTCAAAGCGGGCAATTGGGGTTTCGCCCCGTTTTTCCCGTTTGACGGAGCCAGCGACCACCATGCCACCCAGCCGCACGGTGCGGTCTGCCGGAGGCGCGGATGCTGCGACCTGAGAAGGCGTGACAAAGAAAACAATATCGGAGGAAAACGCCTTGAGCATGAGGGCTGCGGCAGCCCCCAGACAGGCAACGCAGGCGATAACGAGCCAGAGGCGACGTGTCTTGCGGGTCATAGAGACGAAGTGGCTCCTGTGGTGCGGTCCGAGGGGCGTTCAAGAACGGCCAGCCGCATACGGGCCTTTTTGAGGCGGAGGGCCGCCCCGATGGAGAGGGTCAGGGCAATGACGGTGGCCAGACCATAGCTGGCCAGAATATAGGGCAGATGCGTCATGCGGCGTCTCCCGAAGCATTGCCAGCGCGGCGGCGCGGGCTGGAGAGCAGGCTGCGGATGCGGCTTTCCATCACGGCGGCCCGGGTGCGGGCCAGCACAATGGCGGCAAACCCCAGCGAGAAGCCCAGCGTGGATAAAGCCAGCGGCCACAGCATGGAAGAGGACATGGTGGGCGCGCCCGTCAGCGTGATGCTGTCCGGCTGATGCAGGGTGTTCCACCACTGCACGCTGAATTTGATCACCGGCAGATCGACAGCGCCCGCAAGTGCGAGAATGGCCGCAGCTTTGTAGCCGCGCTGCGGGTCATCAAACGCGCGGATCAGCGCGATATGGCCCAGATACAAAAAGAACAGCACCAGCACGGAGGTCAGCCGGGCGTCCCACACCCACCATGTGCCCCACATCGGCTTGCCCCACAGGGAGCCGGTGGCCAGACACAGTGCGGTGATGCAGGCGCCCACCGGGCCGATTTCCACCGCAGCCAGATCCGCCAGCGGGTGCCGCCAGACGAGTGACAGTACGGCGCATACGGCAAGCCCGGCATAACCGGCAGAGGCCAGCATGGCGGCGGGCACATGCACATACATAATGCGGACAGAATCGCCCTGCTGCCAGTCGGCAGGCGAGAAAAACAGCCCCCAGCCCAGCCCCGCGAGGGTGAGCAGCAGGGCTGGCCATGTCAGCCAGGGCTGCAGGCGTGCGCCCAGCTTGAGAAACCGGCCGGGATTGGCATACCGATGGAAGAATGTCCCGGCACGCGCGACGAGGGTCGGTGTGGCGCTCAAATGTCAGTCCGTTCCGTATCTCAACAAATCACGTGAGCTTGCAGGGGCCTTGCGTGCAGGAGTTTCCTGCCCAGACATGCGCTCGCGCACCTTTTACATCATTCGGGGCATCTTGACACGAGGCAGTTATTCATGGGCGTCCTGTCCCGACAACACAGCGGAGAGAAGACATGTTGTTTGCCGTTATTTGCACAGATCGCCCCGGAGCCCTTGAAATACGTAAGGCTACGCGAGAGAAACATCTGGCTTTTCTGGAAAACTACAAGCAGGCGATTCAGTTCGCCGGACCTCAACTTGACGTGAACGGCACCCCCTGCGGCAGCCTCGTGCTGCTGGATGTGCCCGATCGCGCGGCGGCGGAAGGCTTTGCTGCGGCTGATCCGTATGCCGAGGTTAATCTGTTTGAAAGCGTGATTGTGCGCCCCCTGCGCATCGTGTTCCGTGATGGCGCGCTGGTGGAATAGCCATGGCCTACTGGTTGATTAAAAGCGAGCCGGACGCCTTTAGCTGGGATGAGCAGGTGGCCAATGATGTGGAACCCTGGACCGGGGTGCGCAACCATCAGGCCAAAAAGAATCTTGCTGGCATGAAGGTGGGAGACCGCGCCTTTTTTTACCATTCCAACGTGCAGCGCGCGATTGTGGGGGTGGTGGAAATTGTGCGCGAAGCCTACCCGGACCCCACGGCGGACAGCGGCAACTGGGTGTGTGTGGACGTGAAAACCGTCGGTCCCATGCCCAGCCCGGTTACGCTGGCGGATATCAAGCAGGATGAGGCGCTGGCGGATATGGCTCTGGTTCGGCAGTCACGCCTTTCAGTGTGTCCGGTTTCTGCGGAACACTGGCAGTATCTGTGCCGCATGGGCGGCTGGTCTGGCGACTGACGACCAGAAGCAGGCCGGGCTTTGTTCCCGCCGCATCAATAAAAAAGGGAGCACCCAGACCGGGCGGCTCCCTTTTTTGTTGGCCGTAGTCAGGGCGGCTTAGCCCTGCGTGGCAAGCGCCCAGAGCTGGCCCGCGCGGTTGCCGGAGCGGCAATAGCTGAAGATCGGGCCGGGCAGGGTGTTGAGGGATTCCTGCATGATGATCACGGCATCCGAAGACGGAGCCTGACCGCCAGCAACCGGAATGGAGATGAAGGACAGGCCAGCCTGTTTGGCGGCTTCCCCAATGGTTTCAGCGCTCGGCTGGCCGGGGTCTTCCCCATCCGGGCGGGTGCAGATGATGGTTTTGAACCCGGCCTCTTTAATGGCGGGGATGTCGCTGACGGCAATCTGCGGGGCAACAACAAAATCGGGGGACAGGCTGCGATAGTTCATGGTCAATAAAGTCCTTTCAGACAGCATTCTGCTCACAAGCTCCCTGACCTTGTAGGCCCGGACAGAGCAGGCGGAAAGAGGGGGGCATACTGCTCTGGCTGTATGCCTGCCCTGAAATCCGGCATGGTGGGCGTGGATCAGAAAAAAGAAGGGCGGCGGGACATGCAGAAAGAACCGGGTTTTGCAGATGTTGTGGCAGCATCGGTGCGTCTGAAAGGGCATGCGCATCGCACGCCGGTTCTCACCTCTCGCTATCTGAACGGAGTGAGCGGGGCGGAGCTGTTCTTCAAGGCGGAAAATTTCCAGCGTGTGGGGGCGTTCAAATTCCGAGGCGCGCTGAATGCTATTCTGGCCCTGCCGGAAGCGGTGCGTCGCCGGGGTGTGGTGGCGTATTCCTCCGGTAATCACGCGCAGGGTGTGGCCTGTGCGGCGCAGCAGGCCGGGATTCCCGCCGTGATTGTCATGCCGGAAGACGCTCCCGCGATGAAGCTGCACGCGACCCGAGGGTACGGGGCGGAAGTGGTTCTGTATGATCGCTACACGCAGGACCGGCAGGCGATAGGCGGCGCACTGGCCGCGGAGCGAGGGGCGACGTTGCTCCCTCCGTTTGACCATCCGGATATTATTGCCGGGCAGGGCACCGCAGCGCTGGAATTGTTTGAAGAAACCGGACCGCTTGATGCGTTGTTTGTGCCGGTTGGCGGCGGTGGTCTTGCCTCAGGCTGTGCGCTGGTTGCGCATGTGGTCTCGAAGGGGTGCACCGTAATTGGGGTGGAACCGGCAGCCGGGGATGATGCGCGACAGTCTCTGGCCGCAGGTCACATCGTGCAGATTGAGGTGCCCAAAACACTGGCGGATGGAGCGCAGACCACAGCCATCAGCCCGCTCACTTTTGGGATTATGCGCAGGCTTTTGCGGGAGATTGTCACGGTGGACGATGCCACGCTGGTTGCGACCATGCGCACCCTGGCGGAGCGGATGAAAATTGTCGTGGAGCCGACGGGCTGCCTTGGCGTCGCTGCCGCTCTTGCGGCTGCGTCCGAATGGAACGGGAAGCGTATTGGCGTGATTATTTCCGGCGGCAATGTCGATATGGCACGGTTTTCCAGACTGATGCAGGAGGGCGCGTAACACAGCCGGAGACTGAAAAATTAGTCGCGCTAAATTTTAAGGGATTTTTAAAACGCCTGTCCGGATAAGGGATAATTGTCCCTCTTGTCCCGGACAGGCGATGTGTAGGCTGTAAAGCCTGTTTTAGCGATGAATGAAGTACAGGTCTGAATACAGGTCTTTCAGTGCGGCCTTGTTGGCCAGGCAGCGACGGACCAGATGGGCACGGAGGTCGAGCGCGCCTTGCTGCACGATCGGGTCTTTGGACGGTGCATCAAAAGCCGGATAGCGCTGGATGCAGGATTTCAGATCCGGATTGTTCATGTCCAGACCAGCTTCAATCTGCTTCATGGTTGCATCGTATTCCTGCGTGACTTCCGCATCGGAATACCATTCGCTCAGCGCAGACTGCACCTTGTTGTCCCGGATCAGGTAGGTGAAGGTCAGAAACCCGTTTTCCGTGGTGCCATTGGGCAGCTTGGTGCTCAGGCGGCAGACGCGATGGAAATACGGCGGCAGGCTGAGGTCCGGCATGGCGGTGGCACCCGTCACGCTGATCTGCATGGTCGGCTGGAAGGAGGAATCCGGTTTGTCATCCCGGTCCGGCGTCTTGCTGGATTGCAGGCTGTGGTCGCGCTGCATGGCTTCGGCCAGAAGCGTGTCATACTGGTGGGAATAGCAGTAGGACGGGTCCGTCCGCGCATGTTCCAGCGCAGAATGATAGGCTTGCTGCTGCGGGGTCTGGGCGCAGCCTGTGGCAGCCAGAACGGCGGCAACGGAGCCAGCGCGCAACAGATGCTGCCAGCGTGGGGTACGGGCCGGGCGGGAGGAAGGCGTGGTGTGCGACATGGAAAAACTCCTGTTGGCGCACAATCTGCGCCGGGATGGTCTCACCTTCGGCTGTGTAAGGTGTTCCGATGCACGTGACAACCACCGTGAAGTCTGACGCCCAAAGGGCGAACGCACGCCGGAAAACCACAGCAAAAATCAAAGAAGGAAAAGGGATAGGAGGCAACTTCTTAGCCCGTGGGGCTTTTGTGAGGGAAGGTGGACATCGCTGTTCAGGAGATGGGAGGCATATGCCGGACGAGGGGCGGCCCGTGTCGCTTTTCGGGCGTGCTATGCTACACTCTCCTTTACAAAACAGACTATTGCGGGCGCTCGACTGCGCCCCGGCCCGGCCTTTCACGGCAGGGCAGAGCAAGCAGAAAGGGCGCAAATGAGTACGCAGGACATGACAGGGAGCGAGATGGTGACGCTCAAGCTCAGTGGTCACGATCTGGGAGAGCTGGAACACGCCCTCGCACAGGTCGAATCTGGCAAAGGCGTTCTGGTGCGTCTGGCGGACCTGATGGGCGGCGCTGTTGGCCACGCCACGCGGCTGGGCCTGCGCGGGCTGGGCATGGCTCCCGGCATGGAAGACAAGCTGCGTGGTCTGGCGGAAAGCGCCATTGCCCGTGCCTTTGATGTTGCCATTGTCGGGCTGCGCAGCCCCGGTGATGCTCTGGCGGAACCGCAGCCCTGGCGTGGCCCGGCGTTGCAGGCGGCTGTTGCCGTCTCCGGCGCGGTAGGTGGCTTTGCTGGATTGGCCGGTCTGGCCCCGGATATCAGCTTTACCACGTTGACCATCATGCGTGAGATTGGCCGCATTGCGCGCGAAGAAGGCGAGGATCTTTCCGACCCGGATGCACGCCGCGCCTGTCTGGAAGTATTCGCACTGCGGGCCTTCCCCAATGCGCGGAAGGCGGAGGATAGCGAACTGGGCTATTTCTCAGCCCGCGCGCTGCTGCGTGGCCGCCCGGTTGTGATGCTGATTGCGGAAGTTGCCTCGCATTACGGTCTGGCTCTGGGGCAGAAAGTATCTCTTCAGCTTATGCCGGTGGCCGGTGCGCTGTGTGGGGCGTCGCTCAATACGGCATTCCTTAACCATTACCGGGCACTGGCGCGGGCGCATTTCACCATCCGTCGTCTGGAGCGTGAACATGGTCCGGTGGTGCGGGATACGGCTGAGGCTCTGCGGGATCATGTCGCAACGCGTAACGGTCGCGTTTCCTGAAGGTATTGAGGCATTAAAAAAGCCGGAGGCAGATCCTCCGGCGTGGTCTCAAACGGTCTTATCAGAGAGCCAGCTTCCCCTCAGGAGGCTGGCTCTTTCTGTTTTTTGACCGGCGGCGGTTCTTCATCAATCAGCGTGCCGATGACGGCAAGAAACAGCATGAACCCGCCCACAATCATGCAGGTCTGCTGGTAGTGGAAGTCGATCAGTCTCACCACCACGCAGGCAAGAATACCCAGCAGGCAGGCTATTCTTAAGGTCATCAGTCTCTCCGGTTCAGGCCGTTACAGGGGTGACAAGCGGCTTATTGGCGGCGAGAGCGGCCACATTGTCCAGCGAGAGCATGCCCATGGCCGTGCGGGTTTCCACTGTGGCGCTGCCGGTATGGGGCGTCATGAAAATCTTCGGCAAGGCGAGAATGCTGGGGTTCGGGTTGGGTTCGTTCTGATAAACATCCAGCCCGGCATTAAACAGATGGCCGGAACGCAGGGCGTCCAGCAGAGCCGTCTCATCCACCAGTGCGCCGCGCGCCGCGTTCACCAGCACACTGCCGCGCGGCAGCAGGCCGAACATTTTGGCTGTCATCAGCGGCGGTGCGCCGGCGGTGGCGGGCATGTGCAGGGTGAGAATGTTGCAGTGGGGCAGCATCTCTTCCAGATTTTCAAAATAGGTCGCGCCTTCCTCCTGCGCAGGGTCCAGTTTGCGGCGGTTGTGGTAGAGCACCTTCATGTCAAAACCACGCGCCCGGCGCGCAACGGCCTGCCCGATGCGGCCCATGCCGACAATGCCCAGCGTCTTGCCGGTCACGCGCATGCCCAGCATCTCATCCATTTCCAGCGTGCGGCCCCAGCCGTTCTTCATCAGCGTGTAGTATTCCGCAGCGCGGCGGCAGGCGGCCAGAATCAGCATCATGGTCAGATCGGCATTACAATCGGTCAGCACATCCGGCGTGTTGCAGACCTTGATGCCACGTGCCAGCAGGGCGGGCACATCCAGATGGTCCAGCCCGACACTGACGGTCGCCACCAGCTTCACACAGTCCGGAATGGCCGCCACATCCGCGCCTTTCAGCGGGCAATGATGCGTGACCAGCATGGCAAACGCCTGCTGCTTTTCCGCCAGCGCCAGCATGGCGGCGGTATCCAGCGGCGCGTCGGGGGCAGGGGGAGCGGTAAAGTCGGTCTCAATCCGCTTTTCAACAGCGGCAGGCAGCCGGACGGCACGGATCAGGCGAGGCTTTTCGGAAGGCATGGGCGTTCCTTTTTTCAGTGGGACAGATTGAGTTTCCGTAATGACAGACTAGCATGACCCTTCAGAAAAGCCATGACGAGCGTATAACGACGGAAACGGACGCGGGATCAGGCGCGAGCGTTATAAAGAACGCAGATCTCATCTGTTCAAAGGAGGCGACATGACTGACGCGCTGACGCCGGAACTGATTTTAGGCGCGTATGCGGCCGGGATTTTCCCGATGGCGGCCGATGCGGATGATGACGAGCTGCAATGGTATGATCCGGACCCGCGCGGCATCCTGCCTCTGCGTGGTTTCCACCTCTCGCGCCGTCTGCAACGCACGGTGTTGTCAGGCCGGTTTGATGTCAGTGTGGATCAGGATTTTCCCGGCGTGATGAAGGCCTGCGCAGCGCCCGCACCGGGGCGTGAGGACACATGGATCAATGGTGAGATCTTCCGCCTGTTCTGTGCCCTGCATGACATGGGATACGCGCATAGCGTGGAATGTCGGCAGGACGGAAAGCTGGTAGGCGGCTTATATGGCGTGGCGCTGGGCGGCGCATTTTTTGGGGAAAGCATGTTCAGCCGTGCGACCGATGCCTCCAAGGTTGCGTTAGTGCATCTGGTGGCGCGGCTGCGGATTGGCGGCTTTATCGTGCTAGACACCCAGTTTGGAACAGACCATCTCGCCCGCTTTGGCGGGGAGGAAATTCCGGCAAGCCTGTATAAGGCAACCTTGGAACGCGCTGTCCAGATGATGCCATGTTGGCAGGCTAGCATTCCTGCAGATGAGCTGGAGGCTGAAATTCGTGCCATGCGGGCAGAGACGCAGGCGGCAGACTCTCAGGACAGTTAGGGACCAGCTCTGGGAGCAGAGCGGTCTGGATGAGAAACAGGAAAGACGAAGACGTATGACACACTGCCAGCCGGCCCGGACGCGCCGTATGCTGACCCTTTGCAGCCTTCTGGCCACCGCACCGCTGGCGGCAGGACTGCTGAGCCAGCCAGGCCATGCCGCCGAGACAGCAGCAACTCCTGCGGCCCCGGCAGGCGCACCGGCTCCCGCCCCGCAGATGGACCACCCGCGCCTGATGCCCGGACGTGATGCCACTATTGATTACGTCTTTCAGCCGCGCCCGCCTGCGGGTGGGGGCCCCGCAACGGCCCTGCCGATTAAGGACCGGCATGTGCAGGTTCTGTTTTCCGGTGATGGCGGGCTGATGCGGATCAACTACATGCTCAGCATGGACGGGCCGGAAAGCCGGGGGGCGGTCATCATCAACCGGGCGGCGCAGGAAGTGATGATTATCCTGAACGACCGCAAGATTTATACCCGGCTGGTGCAGCAGGAGGTGGCGCGCAGTCCGTTCCTGCTGGATATGTCGATGAGTTTTACGCGCAAAGGCAAATCCGAAGTCATCGGCCAGCCCTGCACCCTCTGGGGCGTGGTCTCCGCCCAGGGGAATGGGACTGCCTGCGTGACGGATGACGGCTTTATTCTGGAGCAGGACGGCGTGGATGTGGATGGTCTGAACGGCCACCTCAAGGCGATGAAAGTCTCCTATGATGACGTGCCCGCTACCTCTTTCCAGCCGCCTGCGGGTTTTCAGGAAGTCACGCCACATTCCCCGGGATCTCAGTCTGGTGGGAATGAGGACGGTTCAGCCCCCCCTTCCGTTATGCGGGGGCCAACCAGTGTGCAGCAGCAGGAGCATTCCAGCGTGCCCTCCGCCACAGGCGTTGTGCCGGGCGTTGGTCCTGTAACGACCCTGCCATCCACCGATTCCAACGCGCATGATGCGTCAGGCAATACGCCATGAGCGGGCTGCGTACGCGGCGGCTGCTTGGTGCCGGGCTGGGTGTTATGATGGGTGTGGCCTCTCTGCCCGTGGCGCAGGCGCAAACGTCAGCTACGGGTACCGACGCAGCCAGCGCTGTTTCCGCAGGTGCGAGCGGTGCTCAGGCGGGTGCCAACCCTGCGTCTGGGCCTGCGCCAGTCGCCCCGCAGGATGCGCCGTTTATCACGCCGTCTGTGGATGCGGATGTGCTGTATGAACTGACATCGCCCACCGGGGATGCGGTGATGAAGCAGCGGATGCGCTGGCAGGTGGGCAGCCTCCGTCAGCGGCTGGACCCGGAAGGGTCTGACCTGTTCATGATCACCTCCTGGCCCGAGCACACGCTGACCGTGGTGGACCCGAGCCGCAAGCGGAAGAGCGTGATGCCCGCCCCCAGTCAGGGCCTCACGCCGCCCGGTCACCCGGCCATGGTTGGCACCTATGCACGATTGGGTGGTTCCGTGGTGGCGGGGGAAAGCTGCATTATCTGGCGCACCAAAGATGCCGACGGACATGCAAGTGATGTCTGTTACACGGCGGATGGTCTGTTGTTGCAGGTTGCACAGCAGGGACAGATTACCGTCCGGGCGCTCCGTGTCAGCCGGGTGGCCCAGCCTGATGATGTGTTCGCCATTCCATCGGGCCTGAAGCAGGAGGCCCCCGCCAGACCGTAATCCGCCCGGACCGTTACGACGGAAAGGAAAGGGTATGCGGTTGCGTTACCCTGTTGTGCTGGGTCTGGCGCTCGGCGCGCTGATTGCGCCCGGCGAGAGGGCATCTGGACAGTCGGTGGACCATGCACCTCAAGATGCTGGTGCAGGCACATCCGCCGGGGCTCAGGCCGTTTCCATCTGTGTCAAACCTCCGCCGGGAGCGGCGCGGGATACGTTGCTGGTCATACCCTCCGGCACTGTGCTGGTTGGTCAGGCTGCGCCGTCTGGCCGTCGGCAAAGTGCGCAGATGGAAGCCGTTGTCACCACAGAAACCGTAACGCTGACAGAAATGCAGCCCTGTAGCGGTGCGGATGCCTCCACGCTGGTGTCCCGCACGCGCCACTGGCTGGTGGACCCGGTGCGGCCTCAGGCGGCTGTGGTGTTACATCCGGTGGGGGAAGTCAGCGGCAATGGCGTGGATACGTCGTTTGAGGAAGAACCCGACGCGTTTCGCAGTGCTGTCAAAACAGGGGCCATTACGGCCCATGTGCAGGGCACCCTGAAAGAAACTGTCGCGCTGACGGAAACGCAGGCTGATATCCCCGAAGAACCCGATAACAGCATGGGCCCGGACTGGGCGCACAGCACCGGCTGGGATCAGAAGAGCTTACGCAAAACGCCGGGCAGCAGAACGGAATAGGGGTTTACGCTCAGATCCGGGTTTTCCAGCTTGCCCGCAATACCAAAGGTCATGGCAACAAGGCCGCCTTCTTTTTCCGGGCTGAACAGTTTGCCAATGCCGGGGAGCTTGCCGGGGAGTTTGTTGATCGCAAAAACCGGCACCACGGTCCCGTTCAGGTCCAGTGTGCTGTGGTCCAGGTCAATCTTGCCTTCCAGCGTGGCCCCCAGTGCGTCATTCCCCATGTGGCCATTCTCAATAGTCAGAACGCCGTCAGAAAACGCGACGGGCATGGTCAGGGTGGAGACTTCAAATTCTGGAGATTTGCGGGCATTTACCCAGCCATAGAGCGACAGATTGCGGGCCAGAAGCACCGTGGCAGGGGCTTTCTTCAACACAAACGGGCTGACATGCAGCGTGCCTTTGAAGGGTGCTGTAGCCTGTGTGTCATCAAACGCACCATTTAGCGTAGCGTGGCCGCCCTGCACGTTGGGCAGGATATTGAGGGCTGCCAGAAACCCGCCCATGTCCGGAATGGTCACATGCAGGGCGCGGGTGGCCCCTTTGGGTTCCAGCGTCATGGTGACGGGGGAGGGGCCGCGCATGGCAAAACGCATGCGTTCCAGACGCTGGCCGTTATCTTCAAAATGTCCGGTGACGGCCCGCAGGGGCTGCTTGGTCTGGCTGTAATACAGGGCGTTGGCCGTCATATCGATGGTCCAGGCGTTGCCCGGCGGCCCGTGCAGCTTGCCTGTCGCCGCTTCCGGCACATGCAGGCCGGGGGAGGCGGCCTGTTTGGGGGCGTTCGGGTCGCCTTCCATCAGGGGGGCGAGGTCCAGCGTATCGGCATAGACCCCCACCTGAATGGTTTTGTCCTGCGAGGCATAAGGCAGCACAAGGCGGGCATGGCCGGAGGAGCGTTCGATTTTGAAGGATGAAATCAGCAGTTCCGGTGCTGCTTTTTCCCGCAGCACGGCACGGCCCCGCACATCCAGTTCCGGCCCTGTGGCAAAAATTTTCTCAACGGAGGTAATTCGCCCGTCCAGCAAGGCGAGGGTGGCGGTGACCTGTGCCGTGCGGCCTGCTGCCTTATGCCAGAGGGGGATGACAATGCGGGAATGCTTCAGGTCAAGATTGATATGAACCGTGCCCTGCTTGTTCGCCTGCCGGGCATAATCCACACCGAGATCGGCGTTGCCGTAGAAATGCGAGCTGGTGTCGATGCCCGCAGCGGTCGCCGTTTCCGGCGTGATGCGGGTGAACAGATGCGCCTTTTCTGCAATTTCCTGCGGCTGCAGGGAGCGGAAATTCATGAAATAGGTAATGTCTGACGGCAGGCCACCCAGCACGCCATGCCCGTTCAGATCCATTTGCTGCGTGGTGGCGGCAATCTGGAACGTGCCATTGGTAATGGCGCGGCCTGCGACAACATTGCCCAGATGGGTGTGGCTGACCTGTGCGTGGGCGTCCACGATCATCTGATCCGTCGTGACATCACTTTCCAGCGGCAGGGTCAGGGAGAATTTGGCGCTGGCCTGCCCGGAGGGGCTGGTAAAGCTGATGGGGTGGCGGGCCAGCAGATGCAGCCGCGGTTCAGCCAGCATGGCCAGAAGATCCCGCAGATTGCCGTGCAGCTCCGTGACAATGGTGCCCATCTGGTCCTTTTTGGACAGACCGGTAATTTCCATGGAGCCGGGACCTGCAGCGACGCGCCCGATACCGGTGGCCCCCACATTCTTATCGGCCCGGTCCACCAGCTGATAGGCGTGGTCGAAATGGATGGTTAGTTTATCGAGATCATTCACCTCAAGATGCGCATCCAGGTGATGCAGCGGCGAGATGGGGCGCAGCCAGTGCACCGTAAGATCTGACCCTTCCACGCTCCCTTTGATGGAGGTGAGCTTGATGCCGTTCCAGCCTTTATCACTATGCAGCGTGACGGCGGTGTGCAGGTCATGCGCTGTGCCGTCGGTAATGTTGGTGTCCACCCATTTCCGGCCACCTTTTGCCGCTTTGGCGGGCCAGTAATTGGCAATATCGCCAAACGGAATGGTGGGAATATCGAGTGCCATCTGGCCAGACAGCACGGTGGGGCTGAACAGGTCGGACGCATTCAGCTGGCCCGTCAGGCTGACGGTGATGCCACCATTCACATCTTCCGGATGTTCCGGGTTCAGCAGGTCCAGCGTCAGACCTTGCAGCGTGATGGTGGCGGGCGTGTGGGTGGCAGAGCGGTGGTCAAGGGCCAGATGGGCCAGCAGAGACCCATGATTGAGCAGATAGGTGGAGCCACCGCCCTGAAGTTCGCCTGCGCCGAGATCGGTTTTCAGGTCCAGCCCCTGCGGGAGTAGCCAGCTGCTGTGGGGGGCGGGTGCAAAGACGGTATCCGCCGTCAGGCTCACCGGCACATCCAGCGTTTTCAGAGCCGGGGCCAGACCGGCAAAGGTGCTGGGGCGCACGGGGGCGAGGGCTGCATGCCACTGGATGGTGCCGTTATCGGTCTGTGTGCCCTGTGCCGTGACACTCAGCCGTTCCGTGCTGTCCTGCTCTGCCTGAAAGGTGAGGGCAACGGAGCCGGTCAGACCATTGCCCCCATGCAGGCTGACGGCATGCAGGGTAGAGGTGATGGGCGAGGCAATCCACTGCGTATGGGTCAGCCGGTCATCAATCGTAACCTGTGCGTCGGTCAGGCCAATGCGTTGCAGGGTGCTGGGGTCGAGCGTGTTGGTACTGTCAGGCGGCGTGGCAGGTGTGGGGGGGGCGTCCACATCCAGTCCGACGCTGCCATCTTTCTCACGCCGCAGGGCCATGCGCACGCCACTGAGATCCACCGTATTCAGTGCCACGCTGCCGTGGATCAGCGCCAGCGGGTCGAGCGTGACGTTGGCGGACTGAATGGTGTCGGTTGTGGTCTTGTCGGCTTTGAGAATGCGAACGTCATGCAATGAGAGCATAACAGGCACGCTCAATCCGTCCCGCAGACCATTCCATGCCAAATCGGCCCGCCGCAGCGTGAGGGTCGCGGCGGCGGGCTGACCGGGCTGCCCGTTGAGGACTGCAACCGGCAGGAAGGGCCGGACAAAAGGGGTGACGTTAACCGGCCCGAACAGCATGCGCATCAGCAACGCCGCCACACACAGCACCGGCAGCACCAGCACACCCACTGCCAGAACAGTCAGAACGCGCAGGGCCCGCTTGTGCAGGGGGCGCGGGAGGTCTTGACCCGTGGAAGTCAACGCAGCAACCCTTTGCGTTCAATAAGAATGGTCAGATTATGACAGCAAGTGTTGTTTCTTCTTACTTCCGGGATGTGCGGGCGCCGCGTGGCGCCCGCACACGTCTGTGGCCCGATGCGAACTGGGCCGCGCCCGCTGATGCGCAGGCGGCTACGCATTTTGCGCAGGATATGACGGTGGCTTTGCAGGAGGCCGGAGGGCCGGGCGATGTGCTGAACCTGCCGGGTGCTGAAGGGCTGGTTGCCTGTCTTGGGGGCAACAGCCCGTATCTGTCTGATCTGGCACGGCAGGACCCGGTGTTTTTTGCAACGCTGGTGCAAAGCGGGCCGGAGCCCTGTGCGAAGGACGTGTTTGCAGCATTTGCCGATTTTGACATCACATCGGGGCGAGAGTGTGTTGCCCGCTTCCTGCGTGAGGCCAAAAAACGCACAGCCCTGATATGCGCTGTGGCGGACCTTGGGGGATTCTGGTCGCTGGAGGAGGTGACGCAAACGCTCAGTCGGCTGGCGGACGCGGCGCTGGAAGTGGCTGTCAGACATTTGCTGTGGAGTGCTCATCAGGCTGGGCAGATTCAGTTACGAGACCCCAAACGTCCGGCGCATGCCAGTGGTTTTGTTGTGCTGGCAATGGGAAAACTAGGGGCACGGGAACTGAATTTCTCCTCGGATATTGATCTGATGGTGCTGTACGATCCGTCCGTGCAGTCTCAGCCTGATACCGTGCGGCGCGTCTTTATCCGTATGACTAGCGATCTTGTGGGCCTCATGGAAGCGCGGGATGCGGATGGCTACGTTTTTCGGACAGATTTGCGCCTGCGGCCAGACCCGTCCTCCACGCCTCCGGCAGTCTCCGTGCAGGCGGCCATCCAGTATTATGAAAGTCTGGGCCAGACATGGGAGCGCGCCGCCATGATCAAGGCGCGGCCGGTTGCAGGCGATATGGCGTTGGGGCGGCGGTTTCTGGCGGCCATTCGCCCGTTTGTCTGGCGCAGGCATCTCGATTTTGCGCTGATTGACGATATTCATGACATGAAGGCCCGCATTGACCGCTACCGCAAGGCGGGGCGCACCGGGCTGGCAGACCTGCCTGATGCGGTGCTGGCGGACCCGGCAGCCAGCCGTGACTGGCTGCTGGGCCATAACGTCAAGCTGGGGCAGGGCGGGATTCGGGAAATCGAATTTCTGGCGCAGGCCATGCAGCTTGTCTGGGGTGGGCGCGTGCCTGCATTGCGAGACCGTACAACCTTTGGCGCACTAAAAAAACTGGTGGGGTCCGCCTACCTCCCGCGAGAGGAAGCAGAAGTGCTGGCGCGGACCTACCGGTTTTTGCGGGATGCGGAACATCGGTTGCAGATGCGGGCTGACCATCAGACGCATGACCTGCCGGACCGCCCGGAGGCGTTTGATGCCTTTGCCGTGTTCATGAATTATACGGATGGCGAGGCACTGGCGCTGGAAATGCTGCCCCGCATGCGGGAAGCCCGGCGTATTTTTGAGCGGCATTTTGCCACCCCGCAGGTGAGCGCCCCCGCACAGGATGCGACCCTTCTGGCCGTGGCCCCGGATGATGAAAATTCTCCGGCCTTGCTGGAACGTCTGGGTTTTCCCGCTGCTCAGACAGAAGAGGCGGTGCAGGTGCTGGCCCGCTGGCAGACCAACAGCCTGCGGGCGCTGCGTTCCGAGCGGGCCCGGGCCTTGCTGCGTGGTTTGTTGCCTGCCTTGCTGGCCAGTTTTGCAGCGCGTAGTAACCCCTTGGCCTGCCTGCGGCGGTTTGAGGCCTTGCTGGCGCGTCAGCATGCGGGGGTGCAGTTGCTCTCCCTGTTCGAGCGGAACCCGGCACTGATTGACCGGATTGCCGCCCTGTTTGATTCCTCGGCCTTTCTGGCGAACCATCTGGCCGATACGCCCTCTGCCCTGGAAGGGCTGCTGGAACCCGAGCCCGAAGAAGGCCGCAACGTGCTGGACCGCCTGCGGCATCTGGCGACGGAAGTAGACTCAGCGGAACTGCTGGTGACGGCCCTGCGGCCTCTGCTGCGCGGGGAGGAGTTTCGTCTCTCCGTGGCTGTTCTGGAAGGTCGGCTGGGAGAAAATGAAGCTGAGAAGCAGCGGACCGCATTAGCTGATACCATCATGATCGTGCTGATGCGGGCCGTGGAAAAGGAGCATCAGCAGCGCTATGGACGTGTGCCCGGTGGCGGCATGGCCGTGTTAGCGCTGGGCAAGGCGGGCTCTCGGGAGATGATGCCGGGGTCTGATCTGGATCTGCTGCTGGTGTTTGATCACCCGGAGGATGTGCAGGTCAGTCAGGTGCCGGAGAATGCACTCAGACTTCAGAATGGTCTGCCGGTGCGTGCGCCCCGGTCTCTGGCGGTGTCGCAATATTATACCCGTCTGGCCCATGCTTTTATTGCAGCACTCACCGCTCCCGGCCCGGAAGGCCCGCTTTATGCGGTGGATATGCGGCTGCGTCCCTCTGGTGCGGCGGGGCCGGTCGCTGTCTTCCGCACCGCGTTCCTGAAATACCATGAAGACGCCGCCTGGACATGGGAACGCATGGCGTTGACCCGCGCCCGTGTGATTACGGCCCCCGTGGCACTCAAGGCGCGCTTGCAGGGCGATCTGGTGCGGATTTTGAACGGTGATTTGCGCAAGCCCCGACCCTCTGCCGAAACGCTGCTGGAGGATGCCCGGCACATGCGCGCCCGTCTGGCGCGGGATCTGCCAGCCTCCAGCCCGTGGGATATCAAACGCCGGGCCGGCGGGTTGATGGAGGTCGAGTTCATCGCCCAGATTCTGCAACTGGTGGCAGGCACGAAAGATGCCAGAAACCCCTGCACACGGCGGGCGCTGGCTCTGCTGAAAAAAGGTGGTTTGCTGAGTGCGGCGGAAACAAAACTGCTGCTGGAGGCCGATGCCGTCTGGCGACAGCTGCAATGTTTGCTGCGGCTGCTGTGCGGCCCTGTGCCACCTGTTGATCTGGAGCGGGGACTGGCGCCCGGCGCGGTAAGAATTCTGCTGCGTGTGATGGGAGAAGCCACTCTGCCGGACCTGATGGCGCGCACCGCGCATCTGGCGCAGGCTGTGCGGCAGATCTTTGAGCACCGCGTCGGGCCGCTTGGTGGGGAGGCCAGCTTTGCGGGAAAAGCTGCTGAAGAACGTTCCGCACCCTCAGCCGTTGAGTTTTGAAGGCTGTCTGACAGGGAAACTTTTCAGGCAGCGTTTTCCGATACATCATTTTTCAAGGAAAGAACCGAGCATGACAGATACGCAGGACACCACAAAAAACGGCCTGAAAGAGGGCGATACCGCTCCGGATTTCAAAATGGAGGCCAGTCGGGGGCGCACGGTCAGTCTCGCTGAGCTGAAAGGCAAACCATTTGTGCTGTATTTCTACCCCAAGGCGGATACGCCCGGCTGTACCAAGGAAGCCTGTGGCTTCAGTGAGGCTCTGGGGCAGTTTGAAGGGGCGGGGCTGACCGTGATCGGCGTCTCGCGCGATCCGCTCAAAGCGCTCGATAAATTTGCTGAGAAATATGACCTCACATTCCCGCTGGCCTCAGATGAAGCAGGGAGCGTGACGGAAGCCTATGGCGTGTGGGTCGAAAAATCCCTCTACGGCAAAACCTATATGGGGATTGATCGCACCACGTTCCTGATTGGGGCGGATGGCAAAATCGCCCGTATCTGGAAAAAGGTGAAAGTGCCGGGCCATGTGGAGGCTGTGCTGGACGCCGCGAAGGCTCTTTAACAGCACGCCTCCTGCAATCAGGCCCTCAATCCGGCTGGGGTTACCAGCCGGAGTAATAGCTGCCGGGGGCGGCGTAATAGCCCGGAGCAGGAGCCACCGGCACTGCGGGCACCACCGGCACGGCATAGCCCATAGCGGGCGGAGGCGGAGGTGGCGGCGCATAAGCCACCGGCGGCGGTGCGGCATTGCCCATGGCAGCACCGGCCAGAGCGCCAACAGCCAGACCACCAATCAGCGCGCCGGCAATGGCACCGCCACCGGGGCCACGGTGCCAGCCTCTGCGCGGGCCACCACCCCAGTAACCACCACGCGGCGGCGGAGGCGGACCACCCCAGCCGGGACGGCCCCAGCCGCCACCCGGATGCGCCTCTGCGGCGGGCAGTGTCGCCAGTGTCGTGCCTGCAATAAGGGGCAGGGCGAGAAGAAGTTTTGTCATACGGCGCATCGTGTGCCTCCTCGAAACTGACAGAGGAAACACCGGAGCGTCTCCTCTTCACGTCCTAATAACGCGCTGCCTCATGGCAATTTCAAGGCCGCTTCCGGGCAATTTGTGTCCCTTAAAAAAGGACGACTGTTATCCCTGATCAATCACGGTTGTGCGGGGCAGTGTCAGCACTGTCAGCAGTGTGACAAGGGCGCAGGCGGACACGTAATAGGCAAACCACATCTCGTGCCCCGCCTGCTTGCACCACAGCGCGACATATTCCGTTGTGCCGCCAAAGACGGACACCGTAACAGCATAAGGCAGCGCCACACCCAGCGCGCGGATGCGGGTGGGGAAGAGCTCCGCCTTCACCACCGCATTGATGGAGGTGTAGCCAGAGGCGATGAACAGCGCGCCCGTGATCAGCCCAAATGCGGCCCATGCAGAGTGAACACCGGAGAGAATGGTCAGCAGCGGGACGGTGCCCAGCGTGGCGCAGACGCCAAAATACAGTAGCAGCGGGCGGCGACCAATGCGGTCAGACAACGCCCCGAACGCAGGCTGGATGGCTGCAAAAATAATCAGGCAGGCAGAAGAGATCAGCGTTGCAGTCTCTTTGGGAAAGCCCAGCGTGTTGGCAAGATATTTCTGCATATAGATGGTGTAGGTATAGAAAATAACCGTGCCACCCAGCGTCATGCCACAGACCGTCAGTACGGCACGCGGGTGCTGAAGCAGGACGCGTAGTCCTCCTTTTTCCTTTTGTGTGCTCGTCTTTTCAAAACGCTCGCTCTCCTGCATGTGGCGACGCAGCCAGAACACCAGCAACGCTCCCAGCGCCCCGATAACGAACGGCACGCGCCAGCCCCATGCCGCAATCTGTTCCGGTGTGAGCAGGACATATTGCATCAGCAGCAGAAGCAGCAGCGCCAGCAATTGCCCCATAACCAGCGTGACATACAGAAAGCCAGACCAGAACCCGCGATGTTCCGGGGTAGCCATTTCCGCCAGATAGGTGGCGGAGGCTCCATATTCCCCACCCAGACTGAGGCCCTGTACCAGTCGGGCCAGCAGCAGCACGGCTGGCGCCAGAAGGCCGATTTGCTCATAGGTCGGGCAGACGGCAATGGCCAGCGAGCCAAAGCACATGGCTGTGACGGAATAAGTCAGCGCGGTGCGGCGACCATAACGGTCCGCCGCCATACCAAGCAGCCATCCCCCCACCGGACGCATGAAGAAGCCAACGGCAAAAATGGCTGCGGCATTCAGCAGCTCTGCGGTTTGGTTGCCACGTGGGAAGAAGGCGTGTGCGAAATAGATGGTAAAGGAGGAATAGACATACCAGTCGTAATATTCCAGCAGGTTCCCGGCAGAGCCTGCCAGAATGCCACGAAGGCGCTGCGCCGTTGTCATTCCGGTTCTCATGTAAAATCTCGCATCTGATAAGAGGCTTTTAAAGGCTGAAAAAAAGGAGAGGGGTGGCTTCAGGTGTCTGATTTTCCGCTCAGGGCTTTGTGGAGTTGCTGTGTGTCCAGAGAGTTTTCCCAACGGGAAATAACAATGGCAGCGACCGCATTGCCGACCAGATTGGTCAGAGAACGACATTCCGACATGAAGCGATCAATTCCCAGAATAAGCGCCATGCCACCGACCGGCACGCTGGGGACCACGGAAAGTGTTGCCGCCAGCGTAATAAACCCGGCCCCTGTGACGCCGGCAGCCCCCTTGGAGCTCACCATGGCAACAAGCAGGAGGGCAATCTGTTCCCCAAGGCCCAGATGCACGTCGGTCGCCTGTGCAATGAACAGGGCCGCGAGGGTCATGTAAATATTGGTGCCATCCAGATTGAAGGAATAGCCCATGGGCACCACCAGCCCGACAATCCCTTGCGGGCAGCCAGCGTTTTCCAGCTTGGAAATCAGCCCCGGCAGCGCAGATTCAGAGGAACTGGTGCCCAGAACAATCAGCAACTCTTCCTTGATGTAAGCCAGCAGGCGGAAAATGCTGAAGCCCATCATGCGGGTCACTAGCCCCAGAATACCGCAGACGAACAGAATGGCCGTCAGATAAAACGCCAGAACCAGCCCGACCAGATGCCCGATGGACGCCACGCCAAACTTGCCCACCGTAAAGGCCATGGCGCCGAAGGCCCCAATGGGGGCGACATACATCACCAGTCGCACCACGCCGAAGACCAGTTCCGTCAGGCTGCGGAACAGGGTGAGAACTTTCTGACCACTTTCACCCATCTGCGCGAGGCTGACGCCAAACAGGATGGCAATCAGCAGCACCTGCAAAATCTCGCCCGATGTGAAGGCCCCGGCGGTGGTGCTGGGGATGATGCGCATCAGGAACTCCGTAAAGGAGTGGGAATGCGCTTCACTCACAAAACTGGCGACGGAGCCGGTATCCAGCGAGGCAGGCTGGATATGCAGCCCCGCGCCGGGGCGGGCGATATTGGCCACCAGCATGCCGACAATCAGCGCCAGCGTAGAAAAACACAGGAAATAGGCCATGGCCTTACCTGCCACACGGCCTGTCTGTTTGAGGTCCGCCATCCCGGCAATGCCGGTGCAGACGGTCAGAAAAATGACTGGTGCGATGACCATCTTGATGAGTTTGACAAATCCATCCCCTAGCGGACGCAGGGCCGCGCCAATGTTGGGGAAGAAGGCGCCAACAAGAATGCCCGCAATAACCGCAATAATCACCTGAATATAAAACAGGTGCGCGCGGGAGGAGCCGGAGGGGGCGGAAGCAGTGGTAGGATGAGACATGGCGAAAAGGGTATTTTCCCGGTTTGTTCATTATTCTTGTCAACGCTGGAGCAGCGCGGCAAACCTGAATGCTGTTGTATACAGGCTCTTCGTTGCATTGGCGTCATAATTTATTACGGGGACCAGATCAGCACGAACCGGCCTCCCTGCCGAGAGAAAATGAGACGGATCACGGATGGATGATGGAATAATGCTGGTTGTTGTGGCTTTGGGAGCACTTGCGGTGGGAGCTGTGCTGGCCTGGCTGCTGGGTGGTGGCCGCAAGGGGCAGGGCGGGGCGGATGCGGATCTGCTGGCCCGGCTCTATGTGCTTGTGGAGCAGGAAACCGCCGCTGCCCGGACGGAAGCCGCGCACCAGAGAACGCATCTGTCGGAACTGGAACGGGTGATGACCGGGCGCATTGAGCAGGTGCGTTCCGAGCTGGCTGAACGTCTGGCTGGCATGGTTGGCAGTATGGGGCGGGAGCAGGCCGAAGTGCGGGCTGCGCAGGCCGAGGCCTTGCGGGAAATGGCGGAAACCTCCGCCCGCCAGTTGTCCGCCATTCGTGTGGCGGTGACGGATCAGCTGCATGAGGCCGTGGAGCGGCAGATGCAGACCTCCTTCCAGCGTGTGCTGGAGCAGTTTAGCGCCATGCAGAAGGCCATGGGCGAAGTGCGGGCGATGACGGCGCAGATCAGCGACCTCAAGCGCCTGTTTGGCAACGTGAAGACCCGTGGCGGCTGGGGGGAAGCGCAGCTCAAGGCCATTCTGGATGATGTGCTGCCGGAAGGGTCTTACGAATCGAACGTGCGGCTGGGGCCGGGGAATGATGTGGTGGAATTTGCCATCCGCATGCCGGTGCGCTCCAGCACACCGCCGGTGCTGCCGGTGGATAGCAAGTTCCCGACCGAAGCCTATGAGCGTTTGCTGAACGCCGTGGAGGACGGCGATGCGGTGGCTGAGAAAGCCGCCCGCAAGTCTCTGGAAAGCACTTTGCGGCTGGAAGCACGAAAAATTGCGACCAAATATATCCACCCTCCGCGCACGGTGGAATTTGCCGTGCTGTATCTGCCAACCGACGGCCTCTATGCGGAAGCGGCCCGCATCCCCGGCCTGATTGATGAAATTGGCCGGACCTGCCGGGTGATGATTATGGGGCCCGCTCTCATGCCCGCTCTGCTGCGCACGGTGCATCTGGGTTATGTCACGCTGGCGCTGGAAGACCGGACGGAAACCATTGCCCGCCTGCTGGGCGCAACCCGACAGGAAATGATCCGCATGGATGGCGTGCTGGAAAAACTGGCGCGCAATGCGCAGGCTATGTCAACATCCATTGAGGAAGCCCGCAGGCGCACGCGTGTGGTCAGCCGCCGATTGCGGGAACTGGATGCCCCGGAGACGGAAGACGTAGCGCTTAATCCTGAAATGGAATTTACTGGCCCTGAACCGGGGAAAACAGCATCAGGACAGTTATGACGGAAGAGACAGCACTGAACACAGATCCGGATACAGCACAGCTCGGCCAGCCCCGAGGCCCCGAGCAGTCCAGAGGCGTTGTGCTGCTGATAGAAGATGACAGCGCGATTGCTGAGGAAATTGTGGGCGAACTGACGGCCCATGGTTTTGAGGTGCGACACGAGGAAACCGGCGATGCTGGTCTTACGGCAGCCCTCACGGGTGAGGCGCACGTCATGGTGGTGGATCGCCTGCTGCCGGGTATGGATGGCCTGAGCGTGATTGAGGCGGTGCGCCAGCGCGGCATCCGCACGCCGGTGCTGGTGCTGTCCGCTCTCTCCGCTGTGGATGACCGCGTGACCGGTCTGAAAGCAGGCGGCGATGATTACCTGACCAAGCCCTTCGCCATGGAAGAGCTGATGGCCCGGGTGGAAGCGCTGCTGCGCCGCCCGGATGATACGCGCAGCACCCAGTTGCGGGTAGGGCCGCTCTCCATGGATCTGATCGAGCGACGCGTCTGGCGGGATGGGCGGGAGATTGAGCTGCTGCCGCGCGAGTTTCGGTTGCTGGAATATCTCATGCGCAGGCCCGGGCAGGTGCTGACCCGCTCCATGATGCTGGAAGATGTCTGGCAGTATCGCTTTATTCCGCGCACCAATCTGGTGGATGTGCATATCGGCAAGCTGCGCCGCAAGGTGGATGCGCCCGGAGAAGAGCCGCTGATCCGCAGCATTCGCGGCACAGGATTCCTGCTGCGTGTTCCTGACTGAGCTTTTCCGCACCGCAACCTTCCGCCTCACACTGGCTGCTCTGGCGGCCATGGCAGGCGTGATGGTGATGCAGTTCGGGCTGGTTTATACCCAGATGGAAGCGGTGGAATCCCGTCGCTCGACCGAACTGCTGCGTGGCGAGGCCCATTTACTGGCGCAGATGACGCCGGAACATCTGGAATATGTCATCCGCAAACGCGCAACGGATGATCTGCGGCTGGTCATCAGCAGTGCCGGACTGTTTGACGCCAGCCGTGCCCTGATTGCCGGGGATCTGCACGCATGGCCCAAAGGGCTCGTAGCGGACGGCAAACCGCATAATATCGAAATCTACCCGGAGGAGGGCGCTGCCTATCCGCTGCGCCTGCTGGCCGAGACCTTGCCGGATGGCACCATTCTGGTGCTGGGGCGCAGCTTTCACCTGCTGGCTGAGCAGAAGCTGATGCTGCGGCATGCCACGGTGGTGGCGGCTATTCCCACTCTGTTATTCGCCCTGTTGCTGGGCATGGTGCTGAGTCGCCGTGCGTTGTTCCGGGTGAAGGAAATGCACGAGGCCATTGACCTGATCATGGCGGGCGATATCCACGAGCGCCTGCCTGCCGGGAAGGAACGGGATGATCTGGAGCGTCTGGCAGGGAGCGTGAACCGCATGCTCGACCGTCTGGAGCACCTGATGGACGGAATGCGGGAGGTCGGCAACGATATTGCGCATGACCTGCGCACACCGCTCTCCCGCGTGCGCGCCAAGCTGGAGCGTGCCCTGGCCTCTGGTGGCGAGCGCGAGGCGCTGGAAGATGCCGTCAGTGGGGCTGTGGGCAATCTGGACCAGTGTTTGGGCATTATCACCGCCCTGTTGCGGATTGCGGAGCTGGAAAGCAGCCGCCGTCGTGCCGGGTTTGCAACCGTGAACCTGAACGATCTGGGTGCTGACGTGGTTGATCTCTATGAACCGATTGCGGAAACGGAGGGGGTGACGCTGGTTATGCAGCCGACCACCGTGCCGGTCTGTCTGGATGGGGACCGGCATCTGCTGATCGAACTGCTGGTCAATCTGGTGGATAATGCCATCAAATTTACCCCGGAGGGTGGGGAAGTGACGGTGAGTGTAAGCCGTCAGGCCGGCATAGTCTATTTGACTGTGACCGACACCGGCATTGGTATCGCTCCGGAAGAACGGGGCGCGGTGCTGTCCCGCTTTTACCGCTCGGACAAGAGCCGCCATGTGCCGGGCAGCGGGCTGGGCCTCAGCCTTGTTTCCGCCATTGCCCACCTGCATGACGCGACGGTGCAGATCGATGCGGGGCCGGAAGGGCGTGGAACCCGCTTCACTGTTATATTTGTGTTACAACATTCCTGAAACGCCCAGATTAAAAGCATTTTTATTGGCGCTGAGAGGGGATGTCTGTATCTCAGTTTGTATGAGCGATTTATCTGGATGCTGGCGTTTAGACGTGTCGGCAGGGGCTGTCATGTATGAATGAGATTGTCGTAACGGCGCTTAAAAAGCCGTATACCTTTGTGGTACTCTCCATTCTTATTCTGGTGTTTGGTATCAGAGGTGTCTTCACGACACCGACTGACGTCTTCCCCAGTATCAAGATCCCGGTGGTGGCCGTGGTCTGGACCTATACCGGCCTGATGCCGGAGGATATGTCCGGCCGTGTGGTTTATTACTACGAGCGCGCGCTGACCGCGACGGTGAACAATATCGAGCATATTGAAAGCCAGTCCTATTACGGCCGCGGGATCGTCAAAATCTTCTTCCAGCCTGGCACGGATACCGCCGTGGCGCAGACGCAGATCACCTCGGTCTCCCAGACCGTGATCAAGCAGATGCCCACCGGCTCCACGCCACCGCTGGTGCTGGCCTATAATGCCTCCTCTGTGCCGGTCATCACGTTGCAGGTCTCCTCGACCTCCATGACGGCCTCACAGATCTACGATATGTCGTCCAACCTTATCCGACCGGCGCTGGTGTCTGTTGCGGGGGCGGCCATCCCGAACCCCTATGGCGGCCAGCCCGGTAACGTGATGGTCGATCTGGATCCCGTCAAACTGCTGGCCCACCGGCTCTCGCCCATCGATGTGTCCAAAGCCCTTAACAGTCAGAACATTGTGCTGCCCGCGGGTGACCAGCGGATTGGCGCGTTTGACTGGATGGTGCAGACCAACGCTTCGCCGCGGGATATGGATGACCTCAACATGCTACCCATCAAGCAGGTGGGGAATGCTGTGGTCCGCCTGCAGGACGTGGCGTGGGTGCATCAGGGCGGGCCGCCGCAGACCAACCTCGTGCTGGTTAAAGGCCAGCAGGGCGTTCTGATTGTGGTCATGAAGAGTGGTGACGCCTCGACACTGGAAGTTGTGGCGGGCGTGAAAAAGCTGCTCCCCGGGATCGTGAAAACCCTGCCCGAAGGCGTCAACATCAAGGTGCTGAATGATGCCTCCACTTTCGTGAAGGAATCCGTGCAGGACGTGCTGCGGGAAATGCTGACCGCTGCCTGTCTGACCGGGCTTGTGGTGCTGCTGTTCCTCGGTTCCTGGCGCTCGACTGTCATTATCGCCACCTCCATTCCGCTGGCCATGCTGTGCTCCATTATCGGGCTGGGCTGGGCCGGGCAGACCATTAACGTCATGACCCTCGGCGGGCTGGCGCTGGCCGTGGGTATTCTGGTGGATGATGCCACCGTGATGATTGAAAACATCGATGCGCATCTCGAGATGGACAAGGATCTCGAGACCGCGATTATCGATGCTGCCAATCAGATCGTGATCCCGACCTTCGTCTCCACGCTGTGTATCTGTATTGTCTGGATGCCGCTGTTCCAGCTGACCGGCGTTGCGGGCTGGCTGTTCATGCCGATGGCTGAAGCCATCATCTTCGCGATGATCGCCTCCTTCATCCTTTCCCGGACCCTCGTGCCGACTATGGCGAAATACATGCTGGCTGCTCAGGTGGCCGCGCATGCCCATGGTCCGGTGGAACCTAAAACCATTTTCGGCCGGTTCCAGAGGGGGTTTGAGCACAAATTCGAGCAGTTCCGTCACGGATACCAGAACCTGCTGACCCATCTGGTCGCCACGCGCGGCACGTTCATTCCGGTGTTTGTGGTGTGTTCGCTCGGGTCTCTGGGGCTGCTGTTCTTTGTGGGGCAGGACTTCTTCCCGGAAATCAATTCCGACACCATGGCCATTCACATGCGCGCGCCGCTGGGCACCAAGCTCTCAGAAGCTGGCAAGATTTCTCAGCTGGTGAATGACGAAATTGAACGCACGCTGCCGGGGCAGGTGGAGAGTATTGTCGATAACTGCGGTCTGCCGTTCAGCCCGCTTAATCAGGCCTATATTCCCACCCCCACGGTCGGCACGCAGGATTGTGACCTCACGGTCTCGCTGAAAGACCCGGACTCCCCAGTGGCAGAGTATCGCCGGATGATCCGCCATAATCTGGGTGAGAAATTCCCCGGCACGCAGATTTCCTTCCTGCCGGGCGATCTGACCGCCAAGATCCTGAACTTTGGTCTGCCGTCGCCGATTGATGTGCAGATTACGGGCCGCAACCTTGCAGAGAATTTCCGCTTTGCTAACCGTCTGGCCGACCGCCTGCGGCACGTCACGGGGCTGACAGATGTATCTGTCCAGCAGCCAATGACAACGCCCACCCTGCGGGTCAACACGCGGCGAACCTACGCGCTGGGTACGGGTATTACGGAATCCGACGTGGCGAACAACGCGCTGGTTTCGCTCTCCGGTAGCTCTCAGGTGGGGCAGGTCTACTGGCTGGATACCAAGACGGGTGTTTCGCATCTGATTGATATCCAGACGCCAGCGACCTTCCTGCAGACCATGAATGATCTGGAAATCACGCCCATTGATAAGGGTGACGGCAACCCGACGGGCCAGACGCCGCAGATTCTGGGTGGTCTGAGCCAGATCGTGCAGACTGGCACGCCGGGTGAAGTCTCGCACTATAACATTCTGCCGGTGTTCGACATTTACGCCTCCAACGAGGGCATTGACCTCGGCACGGTCTCCCGTGAGGTGGAGCGTATTGTGGATGAGGTCCGCCCGGACCTGCCGCATGGCTCCGCACTGGAAGTGCGCGGGCAGGCGGTCACCATGAACAGCGCCTATGCGCAGCTGCTCGGTGGCCTCGCCATGTCCGTGCTGCTGGTCTACCTGCTGATTGTGGTCAACTTTCAGTCCTGGCTGGACCCGTTCATCATCATCACAGCCCTTCCGGGCGCACTGGCCGGGATTTCCTGGAGCCTGTTCCTGACGCACACCACACTTTCGGTGCCTGCGCTGACAGGGGCCATTATGTGCATGGGCACGGCAACCGCCAACGCCATTCTGGTGGTGTCCTTTGCGCGGGAGCGGCTGGAAGAGCATGGCGACGCCATTAAGGCCGCCATTGAATCCGGGTTTGAGCGTATTCGCCCCGTGCTGATGACGGCCTCCGCCATGATTATCGGGATGTTGCCAATGTCCCTCAGTAATTCTCAGAACGCGCCACTGGGCAAAGCCGTCATGGGCGGCCTGCTGGTGGCAACAGTTGCAACCTTGCTATTTGTGCCATGTGTTTTCGCCATGCTGCATAATCGAAAAAAGCCGACCACGACGACGGAACAGGGAGAAGGCGCATGAGCGGGTATCATGAAGACGGTGGCCAGCCGGAGCAGACCACACAGCATGATGCGGCGTCTTCCCGCAAAAGGACGATCGGGATCATCATTGTCGCGATAGTCGCCATTATTCTGGCGGTCGTCGGCATTGTGCAGCGGCAGGCGCATTACATGCATCTGGCCCGGGAAACGCAGGAAAACGCGATACCCGCCGTGCAGGTCATCTACCCGCAGCCGGGGCCGTCTGTCCGCACGCTCTCGCTGCCAGCCAATATCGCCGCATGGTATCAGGCTCCCATTTACGCGCAGGTCTCTGGCTACGTGAAAATGTGGTACAAGGACTTTGGTGCCGTGGTGAAAACCGGCGATGTTCTGGCGGAAATCGACACGCCGGGACTGGATGCCCAGTATGCCGCCGCCAAGGCCAATCTGGATGTGGCTCAGGCCCGCTACAAGCTGGCGCAGATTACGGCGCGGCGCTGGAAGGCGTTGCAGGGCACGCAGGCTGTCTCGCAGCAGGAAGTGGACGTGCAGGCTGCCAACGCCGAGGCCCAGCAGGCACAGGTGGAAGCCGCACGCCATGACGTGGAACGGTTTGCAGCACTTGAAGGATTCAAGAAAATCGTCGCGCCGTTTGATGGTATCGTGACGTCGCGTTTTGCGGACGTGGGTGATTACGTGAATGCCGGGCGAGGGGATGTGGACTCTCACGGGAATGCCACGGAACTGTTCAGCGTGGCGGATGTGCATGCCATGCGCGTGTTCGTCGCTGTGCCGCAGGACTATGCGGACATTATCTCCCCGCGTCTGGAAGCCGATCTGAGCATCCCGCAATATCCGGACCGCACCTTCAAGGCGAAATTCCTGGCGACCGCGACCGCCTTTAACGCTTCGACCCGTACGGTGACGACGGAACTCACGCTGGACAACAAATCTGGCGAACTCTGGCCGAACTCCTACGCGACCGCCAACTTCAAGGCACCGGGTGACCCCGATATGCTGATCCTGCCGGAAGGTGCGATTATTTTCCGCGCGGAAGGCACACAGGTCGCGCTGGTGGATGATTCCAACCATGTGCATCTGGTGGGTGTAACGGTCGGGACCAATCTGGGCACGACGGTGCAGATCCTGCGCGGTGTGAAGAAAACGGACCGCGTGGTGAACAGCCCCTCTGCCGGCCTGCTGGATGGCCAGAGCGTAAGGATTGTCAAAGGTACGCCGGGCTACAACGTCGCTCCCAAAAAGCCGACCCCGCCTAAGGCAGAGCAGAAGGCTCCGGCTGAAAAAGCCGAGCAGGGCAACGATGATATCCGCGCCATGCCGGAAGATAATCAGCCAGCGGCAGAAGAAGGAGGCCGCCCATGACAGGGCGCGCCGTGACGCTGCGACTGAAGCGGAGTTTTCTGGTTGGTCTTTCGCTGGCCACCATCCTCTCGGGGTGTGACATGGCCCCGCGCTACAACCCGACAAAACTGAAGCTGCCTGCCCAGTGGGAAGGGCAGAATCACGGGGTTCTTCAGCCCGGTCAGCCGGCAGATGATGTGATCCGCCCGGACTGGTGGACCATGCTGGGAGATCCGCAACTCAACCAGCTGGAAGAGCAGGCCATGCGCCTGAACCCGAGCCTTCAGGCGCAGGCGGAAGCCTTCATGCAGGCGCGTGATGTGGCGATGGAAGCCAAGTCCCACCTGTATCCGCAGGTCAATGGTGCTGCGAGCGGTGAGAAATATAAGGGCTCGCGCCACAGGCTGTGGCGCGGGGCAGGGTCCGCCGGGCCGGTCTATATGTCGTCCGAGCAATATTCGGGCACAGCGACATGGGAGCCGGATTTCTGGTCGGCCATCCGCAACAAGGTGCGCATGGCCAAGCAGGGCACGCAGGCCGAGGCAGCGGCCTATGCGCTGGCACGCCTGAGCCTGCAGGCCGAACTGGCGAGTGATTACGTGACGCTGCGTGGTCTGGATGCGCAGGATGCAGTGTATCGGGATTCCATCCGCTACTATCAGACGGCAGTGCAGGTCACCAAAATGCGTCTGGCAGGGGCGATTGCGCCGGGGATGGACGTCTCACGTGCAGAAACCCAGCTCTACACCACGCAGGCGCAGGAAACCGAAGTGCGCTCCCAGCGGGATGTGATGGAGCATGCCATTGCGGTGCTGGTGAATCAGGCTCCGGCCTCGTTCCATATCGCGCCGGTCACGCGTCTGGGGTTTGCTGAGGCGCAGCCGCCGGTTGCTCTGCCATCCACGTTGCTGGAACGGCGACCGGATATTGCGGAGGCCGAGCGGCGTATGGCGCAGGCCAACAGGGCGATTGGTGTCTCGCGTGCGGCGTTCTATCCGCACATTACCTTCAACGCCATGACGGGCTTCATGGATAACGGGTTTGACCTCGCGTCTCTTTCCAACTCCATGTACCAGTTTGGCGTGCAGGCACTGCTGCCGCTGTTTCAGGGTGGGCTGCGGCGTGCTGAGCTGCAACGCAACTGGTCGCAATACCGGGAGCAGGAAGACCTGTATCGCAGCACTGTGCTGGATGCGTTTCAGGAGGTGGAAGATAACCTGACGCGCACCAACCGCCTGAAGACGGAAGCGCAGCAGCAGAGCAGTGCAGTGGATGCCGCCCTGCATACCCAGACCATGACCATGGCGCTCTATACCGGCGGCCTGACCAACTACCTTGATGTGGTGGTGGCACAGGTGGCGGCGCTGAATGCGCGTATTGCCCTTGTGCAGGTGCAGACCCGTGCTGTTGATGCGCGTGTGGAGCTGATTCGCGCGCTGGGTGGTGGCTGGTCTCGGGCAGAACTGCCGCAGTCTGATAAAATCATGCCGTTCCACCCGTTGCAGTATGGTAATCTGCGCCATGCAGCCCCGCTTGGTGGCATCAGCACACAGACTGATCCGGCTGCTTCTGACCTGACATCGGGTAGTGCAAATATGCGTCAGCCTCTTGACACAAGCGGCGCGCACCGGTAAGCGCGCCTTTCCTATCGGAACGCGGGAGGCTCGTCCTGTGCCATAACCATGGCTCAGAGGAGTCGTGAGAACCGCGGTCCGGGTTCAATAATGAGGAGTCCCGGATATGGCCAAAAAAGTTGTTGGCTACATCAAGCTTCAGATTCCTGCTGGTAAAGCGAATCCTTCGCCGCCGGTTGGTCCCGCGCTCGGTCAGCGTGGTCTGAACATCATGCAGTTCTGTAAAGAGTTCAACGCCAAGACCCAGGGTCTTGAGCCTGGTATGCCGATCCCGGTCGTCATCACCGCTTATGCAGACCGCACGTTCAGCTTCATCACCAAGACGCCGCCGAACACCTACTTCCTGCTGAAAGCTGCCAAGATTTCCAAAGGCAGCCAGACGGTTGGTAAGTCTGCTGCTGTTGGCAAGGTGACCATGGGTCAGCTGCAGGAAATCGCAGAGCAGAAGTTCAAAGACATGAACGCTAACGATATCGATGGCGCTGTGCGGATGCTGGCAGGTTCTGCCCGCTCCATGGGTCTGGCGGTGGAGGGCTGAGAGCATGGCTAAGAACAAGCGTATTGCCGCTGCACGCAGCAAAGTCACTCACGGTCAGTCTTACGGTCTGGACGAAGCTATTTCTCTGGTAAAGGGCAATGCAACGGCCAAGTTTGACGAAACGGTTGAAATCTCCCTCAATCTGGGCATCGACCCGCGTCATGCTGACCAGATGGTCCGCGGTTTCGTTTCCCTGCCGAACGGCACGGGTAAGACGCTGCGCGTTGGCGTGTTTGCTCGTGGCGCGAAAGCTGAAGAAGCAACCGCTGCCGGTGCCGATGTTGTTGGCGCTGAAGACCTGATGGAAAAAGTGCAGGCTGGCGAAATCGAATTCGATCGCTGCATTGCGACCCCGGACATGATGGCTCTCGTTGGTCGTCTCGGTAAGATCCTCGGTCCGCGTGGTCTGATGCCGAACCCGAAGCTGGGCACCGTGACCATGGACGTTAAGGGTGCTATCACGGCAGCCAAGTCCGGTCAGGTCGAATACCGCGCTGAAAAAGCCGGTATCGTGCATGCAGGCATCGGCAAAGCTTCTTTCGATGAAGCGAAGCTGATTGAAAATGCTCGCGCATTCATCGATGCCGTGCAGAAAGCTCGCCCGACGGGTGCAAAGGGCACGTATCTGAAAAAGATCGCTCTTGCGTCCACCATGGGCCCGGGCGTTCAGGTCGATATCTCAGCTTTCGCAGGCTGAGTTTGAGATGCTGCTGTGCCGGGCTTCGGTCTGGTGCGGCACATTAAGGGAAGTGCCTTCGGGTTGCTTCCCGATCCTGTCCGAGATCACACGTGGCCTTGTGCCGTAAAAAACCTTACAGGTTTGCGCGTGTAAGACGGGGATGCTGGTTGCAGGCTGTTTTTCGGCAGGCTCCGGGTATTCCGTTTGAAGGACAGGCGAGCGGATTTCGCACTGTTTTTGTGAAATCCTGAGGGCAACCCGCTTTATTCGGCCAAGGCTGGATGAAGCAAGACGGAGACGGGATTTGAACCGTACGGAAAAGCAGGCCGCTGTTGCCGCCCTTGCCGCCGTGTTCGCCGAAACGTCCATGGTTGTGGTGACCCAGAATGCTGGGTTGACCGTAGCTGATGTGACGGATCTGCGACGCAAAGTGCGTGCAGCGGGTGCAACTTACAAGGTCGCAAAAAACCGGCTGGCAACTCTCGCCCTGGATGGGACCCAGTTCGACGGCATTAAGCCGATGCTTAAAGGACCGACTGCTCTTGCATGGGCAGCTGATCCGGTAGCAGTGGCAAAGGTGATCGTCGAGTTCGCCAAAACCAATGACAAGCTTGTGCTGGTCGGGGGTTCTCTTGGTTCGCAGGTGCTTGACGCCAACGGACTGAAGGCTCTGGCCGAACTGCCGTCTCTGGATGCACTGCGCGCGCAGCTCGTGGGTCTTATCTCCACGCCCGCTACGCGTATCGCAGGTGTTGTTCAGGCGCCGGCAGGGCAGCTTGCCCGGGTTTTTGGGGTCTATGCCAAAACGGGTGAGGCGGAAGCCGCCTAAAGCACGCCTTCATCTGAAGACGTGTTCAAGAAATCGCATGGCCTTCCACCGGGGAGGTTGTGCTTTGCAAACCAGTGTTTATATTAGGAAGTCTAATCATGGCTGATCTGAACAAGCTCGTTGACGAACTGTCTGCTCTGACCGTTCTCGAAGCTGCTGAACTCTCCAAGCTGCTGGAAGAAAAGTGGGGCGTTTCCGCCGCTGCTCCGGTTGCTGTTGCTGCTGCTGGTCCGGCTGCTGCCGCTGCTCCGGCTGAAGAAAAGACCGAATTTGACGTCGTTCTGACCAAAGCTGGCGACAAGAAAATCAACGTCATTAAGGAAATCCGTGGCATCACGGGTCTGGGCCTGAAAGAAGCCAAAGACCTGGTTGAAGGCGCACCGAAGACCGTTAAAGAAGGCGCTAGCAAAGACGAAGCCGAAAAAATCAAGAAAGCTCTTGAAGACAACGGCGCCAGCGTCGAAATTAAATAAGTTTGCCAAAGTCCCGCTGCCTCAGGGTGGCGGGGTAATGGAAAAGGTTTTCGGGTGGGGGTATGTTGCCTCTGCCCGTTTGCCTGTTTCGGATCCGGTTCGGAGCAGGTATAGAGGCCGGGGTCTTTCCGGTATCAGTGAAGGCCGGTTACTACAGATCGGACCATCAGGCTCGCGGTAGAGCGCGGCGGGCCTGATGGTCCGAGACAAAGGGCAGGGCAGGAGCGACGATGAACGCAATCACCAAATCGTTCACAGGACGGAAGCGGATTCGCAAGAGTTTCGGGCGGATCCCCGAAATCGCTCCGATGCCGAACCTGATTGACGTGCAGCGGGCGTCTTACGAGACGTTTCTTCAGGCGAATGTGTCGCCCGATGCGCGCACGCCGACAGGTTTGCAGGAGGTTTTCCGATCTGTATTCCCGATTAATGACTTTGCAGGTCGCGGGCGGCTGGAATTCGTTAGCTACGAATTCGAAGAGCCGAAATATGATGTTGAAGAATGCATTCAGCGCGGGCTGACCTATTCCGCTCCGCTGAAAGTGATCCTGCGTCTCATTGTATGGGACGTGGATGAAGATACGGGTTCCCGCTCCATCCGGGATATCAAGGAGCAGCCGGTCTATATGGGCGACATGCCCCTGATGACCGACAACGGGACCTTCATTATCAATGGCACCGAGCGTGTTATCGTCAGCCAGATGCACCGGTCTCCCGGTGTGTTCTTTGACCACGATAAGGGCAAGACGCACTCTTCCGGCAAATATCTGTTTGCCGCACGCGTCATTCCGTATCGTGGGTCCTGGCTGGACTTCGAGTTCGACGCCAAAGATCTGATTTATGTGCGTATCGACCGGAAGCGTAAGCTGCCTGTCACCACGCTGCTGTATGCGCTGGAAGGCGAGGCATCTGCCGCTGCCCGTAAGGCGAAAATGGCTGAAGGCGGTGACGTCGACGCTCTGGATATCAAGGGGATGGATGATAATGAAATCCTCTCCTACTTCTATGACACCGTCACCTTCACCAAAACGGCTAAAGGCTGGGCGCGTCCGTTCGATGCGGATTCTTTCCGTGGTCTGAAGCTGCTGGCACCGCTGGTTGACGCAGAAACCGGTGAAGTGGTTGCTGAGGCAGAAGCCAAGCTGACCGCTCGGATGGTGCGCAAGATCGCTGAAAAAACCCGCGAAGTGCTGGTTGGCGAAATTGACCTTCTGGGCCGCTTCATCGCCCGGGATATGGTCAATCTCGAAACAGGCGAGATCTACGCAGAAGCTGGTGATGAAATCACTGAAGCTACGCTGACGGGTCTTGATGACGCTGGTGTAACAGAACTGCCGGTTCTGGCGATTGATGCTGCCAAGGGTCCGTGGATCCGCAACACGCTGACGGTTGATAAGAACACCGCGCGTGATGAAGCACTGATCGACATCTACCGCGTCATGCGTCCGGGTGAGCCGCCGACGGCTGAAACCGCTGACGCCATGTTCCATGGTCTGTTCTTCGATCCCGACCGTTATGACCTCTCTTCGGTCGGTCGTGTGAAGATGAACATGCGCCTTGATATCGATGTGCCGGATACCGTGCGCGTGCTGCGCAAGGAAGACATCCTGCGCACCATCAAGGTGATGTGTGAACTGAAGGACGGCCGCGGTCAGGTCGACGATATTGATAACCTTGGTAACCGCCGTGTTCGCTCGGTTGGTGAACTGATGGAAAACCAGTATCGCGTTGGCCTGCTGCGTATGGAACGCGCTATTCGTGAGCGTATGGGCTCCGTCGATATTGATACGGTCATGCCGCATGATCTGATCAACGCGAAGCCTGCTGCTGCTGCTGTGCGTGAATTCTTCGGGTCTTCCCAGCTGAGCCAGTTCATGGATCAGACCAACCCGCTGTCTGAAGTCACGCATAAGCGTCGTCTCTCAGCACTTGGCCCGGGTGGTCTGACACGTGAGCGCGCAGGCTTTGAAGTCCGTGACGTTCATCCGACCCACTATGGCCGTATCTGCCCGATTGAAACGCCGGAAGGCCCGAACATCGGTCTGATCAACTCTCTCTCCACTTACGCCAAGGTGAACAAATACGGCTTTATTGAAACGCCGTATCGCCTGGTAAAGGACGGCGTTCTTCAGGATGGCTGGAAATATCTTTCCGCCATGGAAGAAGAAAAGCTGGTGGTGGCACAGGCCGACGCCAAGCAGGATGCTGATGGCACCCTGACGGGTGATCTGGTGTCCGTGCGTCGTGGCGGGGACTTCCGTCTCGTGCCGCCGACCGAAGTGACGGCTTGTGACGTTTCTCCCAAGCAGCTGGTTTCCGTCGCTGCAGCGCTCATTCCGTTCCTTGAGAACGATGACGCGAACCGTGCACTGATGGGTTCCAACATGCAGCGTCAGGCTGTGCCGCTGGTGCGCTCTGATGCGCCGCTGGTTGGCACAGGGATGGAAGCCGCAGTGGCTCATGACTCCGGTGCAACAATTGTTGCCCGTCGTCAGGGTATTGTGGATCAGATCGACGGTGCACGTATTGTTGTGCGTGCAACCGATGAGAACGGGTCTACGCAGGGCGTTGATATCTATCGTCTGCGGAAATACTCCCGCTCCAACCAGTCCACCTGCATCAACCAGCGTCCGCTGGTGCATGTTGGGGATACGGTTCGCGCTGGTGACATCATTGCCGATGGTCCGTCCACGGAGCTGGGTGAACTGGCTCTGGGCCGTAACACGCTTGTCGCGTTCATGCCCTGGAACGGTTACAACTTCGAAGATTCCATCCTGATCTCCGAACGTATTGCGAAGGATGACGTGTTTACCTCGATCCATATCGAGGAATTCGAAGTCATGGCGCGTGATACCAAGCTGGGTCAGGAAGAAATCACGCGTGATATCCCCAACGTGGGTGAAGAAGCGCTGCGTAACCTGGACGAAGCCGGTATCGTTTACGTCGGTGCTGAAGTGAACCCCGGTGATATCCTCATCGGTAAGGTCACGCCGAAGGGTGAAAGCCCGATGACGCCGGAAGAAAAACTTCTGCGCGCCATCTTCGGTGAAAAAGCGTCTGACGTGCGTGATACGTCTCTGCGTCTGCCGCCCGGCACGACCGGCACCATTGTTGACGTCCGCGTGTTCTCACGCCGTGGCGTGGACAAGGACGAACGTGCGATGGCGATTGAACGCGCCGAGATCGAACGTCTGTCCAAGGACCGTGATGATGAGCGCGCCATTCAGGAACGCTCCTTCTACAGCCGTCTGCGTGAAAAGCTGCTTGATCAGACCGCTGGTGCCGGCTTCAAAGGTATTCGCTCGGGCACCGTGATTACGGATGAAGTTCTGGACGAAAACCCGCGTGGCACATGGCGTAACATTGTTGTGGCGTCTGATGAGGTCATGGCTGAGCTGGAAACGCTGCGTCGTGAATTTGATGCCTCTGTGGCAAAAATTCAGGCCCGCTTTGAAAGCAAGGTTGAGAAGCTCCAGCGTGGTGATGAACTGCCGCCCGGCGTGATGAAGATGGTCAAAGTGTTTGTCGCGGTGAAGCGTAAGCTGCAGCCGGGTGACAAAATGGCCGGTCGTCACGGGAACAAGGGTGTGGTTTCTCGCGTGGTGCCAGTTGAAGACATGCCCTTCCTGGAAGATGGTACGTCTGTGGATATCGTGCTGAACCCGCTGGGTGTGCCGTCACGTATGAACGTGGGGCAGATTCTGGAAACGCATCTTGGCTGGGCTTGCGCCAACCTTGGTCGTGGCATTGGTGAACTGGTGGATGAATACCAGCGCACTGGTGAAAAGCGTCAGGAACTGCTGGACCGTCTGAAAGACGTGTATGGGCAGAACATCTATGACGAAGCCATTGCCGACATGGACAACCGCGAGCTGACCGAGCTGTGCAACAATCTGCGCAAGGGCGTGCCGATTGCAACGCCGGTGTTCGATGGGGCCTCCATCCCGGATATTGAAGCCATGCTTGAAAAAGCCGGTGTTCATAAATCCGGTCAGTCTCAGCTGATTGACGGGCGCACGGGTGAGCCGTTTGAGCGTAAGACCACGGTTGGTTACATCTACATGCTCAAGCTGCATCACCTTGTTGATGACAAGATCCACGCACGTTCCATCGGTCCGTACTCCCTTGTGACCCAGCAGCCGCTGGGTGGTAAGGCGCAGTTCGGTGGTCAGCGCTTTGGTGAAATGGAAGTCTGGGCTCTTGAAGCCTATGGTGCTGCGTATACGCTGCAGGAAATGCTGACGGTGAAATCGGATGACGTGTCCGGTCGAACCAAGGTCTACGAAGCCATTGTGCGTGAGCAGGATGACTTTGAAGCCGGTATTCCGGAAAGCTTTAACGTTCTGATCAAGGAACTGAAGTCCCTTGGCCTGAATGTTGAGCTGGAGCAGGGGGCCAAATAAAGGTGACCCTTAGCAGCACGATCCGTTTTTATTTTGAGGGGGAGGCCGGAATGACGATTCCGGCTCCTCATTTCCCTTTGGGGGCTTCGGCACATGAATGAACTCATGAAAATTCTTGGCCAGACCGGCCAGGCGATGACCTTCGACCAGATCAAGATTCAGCTCGCATCGCCTGAGCAGATCCGGTCCTGGTCGTTTGGTGAAATCAAGAAGCCCGAGACAATCAACTACCGGACATTCAAGCCGGAGCGTGATGGTCTGTTCTGCGCACGTATTTTTGGCCCGATTAAGGACTACGAATGCCTGTGCGGCAAATACAAGCGGATGAAGTTCCGCGGTATTGTCTGTGAAAAATGCGGCGTTGAAGTCACCCTGGCAAAAGTGCGGCGCGAGCGGATGGGTCACATCCAGCTGGCCAGCCCTGTTGCTCATATCTGGTTCCTGAAGTCTCTTCCGAGCCGTATCGGTCTGATGGTCGATATGACGCTGAAAGACCTCGAAAAGGTTCTGTATTTCGAGAACTATCTGGTTCTTGAACCTGGCACGTCTCCGCTCAAGCAGTATTCTCTGCTGACGGAAGAACAGTACCTCGACGCCATGGATGAATATGGTGAAGAGGGTATTGAAGTCGGGATCGGCGCTGAAGCCATCAAGAAGGTGCTTGAACGCATCGACTGTGATGCCGAAAAGGTCGAACTGCGTCAGGAACTGAAAGAGACGACGTCTGAAGCCAAGCGCAAGAAGCTTGTCAAACGTCTGAAGCTGATTGAGGCCTTCTCAGAAAGCGGTTCCCGCCCTGAGTGGATGATCCTTGATCTGGTTCCCGTCATTCCGCCGGAACTGCGTCCGCTGGTGCCGCTGGATGGTGGTCGTTTCGCAACGTCTGATCTGAACGATCTGTATCGTCGCGTTATCAACCGTAACAACCGTCTCAAGCGCCTGATGGAGCTGCGTGCGCCCGATATTATCGTGCGTAACGAAAAGCGTATGCTTCAGGAAGCTGTTGACGCCCTGTTTGACAACGGCCGTCGTGGCCGTGCCATTACAGGTGCCAACAAGCGCCCGCTGAAGTCTCTGTCCGACATGCTGAAAGGCAAGCAGGGCCGCTTCCGTCAGAACCTTCTTGGTAAGCGCGTTGACTACTCTGGCCGTTCGGTCATCGTGGTTGGCCCGGAAATGAAGCTGCACCAGTGCGGTCTTCCCAAGAAAATGGCGCTGGAACTGTTCAAGCCGTTCATCTACTCCAAGCTGGAAAAATACGGCCACGCCACAACCATTAAAGCTGCAAAGCGCATGGTTGAAAAAGAGCGTCCGGAAGTCTGGGATATCCTTGAAGAGGTCATCCGCGAGCATCCCGTGATGCTGAACCGCGCACCGACCCTTCACCGTCTCGGCATTCAGGCGTTTGAGCCTGTGCTGGTTGAAGGTAAGGCCATCCAGCTGCATCCGCTCGTTTGTACTGCGTTTAACGCGGACTTCGACGGTGACCAGATGGCTGTGCACGTACCGCTGAGCCTCGAAGCCCAGCTTGAAGCACGCGTGCTGATGATGTCCACCAACAACATTCTCAGCCCGGCAAACGGTAAGCCGATTATCGTGCCGTCTCAGGATATTGTTCTTGGTCTGTATTACCTCAGCCTCGAAACGCCTGAATTCGGTGTGACGCCGGACCGCAACGAGTATGACGACACCACTGGTAAACTGACGACCAAAGGTGCACCGTCCTTCTCGTCTATCGGTGAAGTGGAATACGCTCTGAATGCTGGCGTCCTGAAACTGCACGACAAGATCCGTGCCCGTTTCGAGACGATCGACGCAGACGGCAAGAAGCACCACGAAACGGTTGTGACCACTCCGGGCCGTGTGCTGATTGCTCAGATCCTGCCGAAGAGCGAAGCCATTCCGTTCTCGCTGATCAACAAGCAGCTGACCAAGAAAGCCGTGTCTGACGTTATTGATACGGTTTATCGTCACTGTGGTCAGAAAGAAGCGGTGATCTTCTGTGACCGTCTGATGGCGCTTGGTTTCCGTCACGCTGCTAAGGCCGGTATTTCCTTCGGTAAGGATGACATGATCATCCCGGCTGAAAAGAAAGTGCTGGTTGACCGCACGGCGGCTGAAGTCAAGGAATTCGAACAGCAGTATCAGGATGGTCTGATCACGGCTGGCGAACGCTACAACAAGGTGGTGGATGCCTGGTCTCGCTGCACGGACGAAGTCCAGGCTGCAATGACCAAAGAGATTTCCCGTCAGGAAGTCGGTAAGCCCATCAACTCTGTGTGGATGATGAGCCATTCCGGGGCTCGTGGGTCACCGGCGCAGATGAAGCAGCTTGCTGGTATGCGTGGCCTGATGGCCAAGCCGTCTGGTGAGATTATTGAACAGCCGATTATTGCGAACTTTAAAGAAGGTCTCTCGGTTCTTGATTACTTTACGTCTACCCATGGTGCACGTAAGGGTCTGGCCGATACCGCTCTGAAGACCGCAAACTCCGGTTATCTGACGCGTCGTCTGGTCGACGTGGCGCAGGACTGCATCATTGTCGAAAATGATTGCGGCACCGAGCGCGGCCTGACCATTCGTGCGGTGATGGATGGCGGTGAGGTTGTTTCCTCTCTGTCCGAACGGATCCTCGGCCGGACACTGGCTGCAGACGTGATCGATCCGGCTTCTGGTGAGGTTGTTGCGCCGCGCAACTGCCTGATCGACGAAGCCGATGCTGAACGCATTGAAGCATCCGGCGTGGAAACGGTTCAGATCCGCTCTGTGCTGACCTGTGACAGCCGCGTTGGCGTGTGTGGCCACTGCTATGGCCGTGACCTTGCACGAGGCACGCCGGTCAACATTGGTGAAGCTGTCGGTGTTATTGCCGCCCAGTCCATCGGTGAGCCAGGCACTCAGCTGACTATGCGTACCTTCCATATTGGTGGTGCGGCGCAGCGTGGTGCTGAGCAGTCCATGATCGAAGCGTCTCGTGACGGTAAAGTGGTTATTCGTAACCGCAACGTCGTGCAGAACAGTCAGGGCGTGCCGGTTGTCATGGCCCGTAACTGTGAAATCCTGCTGACGGACGAAGCTGGGGTTGAAAAAGCCCGCTATCGTGTGCCGTATGGTGCGCGTTTGCTGACGACGGAAGGTGCGGAAGTCACACGCGCTCAGAAACTGGCCGAGTGGGACCCCTACACCCTGCCGATCATCACCGAGAAGGCTGGTAAGGTTGAGTATCTTGACCTGATCGACTCCATCACGCTTGTCGAGCGTATGGATGAAGTGACGGGCCTGACTGCCAAGACCGTGGTGGACTACAAGCAGGCAGGGAAGGGCGTTGATCTGCGTCCGCGCTTGCAGCTGAAGGACGCCAAGGGCGACGTGATCAAGCTGGATAACGGCAACGATGCCCGTTACTTCCTGCCGCCTGAATCACTTCTGTCTGTTGAAAACGGCGCAGAAGTTCATGCGGGTGACGTGCTGGCACGTCTGCCGCGTGAAGGGTCCAAGACCCGTGATATTACCGGTGGTCTGCCGCGTGTGGCCGAGCTTTTCGAAGCCCGTCGCCCGAAAGACCATGCGATTATCGCGGAAATGGAAGGCCGTGTTGAGTTTGGGAAGGATTACAAGTCCAAGCGCCGCGTTATCGTGAAGAACGATGAGACGGGTGAAGAGACTGAATATCTGATCCCCAAAGGCAAGCATGTGTCCGTTCAGGAAGGCGACTTCGTCGAGAAGGGCGATCCGCTGGTTGATGGTCCCCGCGTGCCGCATGACATTCTGAAAGTCATGGGGGTTGAGGCTCTGTCCGACTACCTCGTGAACGAAATTCAGGATGTGTATCGTCTGCAGGGCGTGAAGATTAACGATAAGCACATTGAAGTCATCGTCCGTCAGATGCTCCAGAAGGTCGAAATTCTGGAGCCTGGTGATACGACGTATCTCATTGGCGAAACCGTTGATCGGATTGAGTATGAGACCGAGAATACCAAGCGCATGAATGCTGGGGAGCGCCCTGCGCTTGCTATGCCGGTGCTGCAGGGTATTACCAAGGCCTCTCTGCAGACCCAGTCCTTCATCTCTGCTGCATCCTTCCAGGAGACCACACGTGTCCTGACAGAGGCTGCAACGGCAGGGAAGGTGGATACCCTGAATGGTCTGAAAGAGAACGTCATTGTCGGTCGTCTGATCCCGGCTGGTACGGGGAGCGTCATGAACCGTCTGCGGGCAATCGCAGCGTCTCAGGATCGTCAGCGCGTCGGGCGGTCTGCTGCCGAGTAAAGAGCAGGCGTCATTAAGACGTTAGAAGAGGAGGGATCAGGGCTATGCTCTGGTCCCTTTCTTTTTATGTGAGGGCTTCTTTCTTCTTTTCGCGGTCGAGAATCGCGTACCCCGCTTGACTTAAGGGGGGGGGAGAGGTAGTTAGCAGCCCTCAGCTTCTGCTCCCGTGCCGGAGCGGAGGTAAATTCGTAATTCTTGTGTAAGCATGCGGTTGGCTTTCTCTGGAAAGTTAGAGCCGGATGCCTAGATAGCCCCACACGGGTGTTGTTGCCTGGTGGGTTTTTCAAATGACAGTCGGCAGCCGATAAAAAGGTTAGCCGGCCGAACTGTGTAAGGATCGGGAAAGGCGCATGCCGACCATCAACCAGCTCATTGCCAAGGGGCGCAAGCCTGCAGTCAAGCGCAACAAAGTGCCCGCGCTGCAGAGTTGCCCCCAGAAACGTGGTGTTTGCACCCGTGTTTATACGACGACGCCTAAAAAGCCGAACTCCGCACTGCGTAAAGTTGCAAAGGTGCGTCTGACGAACGGCTATGAGGTGGTGAGTTATATTCCGGGTGAAGGCCACAACCTTCAGGAACATAGCGTCGTGCTTATCCGTGGGGGTCGTGTAAAGGATCTTCCGGGTGTGCGTTATCACATCCTTCGCGGTGTCCTGGATACCCAGGGTATTGCTAAGCGTCGTCAGCGGCGTTCGCTCTACGGCGCGAAGCGTCCGAAGTAAGAGGAAGTTAAGGTATGAGCCGCCGTCACCGCGCTGTTAAGCGTGAGATTCTTCCTGATCCGAAGTTCGGAGATATTGTCATTACGCGTTTCATGAACGCTCTGATGTATGATGGCAAAAAATCCACTGCGGAGAGGATTGTTTATGGAGCTCTCGAGGCGATGGTTCGCCGGAGTGGAGCTTCTGCAGATCCGGTCGCATTGTTCCACAATGCTCTGGATAACGTTAAGCCTGCAGTAGAAGTTCGCTCTCGCCGCGTTGGTGGTGCGACCTATCAGGTGCCTGTTGAAGTTCGCACTGAGCGCCGTCAGGCGCTGGCCATCCGCTGGGTGATCGACGCTTCCCGCAAACGGGGCGAGAACACCATGCAGGACCGGTTGTCCAACGAACTGATGGACGCTGTGAATAACCGTGGCGCTGCTGTAAAGAAGCGTGAAGATACCCATCGTATGGCCGAAGCCAACAAGGCATTCAGCCACTATCGCTGGTAATCTTTTAGGTGTGGCATTCACTCCTTGTGGAGTGGGGGCGGACTTATTAAAAACTGCATCCCGATAAGTTTTCGGGGTATGGAGTAGAGAAATGGCTAAGGCTAAATTTGAGCGGAATAAACCGCACTGCAACATCGGCACCATCGGCCACGTTGACCATGGCAAGACGTCTCTGACGGCTGCTATCACGAAGACGCTGGCAAAATCCGGTGGTGCTGACTTTAAAGCATACGACCAGATCGATGCGGCTCCGGAAGAGCGCGCTCGTGGGATCACCATCTCCACGGCTCACGTGGAATATGAAACCGACAAGCGTCACTACGCGCACGTCGACTGTCCCGGACATGCTGACTACGTGAAGAACATGATCACGGGTGCAGCGCAGATGGACGGCGCTATCCTCGTGGTTTCTGCAGCTGATGGCCCGATGCCGCAGACCCGTGAGCACATCCTGCTCGCTCGTCAGGTCGGTGTGCCGGCTCTGGTTGTCTTCCTGAACAAAGTTGATCAGGTTGATGATCCGGAACTGCTTGAGCTGGTTGAAATGGAAGTTCGTGAACTTCTGTCTTCCTATCAGTTCCCTGGCGACGATATCCCCATCATCAAGGGTTCCGCTCTGGTAACTCTGGAAGATGGTGATCCGGAAATCGGTGAAAACCGCGTTAAGGATCTGATGGATGCGGTCGACTCCTACATCCCGCAGCCGGAACGTCCGGTTGACCGTCCGTTCCTGATGCCGATCGAAGACGTGTTCTCCATCTCCGGTCGTGGTACCGTGGTGACGGGCCGTGTCGAGCGTGGTGTTGTGAACGTGGGTGACGAAGTTGAAATCGTCGGCCTGAAGGACACCGTTAAGACGACCGTTACGGGCGTTGAAATGTTCCGCAAGCTGCTCGATCGTGGTGAAGCTGGTGACAACATCGGTGCGCTGGTGCGTGGCACGAAGCGTGAAGACGTTGAGCGTGGCCAGGTTCTGGCTAAGCCGGGCTCCATCACCCCGCATAAGAAGTTCAAAGCTGAAGCTTACATCCTGACGAAGGATGAAGGTGGCCGTCACACGCCGTTCTTCACCAACTATCGTCCGCAGTTCTATTTCCGCACGACCGACGTCACCGGCGTTGTTCACCTGCCGGAAGGTACGGAAATGGTCATGCCTGGCGATAACTGCGCCATGGATGTTGAACTGATCGCTCCGATCGCCATGGATGAAGGCCTGCGTTTCGCTATTCGCGAAGGTGGCCGCACCGTTGGTGCCGGCGTGGTTGCTTCTATCACCGAGTAATCGGTTAGAAGCCTAGGACTGGATGGCCCCGGCTGAGTCTTCGGCCGGGGTCTTACTTGGCGGCCGGGTTACCCCGGACCAGTAAAGTGTTGGACTAAGAAACAATGGACAACCAGAACATCCGCATTCGCCTGAAGGCGTACGATCATCGTGTTCTCGATAACAGCACGAAAGAGATCGTCAATACGGCGAAGCGTACGGGTGCGCGGGTTCGGGGTCCTATCCCGCTGCCGACGCATATCGAGCGGTTTACAGTGAACCGTTCCCCCCACGTGGATAAGAAGAGCCGCGAACAGTTCGAAATTCGGACTCATCGCCGCCTGCTCGATATTGTCGAGCCGACTCCGCAGACCGTGGACGCTCTCATGAAACTCGACCTCGCCGCTGGCGTGGATGTCGAGATCAAACTTTAAGGTCCAGACGATGCGCACCGGATTGATCGCAAAAAAGTTGGGCATGTCCCGACTGTTCAAGGAAGATGGCACACATGTGCCCGTTACCGTCCTGCATGTGGATTCCGTGCAGGTGGTTGATGTCCGCACCCAGGAGCGGGATGGCTACACAGCCGTTCAGCTGGGTATGGGCAAAGCCAAGGTAAAAAATGTCTCTAAGCCGAACCGCGGCCATTTTGCCCGCACAAAGGTAGAGCCGAAGAAGAAGCTGGCTGAATTCCGTGTAGCTGACGATGCTACGCTGGACATCGGTGCTTCTCTGTCCGCTGCTCACTTTGTTGTGGGGCAGAAAGTCGACGTGACAGGCACCAGCAAGGGTAAAGGGTTCGCAGGCGCCATGAAGCGCTGGAACTTTGCCGGTCTGGAAGCCTCCCACGGCGTATCCATCTCTCACCGTTCACATGGTTCTACCGGTAACCGTCAGGATCCCGGCAAGACCTTCAAGAACAAGAAGATGGCTGGTCATCTTGGCGATGAGCGTATTACCACGCTGAATCTTGAAATTGCTGCGATCGATCCGGAAAAGAACCTGATCATGATCCGTGGTTCCGTTCCCGGAGCTAAAAACGGTGTCGTTCTGGTCCGTGATGCGATTAAAAAAGCCCGCCATGTCGATGCGCCTTACCCGGCCGCTCTCGTGACGGCGGAGGGCTGAGGTCATGGAAATCGAAATCAAAACGCTTGATAACGGCACCGCAGGTTCTGCAACGCTCCCCGAGGCGCTGTTCTCCGTAGCACCGCGCAATGACATCATGGCGCGTGTTGTGCATTGGCAGCTGGCTAAGCGCCGCGCTGGTACGCATAAGGTCAAAGGCATGGGCGAAGTGTCCGGCACGACCAAAAAGCCGTACCGCCAGAAAGGCACCGGTAGCGCCCGTCAGGGTTCTCTCCGTGCGCCGCAGTATCGTACCGGTGGCGCTGTCCATGGTCCGGTTGTGCGTGATCATGGCTACGACCTTCCCAAGAAGGTGCGTCGTCTGGGTCTGATTTCTGCGCTGTCCCAGAAGGTAAAAGAAGGCAAGCTTGTTGTTCTTCAGTCTGCTTCTGGTGTGGCACGCACGAGCGAACTGGCTGCAAAGCTGAAAACGCTTGGCTGGACGTCTGCCCTGATTGTTGATGCCGCTGTTGATGAAGGCTTCCTGCGCGCTGCAAGCAACCTGCCGCGCATTGATGTCCTGCCGACAATCGGTGCCAACGTTTATGACATTCTTAATCACGAGGTCCTGGCAATTACCCAGGCTGGCCTCGAGGGTCTGAAGGAGCGCCTGGCATGACGAACATTCTTGCTCTGCGCAAGAAAGCCGAGCGTCTTTCTCGGGAAGCGATGTACGACATTGTTCGTTCTCCGCTGATCACCGAGAAGGCAACTGCGCTTTCAGAGAAAAATCAGGTTGCTTTCAAGGTTGCGATCTCTGCAACCAAGCCTGAAATCAAAGTGGCTGTGGAAACACTGTTCGGCGTCAAGGTCGTTGGCGTTAACACGCTTGTCCAGAAGGGCAAGACCAAGCGCTTCAAGGGGCGTCTGGGGCAGCGTTCTGATATCAAGAAGGCGTTCGTCCAGCTTGCGGAAGGTCAGTCCATCGACCTTACCGCCAAACTGGCGTGACGTGGGGTAGGAACAAATGGCACTGAAGCACTTTAATCCCGTCACGCCGAGCCTTCGTGGTACGGTTCTGATCGATCGTTCCGACCTCTGGAAGGGCAAGCCGGTCAAGCAGCTGACGGAAGGCAAAAACAAGACGGGTGGTCGTAACAATAACGGTCGCACCACGTCTCGTTTCCGTGGCGGCGGGCACAAGCAGTCTTACCGTTATGTCGACTTCAAGCGTCGTAAATTTGACGTGCTGGGCACAGTTGAGCGTCTGGAATATGACCCCAACCGTACCGCCTTCATCGCGCTGGTGAAGTATGAAGACGGTGAACTGGCTTACATCCTGGCACCGCAGCGTCTGAAAGTTGGTGACAATGTCATCGCTGGCACGCGCGTTGACATCAAGCCGGGTAACGCGATGCCGCTGGCATCCATCCCGGTTGGCACGATCGTGCATAACATCGAACTGAAGCAGGGTGCCGGTGGCAAGCTGGCCCGCTCTGCCGGGACGTATGCACAGCTGGTTGGTAAAGATGCCGGCTATGCACAGATCAAGCTGCAGTCTGGTGAACTGCGTGTTGTGCGCGGTGAATGCATGGCAACGGTTGGGGCAGTCTCCAACCCGGACAACATGAACCAGCACATGGGTAAGGCTGGCCGTGCGCGCTGGCTGGGTCGTCGTCCGCATAACCGCGGCGTTGTGATGAACCCGGTCGACCATCCGCATGGTGGTGGTGAAGGCCGCACCTCTGGTGGCCGTCATCCGGTTACGCCGTGGGGCAAGCCTACCAAAGGTTACAAAACTCGGGTCAACAAGCGTACGGACAGTCTGATTATCCGTCGTCGGAAGACCGGCAAGTAAGGGGCAATAGAAGATGGCACGTTCCGTCTGGAAAGGCCCGTTCGTCGACGGGTATCTGCTGAGCAAAGCTGAAACGTCCCGCGCGTCGGGTCGTAATGAAGTGATCAAGATCTGGTCACGTCGTTCTACGATCCTTCCGCAGTTCGTTGGTTTGACGTTCGGTGTTTATAATGGTCAGAAGTTCCTGCCCGTGCAGGTGACGGAGAATATGGTCGGACACAAGTTCGGCGAATTTTCTCCCACCCGTACATTCCACGGGCATGGGGCCGACAAGAAGTCGAAGCGGGGCTAAGATGAGCAAGCCGAAGCATCCGCGCACGCTCGCGGAAACAGAAGCGCAGGCGATTACGCGCAACATCCGGGTTAGTCCCCGCAAGTTGAACCTTGTTGCGGGTCTTATCCGCAACAAGCCTGCGTCTCAGGCTGTCGCAACCTTGACGTTCTCCAAGCGTCGCATTGCCCAGGAAGTCAAAAAGACCCTGGAAAGCGCGATTGCTAATGCCGAGAACAATCATCAGCTGGACGTTGACCAGCTGGTTGTGAAGACGGCTGAGGTCGGAAAGTCTATTGTCATGCGTCGTTTCCATGCGCGTGGCCGTGGTCGTTCCGCCCGTGTGGAAAAGTTCTTCAGCCATCTGAAGATTGTTGTTGCCGAACGGGCTCCGGAGCCCGAAGCAGCTTCTCCTGAGCAGAAGGCGGCCTGACGTATGGGACATAAAGTCAATCCAATCGGGCTGCGGCTCGGAATCAATCGCACCTGGGATAGCCGTTGGTACGCTGACTCCGACTATTCTCGTCTGCTGCACGAAGACCTGAAGCTGCGCGCTTTCCTGCGTCGCAAGCTGTCTGGTGCTGGCGTGTCCCGCGTTGTGATCGAACGCCCGGCTAAGAAGCCACGCGTGACCATCTATGCGGCTCGTCCGGGCGTTGTGATCGGTAAAAAAGGTCAGGACATCGATGCTCTGCGCAAAGAGCTGACCAAAATGGCCGGTACGGAAGTGGCTCTCAACATTGTTGAGATCCGCAAGCCGGAAATCGACGCAACTCTGGTGGCTGACAACATTGCTCAGCAGCTCGAACGTCGTGTGGCTTTCCGTCGCGCCATGAAGCGCGCCGTGCAGTCCGCTATGCGTCTGGGTGCACAGGGGATCCGGATCAACTGTTCCGGTCGTCTGGGTGGCGCAGAAATCGCTCGTATCGAATGGTATCGTGAAGGTCGTGTGCCGCTGCATACGCTCCGTGCTGATATCGATTACGGGACGGCTACTGCACAGACCACGTATGGCGCTTGCGGTGTGAAGGTGTGGATCTTCAAAGGTGAGATCCTGGCCCATGACCCACTGGCTCAGGACCGCCGGGCGGCCGAGCAGGCCCCTCAGCGCTGAGGCGAAGGATAGAAGACAATGCTCTCTCCGAAGCGAACTAAATTCCGTAAGGCTCACAAAGGTCGTATTCACGGCCTGGCCAAAAGCGGTACGACGCTCAACTTCGGTACGTTCGGTCTGAAGGCTCTTCAGCCCGAACGTATCACCGCACGGCAGATTGAAGCCTCTCGTCGGGCTATCACCAGGGCGATGAAACGTGCCGGTCGCGTGTGGATTCGTATTTTCCCTGACCTTCCGGTCTCGACAAAGCCTGCAGAAGTGCGTATGGGGTCGGGCAAGGGATCTCCCGAATACTGGGTGGCCCGTGTGAAACCCGGTCGCATTTTGTTTGAAATCGAAGGCGTGCCGCCCGAGATCGCGCGTGAAGCGCTGGCTCTCGGTGCAGCAAAGCTGCCGATCAAGACGAAATTTGTGACCCGAATTGGAGATGCGTAAGATGGCGAAGGCAACAAAGCCCGCTGACCTGCGTGCCAAAACGGCCGATGAACTGAACGCGCTTCTGCTCGAACTGAAGCGCGAACAGCTCAATCTCCGGTTCCAGCAGGCAACCGGGCAGAACGAAGGCCAGAGCCGCATTCGTGTGGTCCGTCGTGAAATTGCGCGCATCAAAACGATCGTCGCGCAGAATACTGAGAAGTCTGCGGCAGGTGCGAAAACATCTGCTGCCATTTCCTGAAGGGAGTTGGACGATGCCAAGGCGCGTCCTTACCGGACGTGTGACCAGCGACAAGATGGACAAGACCGTAACGGTTCTTGTCGATCGTCGCGTCATGCATCCGCTGTATAAGAAGTTCATCCGTCGCTCTAAGAAATATGCAGCGCATGATGAAGAGAATGTCTGCAAAGTGGGCGATACCGTGCGCATCATCGAATGCACACCGATTTCCCGGCGCAAGACGTGGGCCGTGGTGGCACGCAACGGTGAGGTTGTTGATGCGTCCTCCGCTGGCGTGTCGGCGTAAGGTAAGGATATCTAGATCATGATCCATCCCGAGACCAACCTCGACGTGGCCGACAATTCTGGTGCGCGTCAGGTGCAGTGCATCAAGGTGCTGGGCGGTTCCAAACGGAAATCCGCCTCGGTCGGCGACGTGATCGTCGTGTCTGTCAAGGAAGCCATCCCCCGCGGGAAGGTGAAAAAAGGCGACGTACACCAAGCTGTTATCGTGCGTACCTCTTATCCGGTTCGTCGCCCCGACGGGAGCGCCATCCGTTTCGATAAGAATGCTGCTGTGCTGATTAACAAGCAGCAGGAGCCGATCGGCACCCGTATCTTCGGCCCGGTTGTTCGTGAACTGCGTGCGCGCAAGTTCATGAAAATTATCTCTCTGGCGCCGGAGGTTCTATAAATGGCTGCTCGCATTAAAAAAGGCGATACGGTTGTTGTCATCAGCGGTTCCTCCAAAGGGACCCAGGGTGAAGTTCTTTCCGTCCGTCCGGCTGAAAATCGTGCGATTGTGCGTGGCGTTGCAATGATCAAGCGCCACCAGAAAGCAACGCGCATGGGTGAAGAAGGTGGCATCATCACGCGTGAAGCCCCCATTCATCTGTCAAATCTGAAACTGATCGATCCGGCCTCCAAGAAGCCGACCCGTGTTGGGTTCCGCGTTCTTGAAGACGGACGGAAAGTTCGTGTTGCGAAAGCAACCGGCGAAGTGATTGAAGGCTGAGGGGGCGAGAATGAGTGAGTCTAAGGGCGTTCGTTCCGTTCCTCGTATGCAGGAACGTTATGAAGCCGAACTGCGCGCCAAGCTGCGTGAGCAGTTCGGTTACAAAAACATCATGCAGGTTCCTCGGCTGGAAAAAATTGTCCTGAATATGGGCGTAGGTGAAGCTGCGGGCGACCAGAAGAAACTGGACGCTGCTGTTGCTGAAATGACGCTGATTGCAGGTCAGAAGCCGGTCAAGACTGTTGCTAAAAAAGCAATCGCGGGCTTTAAGATCCGTGAAGGTCTGCCGATTGGTTGTAAAGTTACGCTGCGTCGTGCGCAGATGTATGAATTCCTTGACCGTCTGGTCACGATCGCAATGCCCCGCATTCGCGATTTCCGTGGTCTGCCGGCAAACAAGGGATTTGACGGACGCGGTAACTTTGCTCTCGGTCTGAAAGAGCAGCTCGTTTTCCCGGAAATCGACTACGATAAAGTGGACGAAGTTCGTGGGATGGACGTGGTGTTCGTGACCAGTGCAAAGACGGATGCGGAAGCTAAGGCGCTTCTTAAAGCATTCGATCTGCCCTTTGCTGCCTGAGTGAAATAGGTTATCTGTCACCAGGTGTTGTTGTCTTGGAAAACCGTCGAAGGTTTTCGAAGGGTTCCGGAGGATAAAAATATATGGCTAAGACTTCTGCCATCACGCGTAATGCCAAGCGGACACGCATGGCTGCGCGGGACAAGGAAAAGCGTGCGGCGCTGAAAAACATCGTCATGGACCGCTCGCTTCCTGTAGAAGATCGGTTTGATGCGTCTTTAAAGCTGGCTGAACTGCCGCGGAATGGTTCACGTGTTCGCGTGCGTCTCCGTTGCAAACTTACGGGGCGCTCTCGCGGTAACTACCGCAAGTTTGAGCTGTGCCGTATCGCACTGCGTGATCTGGCTTCAAACGGGCAGATCCCGGGCCTGGTCAAAGCTAGCTGGTAAGGGCGCACAATGTCACTTTCTGATCCGCTGGGTGATATGCTCACCCGTATTCGTAACGCACAGCGTGCACGTCACGTGTCCTGTGTGTCGCCGGCTTCCAAGCTGCGTTCGAATGTTCTCGATGCCCTGCAGCGTGAAGGCTACATCCGTGGCTATTCACACGAAGAGATTCGCAAAGGCATCACTCAGCTCCATATCGAGCTGAAGTATTCCGAAGGCGAGCCGGTTATTAAGGAAATTCATCGCGTGTCCCGCCCGGGTCGCCGTGTGTATTCCAAGATTAAAGAATTGCCGCGTGTGCGTGCTGGTCTCGGGGTTTCGATCCTGTCCACACCGCGTGGTGTTCTGTCTGATGTCGAGGCTCGCGCTGCCAATGTTGGCGGCGAAGTCCTCTGTCGCGTGTTCTGAGGAGGGATAAATGTCACGTGTAGGCAAATATCCCGTTGATGTTCCCGCCGGGGTGACTGTCTCGATTGCAGACGGTGTGTTCAAGGCGAAAGGGAAGCTGGGCGAACTCGCGTTGCCGCTTTCCTCTCACATTGAGGCGGAAATTTCAGACGGGAAAGTCGCGGTGCGTCCGGTTGGGACAGCAGCGCAGGCTCGTATGATGTGGGGTACAACCCGCGCACTGATTGCAACAGCAATCAAAGGCGTATCTGAAGGGTTCTCAAAAGCTCTTGAGATTAACGGTACTGGTTACCGTGCTGCAGTGCAGGGTTCTAATCTTGTGATGAACCTGGGCTATTCTCACGACGTGGTTTATCCGATCCCGCAGGGTATCAAGATCTCCACGCCGCGTCCGACAGCTATTCTTGTCGAAGGTATCGACAAGCAGCGTGTTGGTCAGGTTGCTCTTGATATTCGCAGTTTTCGTAAACCTGAGCCCTACAAAGGCAAGGGTGTGCGTTATGAGACGGAAACCATTCGTCGCAAGGAAGGCAAGAAGAAATAATGAGCACTCAGCAGGAACTGCGGAACCGTCGGCGTGCTCGCCTGCGTTTTCAGCTCCGTCGCAAGGCTGGTGGTCGTCCGCGTCTGTCGGTCTTCCGGTCTGGCAAGAACATCTATGCACAGGTCATTGACGATGTGCGTGGCTGCACCCTTGCTGCCGCTTCCAGCCTGGATAAAGAACTTCGTCCGTCTCTGAAGAGCGGTGCTAACAAGGATAGCGCTGGCGCTGTCGGTAAACTTGTTGCGCAGCGTGCTGTGGCTGCAGGCGTCTCCCAGGTTGTTTTCGACAGGGGGTCGTATCTTTATCATGGGCGGGTGAAAGCCCTGGCGGAGGCTGCCCGTGAGGGCGGTCTCTCCTTCTGAGGAAAGGATCACGTAATGGCTCGTGAACCAAGAGAAGGCGGTCGAGGCGGCCGTGATCGTGAACGCGAAGGTGATGAACTGGTTGATAAGCTGGTAACCATCAACCGCGTTGCTAAGGTTGTTAAGGGTGGTCGGCGTTTTGCCTTCGCTGCTCTGGTTGTCGTTGGCGACCAGAAAGGCCGCGTTGGGTATGGTGCTGGTAAGGCCCGTGAAGTGCCGGAAGCCATCCGTAAGGCTACGGAACGTGCTAAACGTGGCATGATCCGCGTGCCGATGAAGGAAGGCCGTACGCTGCATCACGATGTGGCTGGTCACTTCGGTGCTGGTAAAGTGATCCTGCGCTCTGCTGAAGCAGGGACGGGGATCATCGCTGGCGGCCCGATGCGCGCTGTCTTCGAAAGCCTGGGCATCAATGATGTGGTTGCTAAGTCCCTCGGGACCCGTAACCCGCATAACATGGTGAAGGCGACGTTCTCGGCGCTGGAACGGTGTGCAAGCCCTCGTTCTGTCGCCAACCGTCGTGGTAAGAAGGTTGCTGAAATCTTCGGTAAGCGCGACCAGGCTGCTTCGGCTGTGGAGGCTGCAGATGTCTGAGGCGAAAACCTTTAAAGTCACCCAGATTGCGTCCGGCAACGGTCGCAAGCCTGGTCAGAAAGAGACCCTTGTGGGTCTCGGCCTGAACAAGATCGGTCGTGAGCGGGTGTTGGAAGACACCCCCTCAACCCGCGGTATGGTCCGTAAGGTGGCCCACCTTGTGAAGGTGGAGGATTGATATGAATCTGAACGAACTGCGTGATAACGAAGGCTCTCGTTATCGCAAAAAGCGTCTCGGTCGTGGTATCGGTTCTGGTAAAGGCAAGACCTCCGGTAGAGGTGTGAAGGGGCAGAAAGCACGTGAAGGCGTGTCCCTGAACGGCTTCGAAGGTGGTCAGCTGCCGATCTACCGTCGTCTGCCGAAACGTGGCTTCAAGAACATCTTCCGCAAGGTTTATGCTCCGATTAACCTCGGTGCGATTGAAAAAGCCTTTGCAGAAGGCAAGCTTGAAGCTGGCGCGGCTGTGACGGAAGAAACGCTGAAGAATGCTGGTCTGATCGGCACGGGCAAATATGCCGGTGTGCGCATTCTGGCTGAAGGCGAACTGACCCGCGCTGTCACGTTCGAAGTGTCTGGTGCTTCTGCTTCTGCAGTGGCGGCTATTGAGAAAGCTGGCGGGTCCATCAAGGTCCTGGTAGCTCCCAAGGCTGCTGAAGCCAGCGCATCCTGATGCTTTGGCCAGAAGGGCAGTTTCGTACTGTTCTTCTGGTCGATGCCTCTCCAGATGTGGTCTGGGTTAACTCTTAGACTATCATGACAGCGTCCCGCGTTACGTGGTGGCGCTGTTTGTGTGAAAGGACGGATGCATGGCTTCCGCGGCCGAACAGTTGGCTGCCAACTTTAATGTGGGCTCCTTTGCCAAGGCAACCGAACTCAAAAAGCGGATTTGGTTCACTCTTGGTGCGCTGATCATTTACCGTCTTGGTACTTACATTCCGGTTCCGGGTGTGGATGCCACGGTTATGGGGCAGTTGCTGGCCCAGCATCAGGGTGGCATTCTGGGCATGTTCAACATGTTCACCGGTGGTGCGCTTGGGCGTATGACCGTCTTTGCCCTGAATATCATGCCCTACATCTCTGCCTCGATTATCGTGCAGCTGATGTCTACGGCTGTTCCTTCTCTGGAAGCCTTGAAAAAAGAGGGTGAACAGGGGCGGAAAAAGCTTAATCAGTACACCCGCTATCTCACTGTGTTTATTGCTTTGTTTCAAGCTTACGGCATTGCTGTCGGTCTTGAAAACATGCACAGCGCGGCTGGATCTGCGGTTGTTAATCCCGGTGCGTTCTTTCTGGTTTCCTGCGTGATTACCCTGGTGGGTGGCACCATGTTCCTGATGTGGCTGGGTGAACAGATTACCTCCCGCGGTGTTGGGAACGGGATCTCACTGATTATCTTTGCCGGTATTGTGGCAAACCTGCCGCATGCGATGGCAAGCTTGTTCCAGCTTGGCTATACGGGCGCGCTTTCACCCTTTTTTGTGTTGGTGTTTCTTGTTCTGGCTGCGGTGACCATCACGTTCATCGTCTTCATGGAGCAGGCACAGCGACGCGTTGTGATCCAGTACCCCAAGCGTCAGATGGGGCAGAGGATGTTTGGGGGGGATACCACCCATATGCCTCTCAAAGTGAATACAGCGGGCGTAATCCCGCCGATTTTCGCATCATCTGTGCTGCTGATCCCTGTAACGATTTCTGGCTTCATGAACGGCAAATCCATGCCGGGATGGCTTTCGTTTCTGGGTGAAGAACTGGGGCAGGGGCAGCCGCTCTATATGTTGTTCTATGCAGCAATGATCGTGTTCTTCTCGTATTTCTATGCGGCGGTCACGTTCAATCCGGCTGAGACGGCAGATAACCTGCGCAAGCAGGGGGGCTTTATTCCCGGGATTCGTCCCGGTGCTGCGACGGCAACCTACTTTGATAAGATTCTGACGCGCCTGACGACGATTGGCGCTGCCTACATGGTTCTTGTGTGTCTGCTGCCGCAGATTCTGATCAGCCGTTACAACGTGCCGTTCTACTTTGGTGGCACCAGTCTGATCATTATCGTGTCAGTCACGATTGATACCGTGACGCAGGTGCAGTCGCATCTTGTTGCGCACCAGTATCAGGGGCTTATGCGGCGCTCCCGTGGAGGCAAGAAGCAGAGGATTATCAGACGATGAACGTTATTTTTCTGGGACCTCCCGGTGCCGGGAAGGGGACGCAGTCCAAGCGGCTGGAAGAGCAATACGGTCTTGTGCAGATCTCAACGGGGGACATGCTGCGTGCAGAAGTTGCCCAGGGGTCTGAGATCGGGAAGCAGGCGAAATCACTCATGGATGCCGGGCGACTGGTGCCTGATGAGCTGATTATTGCCATGCTGCACTCCCGGATTGCGCAGCCTGATTGTGCAAAAGGATTCATCCTGGATGGATTCCCGCGCACGCTCGGGCAGGCGGATGCTCTGGATAAGATGCTGTCTGCCGAAAATAAAAAAATAGATGTGGTTCTGTTTCTGGATGTTGATGAAGACATTCTGGCAGACCGAATCTCCGGCCGCTTTACGTGCAGCAAATGTGGCGCGACGTACAATGAAGTCTCCAAGCCTCCCCAGAAGGAAGGCGAGTGTGATGTGTGCGGAAGCCATGAGTTCAAGCGTCGGGCGGACGACAAGCGTGAAACGGTTGTGGAGCGCCTGAAGGAGTATCGGAATCTTACGGCTCCGATTCTTCCTTTTTACGAAAAAACCGGACGGCTTTATAAAATTAATGGAATGCTTCCGACCGCTCAGGTCACGGCAGACATTGAAGCTGTCATGGCTGGGAAGTGACAGCTCACGAAAAAGTGATCTGTTTTCGTTGACTTGTGCGGGTGGCCGGTATATTTCGCGGCCACTGATTGAAATCATGCATCCATGTGGATGCCAGTAGTGTTCGACCAGCGAGTTGGACCGACAGGAGTGTAAAGCGTGGCACGTATTGCCGGCGTGAATGTCCCGACGAACAAACGGGTTGTTATCGGGCTTCAGTATATTTACGGAATTGGCGCAACCAAAGCGGCTCAGATCTGCGAGAAAGTCGGCATTGCCGATGCAAAGCGCGTGAACGAGCTGAGCGATGACGAAATCGCAAAGCTGCGTGAAGTGATCGACACCGACTATCGCGTTGAAGGTGATCTGCGTCGTGAAGTCGCAATGAACATCAAGCGTCTGATGGATCTGGGTTGCTATCGCGGTCTTCGTCACCGTCGCGGTCTGCCGGTGCATGGTCAGAGAACCCACACCAATGCCCGTACGCGTAAGGGTAAGGCTGTGGCTATCGCTGGTAAGAAGAAAGCCACGCGTTAATCTGATTTGTTGAGGATCTCCGGACGGCTTTTGCGGGCTTCTGGGCAGGGACTGAGGTAGGAAAACAATGGCGAAAGCCGCTACACCGCGTATTCGTAAAAAAGAGCGCAAGAACATTATTTCTGGCGTGGCACATGTTCTGTCCACGTTTAACAACACCATGATCACCATCTCTGATGCCCAGGGGAATGCAATTTCCTGGTCTTCCGCTGGTGCTCAGGGCTTCAAAGGCTCCCGTAAGTCTACGCCGTATGCGGCGCAGGTTGCTGCTGAAGATGCAGGCCGCAAGGCCCGTGAACACGGCATGGAAACGCTGGAAATCGAAGTCTCCGGTCCTGGGTCAGGGCGTGAGAGCGCTCTGCGTGCTCTGCAGGCAGTCGGTTTTTCCATCACCTCTATCCGTGACATGACCCCGGTGCCGCACAACGGTTGCCGCCCGCGTAAGCGTCGTCGCGTCTAAGCATTGAGGCTGTGCGGCTACCTTACGGTAGCCGCCGTCTTTTCGCTGTTCTGTTAATTTTCTGAGAAATCGCTGCATCAGCAGTGTTTTTTCATATTGAAAGGCCGGTACCTTGGTCCTTCAGAAAAACTGGCAATCTCTGATCAAGCCCGAAAAGCTTGAAGTCGAATCCGGTGTGGAACCGACACGTATTGCGACAGTTGTGGCAGAACCGCTTGAGCGCGGTTTTGGTATGACTCTGGGTAACGCCCTGCGTCGTGTGCTGTTGTCTTCCCTGCAGGGGGCTGCTGTTACGGCCGTGCAGATTGACGGCGTCCTGCATGAGTTCTCTTCCGTTGCTGGCGTGCGCGAAGATGTGACGGACATTGTCCTGAACATCAAACAGCTTGCACTGCGTATGCATGGTGAAGGGCCGAAGCGCATGGTGCTGACGGCGACTGGCCCCGGTGAAGTGCGTGCCGGCCAGATCCAGACCGGGCATGACATTGAAGTCATGAATCCTGACCTGGTGCTCTGCACGCTGGATGACGGCGTGAAGCTGGGCATGGAATTCGTGGTGAACATGGGCAAGGGCTATGTCCCTGCTGCTGCAAACCGTCCGGAAGATGCGCCGATCGGTCTTATTCCGATTGATGCCATCTATTCTCCGGTTAAGCGCGTGTCTTACAAAGTGGAGCCGACCCGCGTTGGGCAGGTTACCGACTTTGATAAGCTGCTGCTGACGGTGGAAACCAACGGCGCCATCACGCCGGAAGATGCTGTTGCTCTTGCTGCCCGAATCCTTCAGGATCAGCTGCAGCTGTTCATCAACTTTGACGAGCCGCGTCCGGTTCAGGCTGAAGAGCCGCAGGATGACCTGCCCTTCAACCGTAACCTGCTGCGCAAGGTGGATGAGCTTGAACTGTCTGTTCGTAGCGCAAACTGCCTGAAGAACGACAACATCATCTATATCGGGGACCTGGTCCAGAAGAGCGAGCAGGAAATGCTGCGCACTCCGAACTTCGGGCGTAAGTCTCTGAACGAGATCAAGGAAGTCCTGACCTCCATGGGGCTTTCTCTGGGTATGAATGTGCCGGCCTGGCCGCCGGAAAATATTGAAGATCTGGCAAAGCGGCTTGATGAGCCGTTCTAAGTCCATATCTTACTGACTAGGAACTGAACTATGCGTCACCGGATGGCCGGCAGAAAGCTCGGCGTAACCTCTTCTCACCGCGCGGCAATGTTTCGCAACATGGCCGTTGCTCTCATCAAACACGAGCAGATCACGACCACTCTGCCCAAGGCGAAGGAACTGCGTCCCGTCGTCGAAAAGCTGATCACGCTGGGCAAACGTGGTGATCTGCACGCACGTCGTCAGGCATATGCCATGCTGCGTGACGAAGTGATCGTGAAGAAACTGTTCTCTGCGATTGCTGAACGCTACAAAGGCCGCACCGGTGGGTATTCCCGCGTGATGCGCGCTGGCATGCGTTATGGCGATGCCGCCGACATGGCTGTGATCGAACTGGTCGACCGCGATGTCAGCGCGAAGGGCCAGGACAGCGGCCCCCGTCCGGAAGTGACGGAATCGCACGATCTGGCAGCCTGAGGCTTTCAGAGTTTGATTTGGGAGGCCGGCTTCTTCATGCCGGTCTCTTCTGCCACTCTGGCAGAGGCGCCCACACATGGTGGGCGTTTTTATCAGCCCGGATGTTGAGTTTTTCTCCGTCCAAGCGGCTGTATGGGTGAGATCTCACGATCTGTCTATTTCGTCTGAAGTCTGACGGATACCCAACCAAAAATCGTTTTTTTCGGTTCTTTGCGAGCACTCCCGCAAGGTCCCGTAAGGTGATGCGCCCAAAGCCCCCGCAATGAGGCGAGGTGTCTTTATTTCGTGCCGTCACCGCATGTCAGGAGAGCATGTAGATGCAGACAGCAACACAGCAGGAAAAACCACACTTAATAGACAGGATGGGCATACCACGTCCCTTACTCTGGGGCTTTGTCGGGCTTTTGCTATTCATGATCGGGGACGGGGTTGAAGCCGGGTATCTGGCACCGTACCTGGAAGGGCAGGGGCAGTCCTCCACACGCGTTGCACTGCTGTTTACCATTTACGGTGTTGCTGTTTCCATTTCATCTTGGCTTTCCGGCCCGCTATCTGACCTGTGGGGCCCCAAGAAGGTCATGTGGGCCGGCCTGTGGATCTGGGGCATTTTTGAAGTCCTGTTCCTGCTGCTGGGCCTCCAGCCGAACAACTATCAGATGATGATGGTGGCCTATACGGCCCGTGGTCTGGGCTATCCGCTGTTTGCCTATGGCTTTCTGGTGTGGATTGCTGCGGCAACGCCGGCCCGTCAGCTTGGCTCTGCGGCTGGCTGGTTCTGGTTTGCCTTCTCGGGTGGTCTGCCCACGCTTGGTTCTCTGTTTGCCAGCTTTGCCATTCCGCGCATTGGGGAAATGGGCACGTTCTGGTCTTCTCTGATCCTGGTTATGGCTGGTGGCCTTGTGGCTCTGCTGTTCACACGCGAACCGCGTGGCATGCAGCGCCTTAGCCCGCCGGACGTGACGCTGAAGCAGGCCATGTTTGGCTCTATCAGCATCATCTGGAGAGAGCCGAAGACGCTGGTTGCTGGCATTGTCCGCACCATCAACACGTCCTCTGAATATGCCTTTCTGGTCATCATGCCGGGCGTGTTTACCAAGCTGGTCGGGTTCTCTCTGGAGCAGTGGCTGCAACTGCTGTCCATCGTGTTCCTGAGCAACATCATCTTCAACCTGCTTTCCGGGATGATGGCCGATAAGCTGGGCCCGCGGACGGTTGTGGCTGTTGGTGGCGGTCTTGGTGCGGCGATCTCTGTTCCGCTGTTCTATTATGTGCCGCTGTCCTTCACGCATAACTTCCCCATCGCTGCGGCTATGGGTGTGCTGTATGGCGCGTCTCTGGCATCCTTCGTGCCGCTGTCTGGCCTGATGCCGCAGGTTTGCCCGCGTGAAAAAGCCGCAGCTCTGTCCATTCTGGGTCTTGGTGCTGGTGCCAGCACGTGGGTTGGCCCGGCGATTGTGACCTGGTTTGAAGGTTGGCGCGGTGTTGAAGGCGTGATCTGGATCTTCAGTGGTCTGTATGTCGTCTCTGCGCTGCTGACGCTGATGATCACGGTTTCTCCGGAAGCGCGTGCGCAGATCCGCAAGGACGAGCTGAGCGAAGCACAGGCCGATCGTGAAGCTGCGATGCATGCCGTCGGTAACCAGTAAAAACCGGGAGGCAAACGCCTCTTTGGTCTGAAGACGTCTGGTTTATGAAAAACCGTGCCGCTTCCGGTTTCAGGGTGACCTGAAAGGAGGGGGCGCGGTTTTTTGCTGTTGGGCGGTGGCGGTATGGTGGCAGGAGCCTGCTGTGGTGGGGCAACCCCATCGCGGGTGCTCCTGTTTTTTTGTCAGGGTCTCAGATTACCCAGAAGCTATGGCGAAACGGAATAATCCCCATTTCCGATTGTAGCATTGACAGAGAGTCGTATTTTCTCACTATTACGTTTAGGTATTAAACGCTTTTTCTCAGCGTGGTGATGAAATGAAACGGCTCTTTTCCCGATTAATGGTTTTAGGCGCGTTGACGCTCTCCGTGCTGAGTGGCGTGGCGCAGGCCGGCACGCCGGTAAGAATTGGCTACATCCCGGTTTTGGGATCGTCCGCACTGTTTGTGCTGGATGGCGAAGGCTGGGCGAAGGACGCCGGGCTGGACCTCAACCTGGTGCGCTTTACCTCTGGCCCGCAGGCTATTCAGGCTCTGGTGTCCGGCCGGATTGACGCCTATGTGGCCGGTGTTCTGCCGCTGTTGCAGGCACGGGCGCATGGGGCCGACGTGAAGGTGGTGACGGCTGCCTCTGTCGAAGAGCTGGAAGTGGTATCTCGCGGCGCGCTGAGCGCTCTGCTGCCTGAAGGAACAGAAGGCGGTCTTTCTCCTAATGCTCTGAAAGGCATCCTTGATAAATTCAGGCAGGAGCAGTCTCGCCTGCCGCGCATTGCCGCTCAGCCGTCTGGCTCTGTGCCGGATAGCCTGCTGCGGTTCTGGCTGCAGAAGCGCGAGGGGATTAACCCTGTCACATCATCCGTGAACATTATCGGCGTGGATATTGATGCCGCTCAGCAGGCCTTTCTGGCCGGGGCGGTGGATGCTGCCGTGCTGAGGGAACCGGCTCTGACGGTTGTGCGCAGCCGCCTTAAGGATGTCAGAACGCTGGCTAGCGGGCATGACCTGCTGCCGGACCAGCCCGGTTCTGTGCTGGCCATTGTCAAACCGGATGCGCCGGACCGTCAGGCATGGGCCAAAGTGCTGGGCGGCCTGTTTGTGCGGGCGACAACGCTGCTGTCTACGCACCCGGATGAGGCTGCGCCGTTTGTGACCAAAGCGCTGGGTGGCGGCATTCTGAGCGAAGACGTTCTGAAAAAAGCTCTGGAAGGGTCGTCCTCCCGTTTTGTGAGTGACCCGACCCGCATTATCGAAGGCGTGCGGCAGGTGCAGGATTTTGAGGTTGAGCAGGGGCTTCTGCGTAAGGCGCAGCCGGTTGAAGAGCTGTTTGATCTGGACCTGTGGCGGCAGCTGAAACCGTGAAGGCTGCTCTTTCCCGACGGCAGCGCGTTGCGCTGTCGGGCCTTGGTCTGGTTGTGTTTTTTGGAGGCTGGGAAGCGGCAGTCCGCACCGGCCTTCTGCCGTCCAGCATGGTGCCTGCGCCGAGTTCCCTGTGGCAGGCCTGGCTGGATGAAGTGCATGGCGGGTTCTGGCAACAGGCTATTCTGGATAGCCTGAGCCATTATGCGCTGGGGCTGTTGTTCGGGTCCGTGCTGGGCGCGTTGATCGGGCTGCTGTGCGGTATGGTGCCGGTGCTGGATGCGTTTCTGGCTGGCATTGTGCATCTGTTACGCCCGGTGCCGGGGCTGGCATGGGTTCCGTTCGCCATCCTGTGGTTTGGGCTAAACACATCCGGGGCGACCTTTGTCATCGCCATTTCCGTCTTCTGGATCAATTTCTATGCGGCCTATGCAGCGGTGCGGAGTGTGGACCCGGAACTGTATGAACTGGCCTCAGCCTTCGGGCATGGCAGCTTTTTGGGGCGTCTGTTCAAGGTTGTGCTGCCGGCGTCTGCCCCCGGGGTGATGGCCGGGCTCAGAACCGGGCTGGGGCAGGGCTGGATGTCCGTTGTCGCGGCGGAGCTGTTCGGTGTGCCAGGTATTGGCGCGCGGATGATGCAGGCCTCCAGCCTTCTGGCGACCGATGTGGTTGTGGTTTATATGCTGACCATGGCTCTTCTCTATGCGGTAACGGATTTTCTGTTCGGGTTTGTGCGTCTGCGTGTGTTGCGGTGGCAGGCATGAGTGATGCGACGCCGCTGGCGCGGCTGGATGATGTCGGGCTCTCGCATGATGGCGGGGAGACCTTCATTCTGCGCCATGTCAGCCTGAATTTGCACAAAGGTGAGTTTGTCGCCCTGTTGGGACCGTCCGGTGTGGGGAAATCCACGCTGCTGCGGGTCCTGATGGGGCTGAGTAAGCCGTCAGAAGGTACGGTGACAGGCCCACAGGATGATGCTGGCGCGGCAGAAGGGCGTTCTGCGGGTAAGCGTCGGGCTCAGGCGCTGGTCTTTCAGGATGCGCGGCTGATGCCCTGGCGCTCGGTGCTGCGGAATGTTGCCTTTGGTCTGGAAGGACTGGGGCTGGACCGGCAGGAAAAGCGGGAGCGCGCTCTGGACGCTTTGCGGCTGGTCGGGCTGGAAGAGGCGGCAGACCGTTGGCCCAAGCGGCTCTCTGGCGGCCAGCGTCAGCGTGTTGGCGTGGCGCGGGCTTTGACCGTGGACCCGGACCTGCTGCTGATGGACGAGCCCTTTGGGGCACTGGACCCCATTACACGTAACAGCCTGCAGGATGAACTGCTGCGGATCTGGCAGCAGACTCACAAGACGGTGCTGTTTGTTACCCATGATATTGAGGAAGCCCTGAAGCTGGCGACCCGTATTGTCGTGCTCTCCGGCTCACCCGCAGGGATTACCGGAGAGCTGACAATTGGGGCTGAGCAGAAGACGCCGGACTCTCCGGCCTTCCGAATGTATGCAGCCCGGCTGCGCGCCATGATTGCCGGAGAACCCGACCCCGGTGGCGCTCCTTACTGGCGTTCTGCTGAAATTTAATTTTTTTCTAAGAAAGTGCCGTCATGACGCATCTCTCTGCGCAAGAGTGCGTTATGAGGAGTCACGAGTAAGGGGAGGGTTTCCTATGAGCGACGAAAAAACAGTTGAGCACAAACTGGAAGACGGCATTGGCCGCGTGCAGGACGGTGCTGAAGACCTTTTCAACAAGGCCAAAGATAAGGCTGATGATCTGACCTCCTGCAACAAGGGCTGTGCCGCACTGGATGCGATGCGGGACTGCGTTGCAGATCAGCCTGTGATTGCAGCCTCATTTGCTGGGCTGCTTGGCTTTATTTTGGGCGCCGTGATTGCCCGCAAATCCTGATTTAAAGCAACCGACGGGTCTGTTGGTTCAAACATACAAGGACGCACGTACATGCTGAAAATGGCGCTTTTCTTTCTGGTCATCTCCATCATCGCGGGCCTGTTCGGCTTTGGGGGAATTTCCTCCGCGGCTGCCGGAATGGCAAAAATTCTGTTCTTTATCGCGATTGTTCTGTTCGTGGTGTTCCTGGTCATTGCCCTGCTGGCAGGCCGGTCGCTCACCCGATAAACGGTTTAGCCCGCTTTAATAAAAAAGCCCCTGTCCGCAAGGAGAGGGGCTTTTTTTGTGACCTCAGTTTTTGTCTTTCTGAATGAAAGACGGCAGGAACGGATTATCCGTCTGCATGGAGTTCTTGCTGGGCAGTTCGGCCGCATCCCAGCCACCGCCCAGATTTTCAATCAGTGTCACAGAATCCAGCATCCGGCTTTGCTGGATCTGGAGCGCGGTTTCCGCGTTGGAAAGGGCCGTGACTTCCGACGTGATGACCGTCGTATAAATCTCGGTGCCTGCCATATACTGGTTAAATGCCACATTCACGGCACGGTTGGAGGCTTTGACGGCTATATCCTGCTGGTCAGCCTGCTGAGCCAGTACACGCAGGTTAGCCAGCTGATCTTCCACGCCTTGCAGGGCGGTCAGCACGGTCTGACGGTAAGTCGCGACATAATAGTCGTAATTGGCATTAGCTTCATGCACCGCCGCAGTACGGCTGCCACCGGAGAACAGCGTTTCCGTGGCTGAGGCCCCCAGAGCCCAGATACGGTTAGCCACCTGCACCAGCGTACCCACCGGGTCCCCGCTATAGGAATAGGAGGCTGTGAGCTTTACGTCAGGGTAGAAGGCGGCAATGGCAGCGCCAATCTGGGCATTATATTCTTCCATCCGGCGTTCAGCCGCAGCGACGTCCGGACGGCGTTGCAGCAGGTCGGCCGGGACTGTCACCGGAATGGCCGGGATGCTGCGGGGCAGAGCGCCGGGGGCGATGGAGACATCCGCAGGGGCCTTGCCAATCAGAATGGCAATGGCGTGTTCATACTGCGCGCGGGCCGCCTGTGTGGCGGTGGACTGGGCGCGGGTCTGCTCCAGCTGGGTCTGCGCCTGCAGCAGCGTGGTCGGGGTGGCTGTCCCGGCGTCATACTGGTTTTTGGTGATCTGATAAGAGCGTTCATAGAACCTCACGTTCCGCTCCAGCAGGTCATGCAGGCTGTCCTGATAGCGCATGTTGAAATACGCCGTGGCCAGCTGGGCCTGATAGGACAGGCGCGCATTGGCGAGGTCCGCTGCGGTGGCCTGTGTTTCCGTCACCTGTGCCTGAATCTGGCGGCGGATCTTGCCCCACAGATCCAGATCCCATGAGGCCGTTGGCCCCATGCCGTAGGTGTTTTCAGTCGTGTTGGACGGGGTGTAGCCCGTGGAGGATGATCCATCCCCACCGTAATTGATGATGGTGCCGGAGGAGCGTGAACCACGGCCCGAGCTCTGCCGGTTGAAAGACAGGGAGCCGCTGAGCGTTGGGTAGAGCTGCGCGCGCACCGAGTTGATGGTCGCACGGGCGTTCCGGTAGCGGGCGTCATACTCCAGCACGTTCTGGTTGTTCAGCGCGACCTGTGCTTCCAGTTCGTTCAGCGTGGGATCGTTATAAATGGTCCACCATGTGCCCTTGGGCAGCTCCGCCAGAGCGGGTTTGGCATAGTTCCAGCCCGGTGCCGGGCGCAGTTCCTTGAACTGCGGGGAGACAATGGCGGACGGGCGCTTGTAGCTGGGGCCGACCATGCAGCCCGTCAGAATAAGCGGGGCCAGCAGGATACTCAGGCGGCGAGAAGACGGACGGAGAGGGAAATGCTTCATCGGGCGTATCAGGTATCTTGCATGTTGTGAGAGAGGCGGAGGGAGCGGGTGCGCTGCCGGGTAAAGCGCAGGCGTAACCCATCCATAACGAGGTAGATAACGGGTGTCGTATAGAGCGTGAGCGCCTGACTGACGATAAGGCCGCCCACAATCGCAATTCCCAGCGGGCGGCGCAACTCGGCGCCGTAGCCATTGGCGATAATCAGGGGCGCAGCCCCCAGAGCCGCTGCGACAGAGGTCATCATAATGGGCCGAAAACGCAGCAGGCAGGCCGTGCGAATGGCCTCCAGCGAGGACAGGTTCTGGTCTCGCTCGGCTTCAATGGCGAAGTCCACCAGCATGATGGCGTTTTTCTTGACGATGCCGATCAGCAGAATCACGCCAATCATGGCAATCAGTGAAAATTCCTCGCCGGCCAGTTGCAGCGCCAGCAACGCACCCACGCCTGCGGAGGGCAGGGTGGAGAGGATGGTCAGCGGATGCACGTAGCTCTCATACAGCACGCCCAGCGTAATATAGACGGCGGCAAGGGCTGCCAGAATGAGGATAGGTTCGTCATTCACCGTCTGCTGGAACTGCGCGGCATTGCCCGCAAAGCTGCCGTGGATGGTCGGCGGCATGTGCAGGGACACCTGCGCCGCCTGCAGAACCTGCGTGGCCGTCCCCAGAGAGACACCCTTGGCCAGATTGAACGAGATGGTGGTGGCGACGGACTGCCCCTGATGGTTGATGGACAGCGCTGTTTTGGCGGGCACCAGTTTGGAGACCAGCGTAAGCGGCACCATGGTTTCCGACGAGGTGCTGACCGCCGAGCCATTGGACGCGCTCGCGCCACCTGCCAGAGCGTTGGCAATCTGGTTCTTGAAGGACTGGCTGCTCAGGCTGGAAGAGCTGCTGTTGCCAGCGGAATCCAGACCAGAGGAATCCCGCCGGACACGCACGGTATTGGACTTTGTGCCGCCCCCGGCAGACCCGCCGGAGACACTGATCCACACCTGATTGAGCGAATTGGGACTGGACCAGTGCTGAGGGTCCGCTTCCATCACCACATGATACTGATTGAGCGCGTTGTAAATGACGGACGCTGAGCGCTGACCGAAGGCGTCATACAGCGTATTGGCCAGAAGCTGGGGAGTAATCTCCACACGGGCAGAGGTGTTGCGGTCAATCTGCACGTCAATAGCGGCGCCGCCCTGCTGCACGTCGGAAGAGAGATCCGTAAATTCCGTGCGGTGTTGCAGGGCCGCCAGCAGCTTGCTGGTCCATGTATAGAGTTCGGAGGCGGACTCACCTTCCAGTGTATACTGGTACGAGGCATTGCTCTGACGCGCGCCGGCCCGCACCGCGCCGGGCTGCATGAGGAAGAACTGAGCCCCCACCAGATGACTCAGCTTGCGTGTGACGCGGGCAATCAGATCGGTCGGGGTGTCTGAACGGTCGGCCTTGTCCTTGAGTTGCAGGAACAGGTTGGCCTGATTGGAGCCGCGCCCGCCGATAAAGCTGGAGACGCTCTGCACGTCCTTGTCTTTCAGGATGGTCTTCTGAACATCCACCAGCTTTTGCGACAGAGCGGTGAAGGAAATGGACTGGTCACCCTGCAAATGGCCCATCAGCATGCCGGTATCTTCCGTGGGGAAGAAGCCTTTGGGCATGTGGATAAACAGCGCCACAATCAGCGCCAGCGTAACCGGCAGGCTGAGCAGCACCAGTTTACGGTGGCTGAGCGCCATATCCAACGTGCGCGTATATCCTGCCTGCAGGCTGTTGAGCACCGAGGTAATGGCCGCGGCGATGCGACGCAGAAAGGCCGGTGTGCTGCCGGGCTTGCGCGGTGTGAGCAGCTGCGCGGCCATCATGGGGGTGAGGGTGAGGGACAGCACCATGGACACCAGAATGGTGATGGAGACCGTCATTGCAAATTCATGGAACAACCGCCCGGCCAGTCCGCCCAGCAGCAGAATGGGCAGGAACACCGCAATGAGCGAAATGGAGATGGAGAGCACCGTAAAGGCGACTTCACCCGTCCCGCGGATGGCGGCATCCCGCGCGGAATAGCCCTGCTCGATATAGCGGGCAATATTTTCCATCACCACAATGGCATCATCCACCACAAAGCCGGTGGAGACGGTCAGCGCCATGAGGGACATATTGTCCAGCGAATAGCCGAGAGTGGCCATCACGCCGAAGGTCGCAACAATGGAGGTGGGCACCACAACGGCGGGGATGAGCGTCATGCGGCCGGAATGCAGGAAGGCCAGCACCACCAGCACCACCAATATTACGGAGATGATGAGGGTGTATTGCGTATCCGCCAGCGAGGCGCGAATGGTCAGCGAGCGGTCCAGCCCCACATGCAGATCGACCCCGCCGGGGAGGGCCGCCTGCAGGAGCGGCATTTTGGCGTTGATCTGATCCACCGTTTTGATGGTGTTCGCCCCGGCCTGCGGGAAGACAACGGCAATGACGGAGCGGGACCCGTTGTAATAGCCAGCGTTGCGGAGGTCTTCCACGCTGTCCTGCACATAGGCCACGTCGGCCAGGCGTACCGGGCGGTTGTTCCGCCAGGCAATAATCAGATCGCGGTAGTCCTGTGCGCTGCGGGCCTGATCGTTCGTATCCAGCGTAAAGCGCAGGCCGTTCTGGTCCACAATGCCTTTGGGCGTGTTGGCGTTGGCGGAGGCCAGCGCTGCCCGGACGTCTTCAAAGCTGATGCCGTATTTGTAGAGCGGGTGCGGGTTGATTTCCACGCGCACAGCCGGAAGCGCACTCCCGCTGATTTCCACTTCCCCCACGCCCTCAATCTGAGAAAGCTGCTGTTCCAGAACGTTAGTGGCGTAATCGTACAGCTGCGGCTGGGTGTGGGTGTCTGACGTGAGCGCCAGAATCAGGATGGGCGCGCCGTTGGGGTTGGCTTTTGAATAGGACGGGTTTTGCCGCAGGGTTGAGGGCAGATCCGCATGGGCGGCCTGAAGAGCAGCCTCCACATCCCGCGCAGCCCCGTTGATGTCCCGCGAGAGCGCGAATTGCAGGGTGATGCGCGTGGTGTTCTGGGAGGACTGGGACGTCATTTCCGTGAGGTCCGCAATCTGGCCCAGATGCCGTTCCAGTGGTGCGGCGACCGCACTGGCGATTTCTTCAGGCGAGCCACCGGCCTGACGGGCCTGCACCTGAATAACCGGGAAATCGACGTTCGGCAGGTCCGCAACCGGAAGGCTTCTGTACCCCAGCACCCCGGCAAGCAGAAGCGCTACGGTCAGCAGAATGGTGGCAACAGGCCGGTCAATGAAGATCCGGCTGAAGTTCACGAGTTAACCTGTCCGGCTGGAGGAGGCTGGGTGGGAGGCAGGTCATGGCGGTGGCGCCACGTATTCCAGCGGTGTGCCCATGTATCCAGCGTCAGATAGATCACCGGTGTGGTGAATAGCGTGAGCAGCTGGGAGAGTGCCAGACCACCAATAATGGTCAGCCCCAGCGGGTAACGCAGTTCAGACCCCGTGCCATTGGAAATGACCATCGGCACAGCGCCCAGCATGGCCGCCAGCGTCGTCATCAGAATGGGACGGAAACGCAGGGTGGCGGCCTGACGGATGGACTGGAGGGAGTCCATGCCGTGCTCGCGTTCCGCATCGAGTGCGAAGTCGATCATCATGATGGCGTTTTTCTTCACGATGCCAATCAGTAGCACGATGCCGATAATGCCCATCACATCCAGATCGACCCCGGCGACAATCAGCGTGAGTAGCGCGCCAATGGCGGCGGAGGGCAGGGTGGAGAGAATGGTGATGGGGTGAATGAAGCTCTCGTAGAGAATACCCAGCACGATATAGACCGCGATCAGCGCTGCTGCGACGAGGAACAGTTCGTTGCTCAGAGAACCTTCAAACGCGGCTGCTGTGCCCTGGAAAGATGTCTGGAAGGACGACGGCAGTTTGATCTCTTCTTCCACCTTGCGGATGGCCGCCGTGGCATCCCCCAGCGCGTAGCCGGGTGCGAGGTTGAAGGAGACGGTCGTGGCAGGGAACTGCCCGAAATGCGTAATCAGCAGCGGGGCCTTGCCTTTTGTCACCGTGGTAACAGCGGCCAGAGGCACCAGTCCGGAGGTGGGCGAACGGGTAGGGCCGGAGGCGCTTTCCCCCGAGTTCCCGCTAATACCGGGCAGGTAAATCTGGTTGAGCGAGGCGAGGTTGGTCTGGAAGGCCGGGTCTGCTTCCAGAATCACGCGGTACTGGTTGGACTGCGTGTAGATGGTGGAAATCTGCCGCTGGCCGAAGGAGTCATACAGCACGTTATCAATGGTCTGCGGCGTGATGGAGTAGCGGGCCCCGGTGGTGCGATCCAGCGTGACATGGGCCACCAGCCCTTCGGCCTGAAGGTCAGACGTGACATCGGCCAGAGCCGGTTCCTGCCGCAGCCGGTCCAGCAGTTTGGGGATCCACGTGTTGAAGGTTGCGGAATCCGGGTTTTCCAGCAGGAACTGATACTGCGTAGCGGTGACGGTTGTATCCAGCGAGAGATCCTGAATGGGCTGCATATACAGCTTGATCCCGGCGACCTGCGACGTTTCCTCTTCCAGACGGCGTGCAATGGTCGAGGCACTATCTGAGCGGTCATCATGCGGGCGCAGGTTGATAAGGAAGCGACCCTGATTGAGCGTGGCGTTCTGCCCGTCCACCCCCACAAAGGAGGAGAGGGAGACGACATCCGGGTCTTTCAGCAGCACCCGTGCCAGTTCCTGCTGGTGCTCCTTCATGCTCTCGAACGAGATAGCCTGAGAGGCAACGGAAATACCCTGAATGACGCCGGTATCCTGCGCGGGGAAGAACCCCTTGGGGATGATGAACGCCAGAACGCCGGTCAGCACCAGTGTGCCAACTGCCACAAACAGGGTCAGAACACGGTGGGCCAGAACTACATCCAGAGCGCGGTCATATCCGGCAATCAGCTTTTCCGTTGCCACTTCCATGCGGGCGGACCAGCGCTGAAAGGCGGTGGTGGCATGGGCTTCATCATGCGGGCGCTCACTGAGGATGCGGGCGCACATCATGGGCACCAGCGTCAGCGAGACCACGGCGGACAGGACGATGGTGATGGACAGCGTCAGCGCAAATTCGTGGAACAGGCGACCAACCACATCGCCCATGAACAGCAGCGGGATCAGCACTGCAATCAGTGAGATGGTCAGGGAGATAATGGTGAAGCCGATTTCCCCGGCCCCTTTGATGGCGGCGGTCATCCGGTCTTCGCCCGCTTCGACGTAGCGCGAGATGTTCTCAATCATCACGATGGCATCATCCACCACAAAGCCGGTGGCGATGGTCAGAGCCATGAGCGAGAGGTTATCCAGCGAGAAGCCGAGCAGATACATGATGGCCAGCGTGCCGATAATGGAAAGCGGCACGGACAGGCTGGGGATGATGGTGGCCGGAATATTGCGCAGGAAGACGAAGATCACGCCAACAACCAGCACCAGTGCCAGAAACAGCTCGAACTCCACGTCCGAGACGGAAGCGCGGATGGTGGTGGTGCGGTCTGTCAGCGGGACAATATCAATGCCCGGCGGCAGCGCCTTGCGCAGGACGGGCAGGGCGGACTGAATATTGTCCACCACGGAAATGACGTTGGCCCCCGGCTGGCGCTGCACATTCATGATCAGCGCCGGGGTCAGGTTGGACCATGCGGCAAGCTGGGTGTTTTCCGCACCGATGACGACGGTTGCCACATCCCGGATCCGGACGGGCCCGCTGTTCTGATAGGCGATGACCTGATTGAGCAGCATATCGACATTGGTAATCTGGCCATCAACCCGCAGCGTCGCCGCACGGGTTGCGCCGTCAAACGTGCCGGTCGGGGAGTTGACGTTGACGTTGCCAATGGTGGTGCGCAGCGTGTCCAGATCAATCCCGTAAGATGTCAGTTTGGGAATGTTGACGCGGACGCGAATGGCCTTGCGGTTGCCGCCAGAGAGCGTGACCAGCCCGACGCCGGAAATCTGGCTGATTTTCTGGGCCAGACGGGTATCAACATAGTCTTCCACTTCCGGCAACGGGATGGTGGAGGACGTGATGCCCAGCGTCAGCACGGGTGTGTCTGCCGGGTTGACCTTGGCGTAGACCGGCGGGGCCGGAAGGTCAGTCGGCAGGAGGGAATTGGCCTGATTGATGGCCGCCTGCACTTCCTGCTCCGCCACATCCATGGACATGGTGAGGTTGAAGCGCAGGGTAATGACGGACGCGCCCCCGGAGGAGCGGGAGGTCATCTGGTCCAGCCCCGGCATCTCGCCAAACTGGGTTTCCAGCGGGGCGGTGACAGAGGTCGCCATCACATCCGGCCCGGCGCCGGGGTAGAACGTCTCAACCGTAATGGTGGGGTAATCCACCTGCGGCAGCGCCGAGACCGGGAGGAAGTGATAGCCCAGAAGCCCGCTCATCAGAATGGCGAGCATCAGGAGCGTCGTGGCGACGGGCCTGCGGATAAAGAGGCTGGAGGGGTTCACTGGGCAGGCGTACCGGCAGGTGTGGTGGTGGGAGACGTGTCGGCTGCCGTCCTGGGATCAGGAATAGTGACCTTGCTGCCAGCGCGCAGGTGGTCCACGCCGTCCGTCACCACGCGGTCCCCGGCCTGCAGGCCGGTTTTCACGACCGTGTTCGTGCCGTCGGAAATCCCGATGTTGACCTGACGGACTTCCACCGTGCTGTCCGCTTTGACCACATACACAAACTGGCCGGAGGGGCCTGTCTGCAGGGAGGTGGAGGGCACCAGAATGACGTTCTCCAGATCCTTCACCAGCAGGCGTGCGTTGACGAACTGGTTAGGGAACAGATGCTCATCGGTATTGGGATAGATGGCGCGCAGGCGGACCGTGCCAGTGGCCGTATCAATCTGGCTATCCAGCGTGCTGACCGTGCCGTCGGCAATCTTGGTGCTGTTTGAGCTGTCCCATGCTTCCACCTTCAGGGAGCCTTTGGCGCGGAGCTGTTCCGCAACCTGCGGGAGCTGGTCCTGCGGCAGAGTGAAGATGACGGAGATGGGTTGCATCTGGGTCAGCACAGCCAGACCTCCGGACTGACCAGCACTGAGGTAGTTGCCCTTATCCACCGCGCGGATACCGATACGGCCATCCACCGGGGCGGTGATGTGACAGTAGATCAGCTGAAGTTTCTGGTTATCCACCAGAGCCTGATCAGACTTGACGGTGCCTTCATACTGCTGGACCAGAAATTCCTGATCCCGCGCAGTTTTGGCGTCGATACTGTCCTGCTTGATCAGGCGCTGATACCGGGCGTTATCCACGCGGGCCTGCGCCAGCTGGGCTTTGTCGCGCTCAAGCTGGCCTTCATATTGAGCAAGCTGCACTTCATAGGGGCGCGGGTCGATAACGGCCAGCAGATCGCCTGCATGCACATGCTGCCCTTCCGTGAAGAGCACCTGCATCAGGTAGCCTTCCACACGGGTCTGCACCGTCACGTTGGTAACAGGCACAACCGTCCCAAGTTCCGTCAGGACCACCGGCATCGTGCCGGTTTTGACGACCTGCACCGCAACGGGCTGGGCCGTGCTGCTATCGACGGCAGCATGGCGGCTGGAATGCTTGCCTGTTGTGGTTGTGTGGTGCGGGCGCAGGAAGGCAAACGCCAGCACGCAGACGCCAGCAACGGCTACGCCGCTCCAGAGGAGACGCTTTTTCCGGCTTGATGTGCGGGGAGGAGGCGTGGGTGAATCGGATCGTGTGTCCGTGGTATGATCATCCATAGGGCGCGCGGCTCGTTTCACCTGACAGCTAGAGTGGACAGCAGAGGCTGCAATGCAGCCCTGCGGGAAACCAAAGGGCACAGTAGCAGCTTTTCCCAACCGTTCAATTTCAATCCTGACAAGAAACTGACGGATGGGAGGCGGCTTCTGTTGTAACAAAAACAAGATTCGAGTTTACACGGACTGAAAGTGCCATCCAAGATTTATTACGGAAAGAGAACACTATCAAAGAGCGTTTAAAATAAGGTTTAAGATCGGAAGGCGGGGTCAGGATTTATTGCCGCTCATGCTGGCTCCGGCCTGTGGGGAAAGACACGCCGCAGCCGGCACGGCCAGCATGGAGATGGTGCCCGTCACCAGAAAGGCGATTGAGAAATCATGCAGGGTGGGTGTGGCGTGCTGGCGCAGGATGTGCGTGAGCGTGAGCGTCCCTGCTGCCGTGCAGATGCCCACCGAGAGCATAAGTTGTTGCAGGGTGGAATAGAGGCTGGTGGCCGCACTCATGCGCTGCCTGGAAATATCCGCATAGGCAATGGTGTTATAGGCCGAAAACTGCGTGGCCTGCGCCATGCCGGCTACGAACAGAATCAGCGATAGCGTCCAGAGCGGCTGGCCTTTGTGGAAGCCTGCAATCAGGGCGAACAGAATGGCGGCGGAAAACCCGTTGGCCATCAGCACGCGCCTGAAGCCCCAGCGGGCCAGTGTGGCGGGCACAAAAGGCCGCATGGCAATGGCCCCGAGGGGCGCAATAAAGGTGATAGCCCCGCTCTGTGCCGCATTCAGGCCCGCGCCAATTTGCAGGAACGTGGGGAACAGGAACGGGAGTGAGCCGACAGCGACGCGGGACGCCGCGCCACCCACCACGGAAATGGCGAAGGTCGGCACGCGAAACAGGCTAAAATCCAGTAACGGGGCCTCCGTGCGGCCCGCATGCAGGCTATAAAGCCCCATCAGGCTGCTACCGCCTGCCAGCATGCCCACAACCAGCATGCCGCCGCCTTCACCATGGCTGAAGAGTTCCGCTGCAATTGAAAGAATGGCAAGTCCGCCACCCGCCAGAACCATGCCCCGCAGGTCAAACGGCGGCGGGTTGGGCGCGCGGACATTGGGGATGAAGCGGCGGGTCAGCAGGAGCCCGACAAGGCCGACCGGGATATTGAGGKAGAAATTCCAGCGCCAGGACAGGTAGGTGGTGATGAAGCCGCCCACCACAGGCCCCATCAGCGGGCCGAGGGTGGCGGGGAGCATCATCCACGTCATGGTGCGGACCAGATCCTCCCGCGCCGTGCCGCGGAGCACCACCAGACGCCCCACGGGCACCATCAGTGCGCCGCCAATGCCTTGCAAAGTACGCATACAAGCCAGAAAAATCAGGCTGGTAGAGGATGCGCACAGCACCGAGCACGCAACGAACATGATGATGGCCCCGGTCAGCACCGTGCGGCTGCCCAGCCTGTCGGCCAGCGCGCCGGAAGCGGGGATAAATATGGCCAGACCTATGATGTAGGACGTCAGCGCCACGGAGGTGGACACTGTATCGACATGCAGGCTGCGGGCGATGGAGGGGAGTGCTGTGGCCAGAATGGTGCCGTCCAGTTGCTCCATGAAGAACATGGAAGCGACGATAAGGGCGATCAGATGAGGGCGGCTTATAGACGGCATGCTAGCCAGAGACGTGTTTTTGCGGTCTGATGCAACAGAAGACCGTGCTCAAACGCTATTTTATGGCGACCGGCATTCTGAATACGGAACGGTCTAAAAAAGGAGAAAGTTTATGGCTGACGATAAGCTCAAAAACATCGGCACGAAACTCGAAGGCGCAGCTGATGAAGCCAAAGGCCGCGTGAAAGACGCAGCCGGTGGTCTGACGGGTGATCTGGGTCTGCAGGCCGAAGGCAAGTACGATCAGTTCTCCGGCATGGCACAGCAGGAATTTGCTGACCTGTATGAAGAAGGCGAGGGTGTGGTGGAAAAAGCCGTGACCTTCGTGCGGGATAAACCCTTGCTTTCACTGGGTATTGTGTCCTTCGTGGGCGTGCTGCTCGGCTGGCTGGTGTTCCCGCGTTCCAAGCGGTCCTGACAAAACATTTTCACCGGGACTCTTGCGCGTTCCGGTGAAAAGTGATTCTCCTCTTTCCACGGAGTCGGAATTGGTGCGACTCGGTTATTTTAACCGAGTCCTGCCAAACGAGTGGAAAGAGGGGCCATGCCGGATTTTACACGGGAGCAGCAACACGGCGGACGCGTCGCCGGTGTTGATGAAGTCGGGCGTGGCCCGCTGGCTGGTCCCGTGGTGGCTGCCGCTGTGGTGTTTGGCGCTGGTGTGCCGGATGACCTTGCAGCCGTTATTGATGATTCCAAAAAACTGAAGCCTGCTGCGCGTGAGGCCATTGCGGCCCGCCTGCCTGATGTGCCCGGCATTGAAATTGGCCTGGGCGCCGCGTCTGCTACCGAAATTGATACGCTCAACATCCATCACGCTGCCCATCTGGCCATGCAGCGCGCCGTCGCGCGTCTGCCCCGCCTGCCGGACCATGTGCTGGTGGATGGAAACAAGCTGCCGTCTTTCGGGTGCAGTGCAGAAGCGATTGTTGGGGGCGACAGGCTCAGCCTTTCCATTGCCGCAGCATCCATCATGGCCAAAGTGGTGCGGGATCGCATCATGGCCCGTCTTGACGTGCGCTGGCCTGCTTATGGCTGGGAGCGCAATGCCGGATACGGCACCGTGGTCCACCGCGAGGCTCTGAGCAGCGTGGGGGTGACCCCGCATCATCGTAAAACATTCGGCACTGTGCGCCGGCAAATTGAACATCTTGCTATGGAGGGCCGGGCATGAGCGGCGCAAAATCAGTCACTATGGAACTTCCTCTTGATCAGATTCTGCGTGGCGAATGCGTGGAAACCATGCGCAGCCTGCCGTCTGGTTCTGTGGACTGCGTGTTTGCTGACCCGCCGTATAACCTCCAGCTGCGTGGTGAGCTGCGTCGCCCGGATGATTCCCTCGTGGATGGCGTGGATGATGACTGGGACAAGTTTTCCGATCTGGCTGAGTATGACCGCTTTACCCGCGCATGGCTGACGGAAGCGCGCCGCGTTCTGCATAAGGACGGCACCATCTGGGTGATTGGCTCCTACCACAATATTTTCCGCATTGGCGCGATCCTGCAGGATCTGGGGTTCTGGATTCTGAATGACATCGTGTGGCGCAAGTCCAACCCGATGCCCAACTTCCGTGGCCGTCGCTTTACCAATGCGCACGAGACGATGATCTGGGCCGCCCGCAGCGAAGACAGCCGGTATCGCTTCAACTATCAGGCCATGAAGGCCCTGAATGATGATGTGCAGATGCGCTCCGACTGGTATCTGCCGCTGTGCACAGGCAATGAGCGCCTGCGCAACGAACATGGCCTGAAGCTGCACCCGACGCAGAAGCCGGAAAGCCTGCTGCATCGTGTTCTGCTGGCCTCAACGTCTGTTGATGATGTGGTGCTGGACCCCTTCACCGGCACGGGTACCACGCCAGCTATGGCGAAGCGTCTCCGCCGTCGGTTTATCGGTATTGAGCGTCACCCTGATTATGTGGAAGCTGCTCTGGGTCGTGTGGCGCGGGAAGAACCTCTGTCTGACGATGCTGTGATGACCACGCAGGACAAGCGCGAAGCGCCGCGTGTGCCGTTTGGCAGTCTGGTTGAGCAGGGCCTTCTGTCTGCCGGTGTCGTTCTGGCTGACAAGAAGCAGCGCGTGCAGGCCACGGTTTCGCCCGATGGCACACTGGTGAGCGGCGACAAGCGTGGCTCCATTCACAAGATGGGCGCAATGCTGACCAATGCGCCGTCCTGCAATGGCTGGACCTTCTGGCACTTTGAGCGGGATGGCGTTTGGCTGCCGCTGGATGTGCTGCGGCAGGAAAGTCTGGTGCAGTCTGGCCGTGGGGCCAGCAACGTAATTTCTGTCTGAGCAGCAACGGGGCAGGGGTAGGTCAGGCTCCGCCCCGTTTGCGTCAGGTCGATGGTATAAAAAAAGCCGCCTCTTATGGGCGGCTTTTTTCGTGGCTAGACCTGATTGGTTTAGCTGCCGCCAAACCCAAGGAAACCGATATCGGGGCGGGCAGCGCCGCCGGATCTATCATAACGGCTGCTGGTCGCGGCTTCAGCATTATGTCGGCCAGCCGTGCCGCCAATGGTCAGATGGCCTGCGCCATTTTGGGTATCCATGCCGCGGGTTTGCGACGCGATATCGGTGCGCGGACGGTCATCATTGCCGCGCATGGACAGCAGCAGGAAGATGATGGGGTTGCGGTTCAGGTCAATCGCCATATCCAGTGGCGTCTGACCCAGCATGTTGCGATGGTTCAGATCCGCACCACGGTTTACGGATTCCTTGGCTGAAAGCAGGCTGCCGCGGTTGATGGCGTCAAACAGAGCTGCCGTGGGTTCCATATCCGCGTTGGTACGGTCACCATCTTCATCATCATTGCCTTCAGCCCCCGGGATGGAGGCCGGAGGGGCGGCGCGCTTCATGGCCTTGGCGGCTTCCGCTTTCTGGGCAGCTTCTTCAGCCGCCGCCTGCGCCTCAGCCTCGCGGGCGGATTGGGCCCAGACGGGCGTCGCACAGGCAAAAAGAAGACTGCCACCAACCATGAGAGCAGCCGGAGTAAAGCGGAAGAAACGGGTCATGATCTGTCCATAGGTGGAACCTGACTTCATTATTTATCACACCCGCGTGCGGGCGGAAAGGAAAACGGTATTCAGCGTCGTCCTTCCCGCCACCAGCCGGCAAACAGCAGGCAGAGCGACAGACCCAGCATCAGCCATGCCGGCAGCAGGGGCGTGGCACTTTTACCTGTGACAACATGCGCGTTCCGGTGCGGGAAGCCTATCCAGTCCGCTCCGTGCAGGGTGCTGCCGTCTGCCAGCCGCAGGGACGGAACGCGGGGGGAGGCACTGTTATCCCCCGTCCAGAACATGCCGCCACCAGAGGCTGAAACGACAGAGCTTATCCGGGTGGCCGTCGCCCGGAGGTCTGCAAATTCCTGCGGGTCTGGCTGCACCGGCGCGGCAAAGGCTTTGTGTGTGCCGTCATCCACTTGCCAGATGCCGGGCTTGTCGGCCTGCATGCGGCCCACGCTGAGGCCGGCTGCGTCTTCCTTATTCCCGGCGTCTTCCGCTGGCGGCTTTAACGCCAGACTGATGGCTGGGCTGCCGGGCGGGGTGACGGTCACACTTTTTTGCGTGGCATCTGCTGTGCTGCGACGGGTTACAGTCAGTTCTCCGCCAGCAATCGCGGCCGTCAACTGCTCTTCTTCCAGCTCCGGCTCTTTCATCAGCCAGTGCGAGATCCGGCGCAGCAGCTCGGCCTGCGGGCCGCCGCCACCTTCACCACGCGACCACAGCCAGATCTGGTCAGACAGCAGGAGGGCGACGCGGCCCTGATCCACATGGTCCAGCACCAGAAGCGGGGCATTATCCGGCCCGCTCATCAGCGTCTGGCCATGTGTGGAATCGGGCTTGAGGGCGCGATACCACGGGCCCCACTGGCCGGGGATGGTCTGGGCGGTGTCTGCTGCACTGTTCTGTGGCGGCGCACCGGGCAGGGCAGCCGTGACCGGATGGCGACGGCCTTCGGCGGTCAGCTTCGGACGGAAACGCTGTTCGACCATGCCACCCTCAGAGGGCACATGCGCGGGCAGGATGTCGCCCACAGGGGTATCCTGCAGCGTGCCGGGGCCGACAAATTCCGGGCCCCCCGTCAGCAACAGCCCGCCCCCTTTGCGCACAAAGTTGGCGATGTTGTTCAGATAGGCGTGCGGCAGAATGTTTCTGTTCTCAAACCCGTCCAGAATAATCAGATCAAACTGGTCGATCTTGTCCTGAAACAGCTCCCGCACGGGGAAGGCGATCAGCGCCAGATCAGACAGCGGGGTGCCATCATCCTTGTCCGGCGGACGCAGAATGGTGAAGTGAATCAGATCAACCGACGGATCAGCCTTCAGCAAACGCCGCCAGACGCGCTCACCCTGATTGGGTGTGCCGGAAATCAGCAGAACGCGCAGCCGGTCCCGGATACCGGTAATGTGGGTGACGGACTGGTTGTTGAGCTGTGAGACCTCGCCTTCCAACGGGGCCACGGACAGGCTGACCAGCATCTGGCCCGGATGCGGCACGGGCAGGGAAATGTCCTGCGGGGAGCCTGTGCGCACGGGAATGACAACCGGATCCTCCCCATTCACCCGCAGGGTGACGTCTGCCTGTGCGCCGGGCGTGGTGCCTGGCCCGGCATCATCCACCTGCACGCGCAGTTTGGCGGGCTGGCCGACAATGGCATAGGGCGGGGCTTGCAGAATGCGGAGTTGCCGGTCGGTCTCCTCGCCCTTGGCTGGCAGCAGGACATGCAGGGGCAGGGTGAGCCGTTTGCCGTCTGGCGTGGTGGGGCGCAGGCGGTCCGGTACGCTGGCCGGGATATCGACCACCTGACCATCCGTAATCATCACCGCGCCGGCCAGCTGGTCCGGCGGAACATCGGCAGCGGCCTGCTCCAGCGCATCAAAGAGGCGAGTGCCGTTATGGCCGGAATTGCGAACGGTGACAGTGCGCAGGTTCAGCCCATCCGTATGGGCCTGCGCCAGCGTGCTGGCCGCCTGCCGGGCGATGGAGGCCCTTTGCCCGACGGACATGGAGGGCGACTGATCCACCAGCAGCAACGCCGTTTCCGGCAGCACATGCCAGCTTTCATGCAGGCGCTGCGGCCCGGCCAGCCACACCAGAACGGAAAGCAGGGCCGCCAGCCGGAAGAAGGCCCCCTTAGTGCGGCGGAAGAGCGCATAGCCGCACAGAACAACAGCAAGAATGCCAAGTGTTACCAGCACCCAGAGCGGCACCAGCGGAGCAAAACCAAGAGAGCGGGCGAGAGACTGAGGCATGGTGCTTATTCTCCCAGCCGCTTGAGCAACATGGGCACATGCACCTGATCGGCTTTGTAGTTGCCTGTCAGCGCATAAATGATGGTGTTGACGCCAAAGCGATACGCTAGCTGACGCTGGTCCGCACCATCAGGCAGGACGGCGAAGGGGGTATTGCCGCTTTCATCCACCGCCCAGGCGTGCGCCCAGTCTGCGGAGCCGATAATCACCGGGCTGACATCATCATTCTCGGCTTCTCCTTCCCGCGCGACCCAGACGGGCTGTTCCGCGTAACGACCGGGAAATTCGTGCAGCATATAAAAGGTATGGGCCAGCAGATGATGGTCCGTCATGGTCATGAGCGGCGGAATGGGCAGGCCAGCCGTGACACGGCGCAGTGCCGAGCGCGTGCCGGGAGCATCACCCGCATAAGGGCCGGAGGCCTTGGCCTGACTGCCGGAATCCTGCCCCTGCGTATCAATCAGCACAATGCCGCCATGGGCCATGAAGGCGGTGAGGGCGGCGGTCATGGCAGGAGTGGGGGCGGCGTCCGGCGTGATGGGCCAGTAGAGCAGCGGGTAATAGCTCAGATCATCCTGCCCCGGCCTGACCCCGTCCGGGTGGCCTAGCATGGCGGAGGTGCGGGCGTTGGTATAGTCCGACAAGCCCTGAAGTCCCTGACGAGAGACGGTATCAATATCGTCATGCCCGGTGATGACATAGGCCAGCCGTGTTTCGAGCGCCGCTCCGGGGACAGGCGTTGGGCCGGAGGGGGCTGGGGCTGAAGGAGGCGGAGACGAAGCTGGTGCGCCAGTGTCTCCGGAGCCGGAGCCGGAACCGGAAGCTGATGCCGATGCCGATGCCGATGCCGACGTGGAACTGGACGCTGTTCCGGCATCCGTTCCAGTGGCTCCCGCGGAGGCCCCGACGGAGGCTGTTGGAGTATGCCCGGAAGGCGCGCTTTGTGCAGAGGCGAGAGCGGGGAGCGTCAGTGCACCGGCCAGCAGTAGAGACAGGCCCTGTTTGCCCGCGCCGTGCTTTGTCATGGAGCCCAAAGAAAGCCCCGCACGCATGGCCAGAACCAGCAGGCCATCCAGCAGAAGCAAGACTGCTGCGGCACACAGGAAGACCGGAGCCAGTGCCGTATCCGGCCTGCGTCCGCCGGGGCTGGTAACGGTGCCAACCGGCGTTGCGGGGGCAAGTGCTGTGGTCTGGCTGCTGGCATTCAGCGCACGGCGGGCGGCGCGCGGACCGTACAAGCCGGGCGGATGGGCTGGAGAGACGGCTGTGCGGGCGAAATCGCTCGCTTTCAGGCCGCGGGCGGCGGGTGGTGGTGGCCCGAGTACGCCGTCTCCATCCAGTGTGAGAACCGGGGCCAGAAGCGTGTCATCTGCCGGAATGGTTACGCCATTGGCGTGGTCGGTCAGTCTTTGCAGCATGGAGACAAACAGGCCGGAGAGCGGCAGGTTGGACCAGTCCGCCGTGCTGCTGACATGGAAGAGGATAATGTCGCCCTTGCCCAGAGCCGCATGCGTCACCAGTGGCGTGCCATCGGCCAGCCGTGCCCAGCTATGGGCGGCGAGGTCCGCCACAGGGCTCGCCAGAACCTGCCGGGAAATGGTGACGTCTGCCGGAATATCCAGCCCGTGGAACGGAGAGGTGGCATCAAACGGGGCCAGCTTTTGCGGTGCGCCCCACGTCATGGTGCCACCGAGCTGGCGGGAGCCGTCCAGCAAAGCGACGGGTAGCAGGTCAGCCGTTGGGTCTGCTGAAGGAGTGCCCGTTGCGGAGCGGGTTCCCGGTGTGTCTATATCGTCTCCCGCGGGGGCCTCAGGGGCAGCTTCAGCCCCATCTGCGTTTGCACCATGTTGTGCGCCTGCCAGAGCGGGACCAGCAAAGCGGATCAGTGTGCCGCCATTTTTCACCCAGTCCTTCACCTTCTGGCGGATGGCCGGGTTTGCCAGCGTGCCATCCGGCGCAATGATGACGGAGAGCGGCTGGGCCAGCAGAGTGGCCGGTGTTCCCTCATGCAGATCGGCCGTGGGGGCAAGGGCGCGGCGCAGATAGAACAGAGGGCCGATGAGCGGGGTATCCGCTGCGCCGGAGGTCATCAGCCCCACAGGGCGCAGGCGGTCGCCTTCATCAAATAGGAGCGTGGTTGCAGCACTGGCCTGACCAGCCAGAGAAAGCTGGTCAATCCGGTTGCGCACGGCTGTCGGCAGCGTGACGGGCACATCTATCTGCGAGGCGCCGGCAGGCAGAACCAGCGGCAGGACCGCCAGTGTACCGCCATCCTGCGCATGCACACGCACGGACAGGGAGCGTGGAGCGGGTTGAGGCAGAGCCAGAAGGTGCGCCATCTGGGTGCTGTTGCGTTCAGCCGCCGGGGCAAGAGCCAGAACAGAGGCATCCGGGAAATGGATTTCCTGCACCGGGCCAAAAGCGCGCAGGGCGCGGGCAAAAGTGTCATCCCCCGGGGAGGCGACGCCATCTGCCAGATAGAGCACGCTGCCATCGGCATGAGGCAGTTTGCTCAGCGCATGCGCTACGGCAGCGCGGTCTGTGCGCCAGGGGGCCGGGCGCATGCTGTCCAGTTCCTGCCGCACAGCGACAGCGGCGCGGGGGGCGGGGGGCTGGATTTCGTGGCCGTCGGCGGCGGGAGCGGTGCGGWCAAACAGAATGGTGCGACCGGCGTGGTCGGCGTCATCCACCAGCCCTTGCGCTGTGGCAATGCGCCGCCCCCAGTCTGAGGCGGAAAACAGGCCGTCATCCATGACCAGCAGCAGCGGACCATGACCGGTGCTGGGCAGGCGGTCTCCCGGCAGCACCGGCTGAGCCAGCCCGAGAACCAGACAGGCCACAGCGGCAAGCCGGACCAGCAGAAACCACAAGGGGGAGCGAACGGCGTCATTCTCATGCGGGCGCAAAGTGCGCAGCAGGGCGACTGCGGGGAAAATCTGGGCACGCGGTGTGGGCGGCGTGGCGCGGAGCAACCACCAGACGACCGGGAGTGTCAGCAGGCCAAGCAGGGCCAGCGGGGCGAGAAAAATCATGAGCGCACCCCGGACTGGCCAGACAGAAGAGCATGGAGCGCCAGCAGCGTGGGCATAGGCGGCGCTTCCGTGCTGTGCAGAACAAGGTCATGCCCGTACCGAGTGGCAAGTGTGGCAAGCTGCGCGTTCCGGGCTTCGATCAGATGCCTGTAGTCCTGTTGCAGGCTTTGCACGTTGGGCAGGTCGATTTCCGGCTCGCCTTCCAGTCCTTCAAACCGCACGCGGCCCTGATACGGCAGGGTACGTTCCGCCGGGTCTGTCACCTGCACCAGATGAGTGCGAACGGGTCGACCGGCCAGATGATGCAGGCAGGTTTGAAAGGCGTCCTCCGCACAGAGAAAATCACTGACAACCAGCAGTTGTGCATAGCGTGGCAGCACAGCGGAGGGCGGGAGTGCCGGACGCTTGGCCTCCGGTGTGCTGGCAAGCTGGGCCAGCCCTAAGGCCAGTCGTTCCAGCGGGCTGCCACCGGGGGGCAGAATAGCCGGGCCGGTGGGGGTGAGGAGTTGAACACGTTCCCCGTTCCGCAGCAGGAGGGCGGCGGTTGCGAGGGCAATCAGAATGGCGCTGTCCTGCTTTTCCGGCAGGGACGGGCTGGAGCGCCACGCCATGGAGGGGGACAGATCACACCAGATAAAAACGGTCTGGGCGGATTCGGCTTCTGTCTCACGCACATAGGCATGTGTGCTGCGGGCGGACTGCCGCCAGTCGATATGGCTGGCAGGCTCGCCGGGCAAAGCCTGCCGGTATTGCCAGAAGGTTTCTCCGCCGCCGGAGCGCCGCTGGCCGTGCTGCCCGGCAAACAGGGTTGCGGCAATATGGTCGGCCTGCAAGACCAGGCCCGGCAGACGTGTCGCCAGAGCGGAGGCCGTGTTGGTGCTGTTTGTTGCCAGACTCGGGGAGGAAACAGGCTGCCCGGTTCTGGGGCGCAAGGCTCCAAACAGACCGCCAGAGGAGTCAGCCGCGCTGCCATTCGCTCCACGGCGTGCGGAGGGGCGCACATCGGACGGCGCGCCCTGAGCGAACAGGCGGCGGAACAGGCTGGATGGAGAAAAAGCAGACCGGGCCAAAGGGTTAGCCCAGCCGGTTGACAAGCCGCGTCAGCACATCGTCCAGCTGCACGCCGTCTGCCCGGGCGGCAAAGGTCAGCGCCATACGGTGCGCCAGCACGGGGCGGGCAAGGGCAATCACGTCATCCAGACTGGGGGAGAGTCGCCCATCCAGCAGGGCGCGGGCGCGGGTGGCCAGCATCAGCGCCTGTGCAGCACGCGGGCCGGGGCCCCAGGCAATCTGGCTGCGGAGGGTTTCATCCGGTGAGGTCTCCGGGCGGGCTGAGCGGACCAGAGCCAGAATGGCATCCACAATTTTTTCACCCACCGGCAGGCGGCGGACCAGAGCCTGTGCGTCCATCAGTCCGGCGGTGTCCATAATCGGCTGGGCCTGTGCATCCTGCGTGCCGGTGGTGGCGAGCAGCATGGTGCGTTCGGCCTGCTCATCGGGGAAAGTTAGTGGAATTTGCAGCATGAAGCGGTCAAGCTGGGCTTCCGGCAGCGGATATGTGCCTTCCTGCTCCAGTGGATTCTGGGTAGCGAGCACATGGAAGGGGCGGGGCAGCGGATGTTCGGCCCCGGCAATGGCCACGCGGCGTTCCTGCATGGCCTGCAACAGGGCAGACTGGGTGCGCGGGCTGGCACGGTTGATTTCATCCGCCATCAGCAACTGGCAGAACACAGGGCCGGGCACAAAGCGGAAGCTGCGGCGGCCGGAGGCGTCCTCATCCAGAATTTCGCTGCCGGTAATGTCAGACGGCATCAGGTCCGGCGTAAACTGCACGCGGCGGGCGTCCAGCCCCAGAACGGCGCCAAGCGTTGTTACCAGCAATGTTTTGCCCAGACCGGGTGCGCCCACCAGCAGCGCGTGGCCACCGGCCAGAATGGCGGTCAGCGTCTGGCTGATCACTTTGTCCTGACCAAAGATGATACGGGACGTTTCCTGCCGGGCACGCTGGAGGCGTTCACAGATCATATCCGCTTCACGCACGTCGGGCATGGTGGCAGGCTGGCTGGCGAGGGGCGATGTGTCTGATGAGGTCATGGGTCCAGTCTGACAGATACAGGGCTTACATCAAGCGGGGTATCATCCCTATATCATGCCCTAAGCAGTGAAACAGTCACGAACAGGATGATCCACCGGTGAATGCTGAAGGCCAAACCCAGAAGAATGCGGTGTCCCGCCACACCGCCTGCACGGAAAAAGCCGCAACGGGCGAGGCGCCGGGGAAGCTGCCGTTTCTTATTCGTCGTGATGGCGTCTGGCTTTATCGCGGGTCTCCCATCAAGCGGAAGGAAATGGTCTGTCTGTTCGGCTCCTTGCTGACGCGGGATGAGGCCGGCGGGTATCTGCTGCGCTCCCCGTTTGAGACGGGCTATATTGACGTCGAGGACGTGCCCTTTCTGGCCGTAGAACTGGACTGGAAAGGCTGCGGCCGGATGCAGAAGCTCTGCTTTCGTACCAATGTGGATGAACCCGTGGTCGCCAGCCGGGAGCATCCGATTCGGGCCATCTGGAATGTGCCGAGTGAGGCCTGTGGCGATGGCGGCTGCCCGCCCTATCTGCTTGTACGGGCAGGAGAAGGCCAGTTTCCGATAGAAGCGCGGCTGTCCCGCCCTGTCTGGTATGAACTGGCGGCCTTAGCCGAGCCCGGCATGTGTCAGGGCGTGCCGTGCATGGGGGTGTGGAGTTGTGACTGCTTCTTCCCGCTGGCCCGGATGCCTGCCGAAAATTCCGACATATGACCATCGGACTGCAAGCCACGGAAACGCGCCTTTCCCCGCAGCAAACGCACGCTCTGGGGCAAATCTGGCAGGTGTTGCCGGAAGCGCGTCTGGTGGGCGGAGTGGTGCGGGATCTGCTGGTGGGCCGCGCCGTTGCCGATATTGATATGGCAACCCCGGAGCCGCCGGAGCAGGTGCTGGCAACGCTGAAAAAGGCCGGGATCAAGGTCGTGCCAACTGGTCTGGCGCATGGGACGGTGACGGCGGTGATTGACGCAGCCCCGTATGAAATCACCACCCTGCGGCGTGACGTGGAGACGGACGGGCGGCATGCTGTCGTTGCGTGGACTTCGGATTGGCAGGAAGATGCTGCCCGACGCGATTTTACCATCAATGCCATGTCGCGCGGGCGGGATGGCGTTCTGCATGATTATTTTGGCGGCCGGGACGACTTAGCGCAGGGCCGGGTGCGCTTTGTGGGGGAGGCCGCGACCCGCATTGAGGAAGATGCCCTCCGGATTCTCCGCTTTTTCCGTTTTCAGGCGCGGTATGGTGGCAGCCAGCCAGACCCGGAGGTCATGCAGGCCATTACGAAGCATACGGCTTTATTACGCGGGCTTTCTGTTGAGCGAATCTGGTCCGAACTTAAACGGATTCTGACCGGCCCGAATGTGCCGGACGTGCTGACGCTCATGGATCAGGCCGGCGTGCTGGCGGTGCTGTTCCCGGAAGGCGTTGCGTGTGCGCGGCTGGTGCGGTTGGTGGAGGTTGGTGCCCCTGCCGATGCGGTCCTGCGTCTGGCGGCTCTGGCCCCGGAAGATAAGGCCGGACTGGCGCGTCGTTTGAAACTCTCAAAGGCGGAGGGCGCGTTTTTGATTGGCATGTCTGATGGTCCTGTGCCGGAATCCGGCATGACGGAGGCCGATTTGCGCCGCTTGCTGGTGAAGGACGCACCGGAGGTACTGCTGGGGCGGACATGGTTGCGGCAGGCGGAGGGGGCAGGCGGCGCAGATCAGGATGACTGGCTTGCTCTGAGAAGCACGCTCTCTGCCATGTCTCCGCCAGTTTTTCCCTTGGCCGGGCGTGATGTTCTGGCCGCAGGCCACCCGCCGGGGCCGCAGGTTGGTGCGGTGCTGGAACAGGTGCGGGTATGGTGGCTGGCGGAGGGATGCACGCCGCCGCGCGAGGCCTGTCTGGCCTTCCTGAAAAAGGTTTTAAAATCCCAAAGCTAGGGTGCCCCTTTGCATAGCGAGGCATGAGGCTGGTAGAGGTCTCGCATGACTTCTGTAAAGCCTGATGCTGCGGCTGCTGCCCGCCGCCGTTCCCTGCTGCCCGATGACTCACGCGTTCTGCTGCAACGCCTCTGGCGGGAGCAGGTGCGTCAACATCCTGCGCGTATTACTGCGGTGATTGGACTGACGGTGCTGACCGCCGCTCTGACGGCTCTGTATCCGCTGGTCATTCAGCGGGCGCTGGACATGTTTGCCACGCATGATTCCCGCATTCTGTATCAGGTGCCGTTGCTGGTGGTGCTCATCACCATTTCCAAGGCGGCCTCGCAATATGCGCAGACACTGGCAGCGCAGGGGCTGGTGCTGGTGGTGATTCGTGGCCTACAGGGCGAGATGTTTGACCATCTGGTGCAAACTGACGTGACCCGCATTGAGCGGGAACCACCCGCCAAACTGGCCGCTCGCTTTACGACAGATGCGGTGTCCATCCGCGAGGCGATGATCCGCGCCGTCAATTCTCTGGGTGATGTGGTGACAGTGGTCGGGCTGATTGCCTCCATGTTCTACATGGACTGGGAACTGAGCCTGATTGCCGGTCTGCTGTACCCCATTGCCGCTGTGCCAATTCAAAAGCTCGGCAAGCGTGTGCGCCGGGCATCCGGTGGGATGCAGGAGAGAATCGGCGAGACGGCAGCCTTCCTGACGGAAAGCTTCTCTCAGGCCCGCACCGTTCGCGTGTACGGCATGGAGCAGAAAGAGAGCGCACGGGCCGCTCTGTCCTTTGACCATCTTTACAGCGCGATGCTGCGTATTACCCGTGGCCGTGCCCGTGTGGACCCTCTGTTGGAGGCGCTGGGTGGTTCTGCCGTGGCGGCTGTGCTGGGTTTTGCAGGCTGGCGCGCAGCAATGGGCGGCGCGACGCTGGGGGACTTCTCCGGCTTTGTCGCGGCTCTGCTGTTGGCGGCACGACCACTGCGGGCGCTGGGTGCGCTGAATGCAGCCTTGCAGGAAGGTCTGGCAGGCCTTGTACGTGTGTTTGATGTGATTGATGAAAAACCGGCTGTGCTGGAACGGGCCGGGGCCATTACGCTGCCGCCGGGGCAGGGGCATCTGGCGTTTGAAGATGTCGGCTTTATCTACCCGGACGGGCGCGTGGGACTGGACGGGTTGAGTCTGGAAGCGGCTCCCGGCTTTACCGTCGCTCTTGTTGGCCCGTCTGGTGCAGGGAAGTCTACGGCGCTTTCTCTGGTGCCGCGTCTGCATGATGTGACGTCTGGCCGGATCAGGCTGGACGGGGTGGATTTGCGGGATCTCACGCTTTCCAGTCTGCGGCATGCCATTGCCTACGTCAGTCAGGACCCGCTGCTGTTCGACCTCTCCATCCGCGATAATATTCTGATCGGGCAGGAAGATGCGTCCGATGAGGCCGTGCGGGAAGCCGCCCGAGCCGCTGCGGCAGAGCCGTTTATTCTGGCGCTGCCGGATGGGTATGACACGGTGGTTGGCCCCGGTGGCCAGCGTCTGTCCGGCGGCCAGCGGCAGCGCGTGGCGCTTGCTCGCGCTCTGCTGCGGAATCCGCGCCTGCTGTTGCTGGATGAAGCCACCAGCGCACTGGATAGCGAGAACGAGGCTGCCGTGCAGGAAGCGCTGAGCACTCTTCGCCATTCCCGCACCACCATTGTTGTCGCTCATCGGTTGTCCACCATCCGTTCGGCGGATCTGGTCGTGGTTATGCGGGAAGGGCGTGCGGTGGAATATGGCACGCATGACGAGCTGATTGCGCAGGATGGTCTGTATGCCCGGCTGGTCCGCACGCAGGGGCTGGACCGTTAAAGCGGGTCTTTTTTCCCACAGCGGATAAGGCTTTTTGGTTGGAATAGGGGCTGCGCGCTGCATGCACGCTTGAAGCCTTTTTCCGATCATGCCACATACTGACCGAACCGGTCGGTCAGCGGGGCGGGGGCGAGAGCTTCCGTGACTGGCTTTATGTATGAAGTGTGTCTCAGGGACGGGAAACAGAATGGCCGAAGACCATAACGAACAGTCTGATGCAACGTCTGATAACGGGCAGGCCCCGCCGGAAAAAAAGAAAAGCGGGCGCGGCAAGGTTATTCTGACATGCGTTGTCATTGTGCTGGCGGTGGCGGCCGGGGTTTACTGGTTCCTGACGCGCAATGAAGTGGAAACGGACGACGCCTTTACCGCAGGCCGCGCCGTCTCCATCGCCCCGCATGTGGGCGGCTATGTGACGGAACTGCTGGTGAACGATAACCAGTTTGTCCGCAAAGGGCAGGTTCTGGCCCGCATTGACCCCAGAGACTGGCAGGCCGCGCGTGATAAAGCCGCAGGCCTTTTGGAAAAATCTCAGGCCGGTATGCAGGCTAGTGACATGATGCACATAGTTGCCATGCAGAGCTATCCGGGGCAGCTGGTCCGCGCACAGGGGAACCTGGCGGCTGCCAAAGCGCAGTTGTTCAAGGCGGAAACCGATTACAAACGGCAGCATTCTGTAGAGCGCGCCGCAACCTCGCAGCAGGATATCGATTACGCCCGCGCTGCGCTGGAAGCCGCAAAAGCGCAGGTGCAGGAAGCGCAGGGTGCGGTGCAGATTGCTACCCCGGTGCAGCCGAACATCAAAAATGCGCAAATTACGGTCAGCCAGCAGGAAGGTCAGGCCAAAGCGGATCAGGCCGAGCTGGATAACGCGAACCTCAATCTGGAATGGACGGTGATCCGTGCTCCGTGTGACGGCTGGATTTCCCAGCGTAATCTGGAGCAGGGCAACTACGTCCGCGCCGGGCAGGTTGTGCTGTCCATTGTGGAGCCGGAAGTCTGGGTTATGGCCAACTACAAGGAAACGCAGATCACCCGTATCCGCCCCGGTCAGACGGTGGATATCAAGGTGGATGCCTATCCGTCTCTCAAACTGCACGGGCATGTCGATTCCCTGCAGAAGGGCACAGGGGCAACCTTTAGCGCCTTCCCGCCTGAAAATGCGACCGGCAACTACGTGAAGATCGTGCAGCGTGTTCCGGTGAAAATCCTGATTGATGACGGTCTGGACCCCAACCAGCAGCTGGCTCTCGGCATGTCCGTGATCCCCGTTGTGCATGTGGATACGCAGGGCTATTCCGACGCCGCACCGCAGGATGTGCAGCAGGCCGTGGCGCAGCGCCAGAAAGCAGCCTCCTCCACAGCTGGTCATGAGACCGCCGCGCAATGAGTGCTCAGGACGAGGTCGCCGCAGGAGGGTGGAAGCCCAAGCATAATCCATGGTCCGTCGCCTTCATTGTGACGATGGCGGCGTTCATGGAAATTCTGGATACGACAATCGTCAACGTGTCCCTGCCGCACATCGCCGGGAGCTTATCCAGCACCTACGATGATGCGACATGGACGCTCACGGCTTACCTCGTCGCAAATGGTATTGTGCTCACCATCTCCGGGTGGCTGGGTAAGGTTTTTGGCCGAAAACGGTACTTTCTGATCTGTATTGTGATGTTTACGGTCTCCTCCTTTCTGTGTGGCATGGCCACCAGTCTGGCGGAGCTGATTGTGTTCCGCATGATGCAGGGCTTCTTTGGGGGCGGTCTGCAACCCAATCAGCAGTCCATTATTCTGGATAGTTTCCCGCCGGAAAAACGCGCGGCAGCCTTCGGGCTGACGGCGATTGCGGCGGTGGTCGGGCCGGTGATTGGCCCGACGCTGGGCGGCTGGATTACCGATAACTTCTCATGGCGCTGGATCTTCTTCATCAACGTGCCGTTCGGTATTCTGACAACGCTGGGTGTGGCGGCTCTGGTGGAAGATCCGCCGTGGGCCAGAAAGCGAAAAGCCCCGGTTGATCTGATCGGTATCAGTCTCATCACCATCGGGTTCAGCTGTCTGGAAGTGATGGTGGACCGTGGGGAAGATGCCGACTGGTTCGGCTCCACCTTTATCCGCGTGATGTGCGTGCTTGCCGTGCTGGGGCTGGGTGGCGCTGTGATGTGGCTGCTGCATACGGATAAACCTGCGGTGGATCTGCGGGTGTTCAAGGATCGCAACTTTGCCGTGGGCACGGCGATGATGGGGGCGATGGGCGCACTGCTTTATTCCTCTGCAATTATCGTCCCGCAGTTTGCCCAGCAGGTTATGGGTTATACGGCCACGCTGGCCGGGCTGGTTCTTTCTCCGGGCGGGATTGCGGTCATTATCCTTATCCCGATTGTGGGAAAACTGATGAGTATTTTCAGCGTCCGTAGCGTCATCGCGTTAGGCTTTACGCTGATGGGGCTGTCGCTGTTCTTCTCAGCACAACTGACGCCGCTGCTGGATTTTAAGCATCTGGTCTTCTTCCGTATGAGCCAGACAGCATGCCTTGCGTTCCTGTTCGTGCCGCTTTCCACCATTGCGTATTCCACTATTCCGGGACATCTGAATGCGGATGCGTCGGCGTTGTTCAGTATGTCGCGTAACGTGCTGGGGTCTCTGGCTATTTCCGGGGCCACGGCGCTGTTGATGGAGCGCAAACAGGCGCATCAGGCGCATATGGTCCATTGGATGACGCCTTATAACCAGCCGTATAATGAGTATCTGACGCAGGCTCAGAATGCAGGCATCAATCGGGGGCTGACGCCTGAGAGTGCGCAGGCTGTGGCCCAGCATGTGCAGTATCTGGAGTTCTCCCGTCAGGTTGCCATGCTGACCTATAACGAGGTCTTCATGATCCTCGGGATTGGCGCGTTTCTGTGCGTGCCGTTCTGCTTCCTGCTGTCCAACATCAAAAGCGGCGGCAAGCCGACGGGCGCGCACTAGAGTGCGCTGTAACTCGTGATTCAAACAGATTGAATCACGAGGTTCCCGGCGGGCGAGGGAGGCCCGCCTTGATGCCGAACCTGATCTAATCCCTGCCGCTTTTGCGCACCGCACAGGAAGCCGCATATGCGTCAACCTCATCACAGCATGCTCTAAAAGCCGGTTGAGACGGAAACGACCCCGGCAAAGCCACCGCCCACAAAATAGGTGGGAGCCTTTCCCGCAATGGTGGTGCCGTAAACCCCCTGTGTGGTGCGGGCGTTTGCGGAAACACTGTTAACCCCGGACAGATAACCCGACTGACCAAGATTGATCAGATTGAGCTGGATCTGGGGAGAGCGCGCAAAGCCCACCTGCCGCAGCCGGTAGCCCATGCTGAGATTGGTCGTCATAAAGCCGGGAATACGTTCATCATTCATAAAGGTGGAATAGGTGGGCCCCACGTAATTGAGCGTGAACTGACCAAACAGATGCGTGTCATCATAGGACAAACCAAGACTGCCGGAAAAATCTGGGGTGCGAATGGCCTTTTTGCCGCGTGTGGGTAGGTAGTCCATGCCTGATTTCAGGTTATTGTCGATGGTGGCGTGAATATACTGGCCCGAGAGATAAGGGCTGAAATGGTGCCAGGGCTTGAGCCCGACCTCAAGCTGTGCGCCGCGGGCTGTCTGCCCCCCTCCATTGAGGGATTCCGTCACCAGCGCACCATTCAGGTTGCTTGTTGTACTGATCTGGCGATTTGTAAAATTGTAATTGAAGAGGGCCGCAGAGACGTTGATCTGCCCGGTGTGGCGGTAGCCCAGTTCTTCACCAATGGAATATTCGGGCCGTGTGTCACTGGTGGCGCTACGGGTCTGTGCGCCGGTGGCGACGCTGAAACGGTCATTATAGCTGGAAATGCCAGAGGGGGCGCGGAACCCCGTTGTCCCGTTCAGGAAGACCTGGTCGTGGGGCGTCAGGTCATAACTGGCGGAAAGCTGTGGCTGGGGCGAGAAATAGCTGGCCCCGTTGCGGTACCGTGCGCCTGCAAGCTGATTGCTGACGGTGCGCGTGACCATAATGGCGCGAAACGTGGCGGAAAGCGTCAGTCGGTTGGACAGGGCACGAAAACGGTCCTGCACAAACAGGGCATTCACCTGCTGCACCAGATGCGAGTTGTAGGATGTCAGCGGGTCTCCTGATGCCGTCAGAATAGGGTAAGAACCCCGCATGTTGGAAACCCCGCCATCTGCATTCACTGCGGCATAACGGGAGGGGTTTGAATAATCATAATAGGAATACCACGCGCCCCCTGTCAGGCTGTTGCGCCCTGCATCCCAGCGCAGGGACGCTGTGATGCCGGAATGGGCCTGCTTAAAGGTATCCGTCGCAACTGCGGTAATCAGGCCTGTTCCGGGGGCAGCACTGGCTTGTAGCGGCCCGGCGGGCTGGTTGCCCTGATAGCTGTGCTGCGGGTCAAGCGTGGTGCCAAATCCATCATATCCTGAGACATAAATGAAATAGGGTGTGAGGGAGAGATGGAAGTGCCGGTTTAGCCTGAATTCCAGAGGGGCTGTCAGCAAGGTCTGGGCGCGGGCGTTCTCCTGCAACAGGTAATAGGAACTGTCACCCTCCGTATAATGGGATGAATAATTGAAATGGGTGCCACTGGCATGCCACTGCGTACGCGTCGGTGCGCGCAGGTAATATTGCCGCTGCCGGTTGAAGGAAAAAATGAGCGAGGCCGAACTGCCCTTGCCCCATTCCCGCAGCAGGCGGCTGTCCACATGGTAGCGTGGGCTGTCTCCGGCCCCGCGCCACTGGTTGGCATTGCGGTAGGAAAAGGAGGCAAAACCGGTTACCCCTGTATGGCCAATTTCTCCACTGTCCAGCCGCAGAAATTCACGGTTGAGCGCATAGGACCCGTAAGAGAGATCCATAAAACCGCCTGCTGTTTTGCGCGGTTTGATCATGTGTACACTCAGCTGGCCGCCTACCGCGTTGTAAAGCGGTGCCGTCGCTTCTGCTGCGCCCTGCGTGAGGGTGACGGAACTGATGTTTTCCGTATCTGCCGTGGCGGAGGTGTAAGGCATCAGAAAAAGCGGCGGGGCAGCGGGCACGCCTTCAAACAGATACCCGATTTCCGTCTGGTCCAGCCCGCGGATGGAAAGGCCCTGCTGGTCATCATTCGTGCCGAGCGGGTCATTGGCGGAATAGATCACGCCGGGCAGGGCGGCAATCATGGCCGTGGGGCTCTCAGTGGGGCTTTGGCGGGCAATGTAGTCTCGCGTCAGGCCGCTCTGCGCGTGGGGCGCATGCTGTTGCGGCATCAGGCCACCGCCTGCAGTGCGGCCCGTGGTGCCATCTGCTGTGGTGTGGCTTTTGACGGTAACGTATTCCGGGTGCGCAGGTGCTGAGCTTTTCTTTTTCTGCTCGCGTGTTGTTTCTTCCGTTGTCGTGCTGGATGTTTCCGTAGCGGCATCCGCCTCAGGCGTACCACACAGGCCGGATAATGCCGTCGCCAGCATAAGCATGGAGACGAGAGTGCTGTCGGGAAAAGAAGAGGAGGCGCGCGGCATGCAGGTCAGACTTTTCATCGGATTTTATTGATTTTTTCATAGCCTATCGGTCTTCTGGGAAGACTCAAATGTTATATCATAACATTTCTGTTAGGAGGCCTGTGAAGCATCGTCCAGCCTGCCTGTGCGCGCGCATTAAAGGTGCTTCGGGCGGTAGGTATGGAAAGGGGGAAAGAGACGTGCTCTTTCCCCCTTTTTTTGTGCCCGCATGATGCGGCGGGGCTTTTTGTAAAACTCTGGAGATAAGCCCCGGTTTTGCGTGCCGGGGTTTATTGCATCAAACCGGTGTGCCGGGCTTGATATCGTAGGCTTTCTGGACAATTTCCGGGCGTGTGCCCAGACCATCTGTGACTTTCTGTGTCCAGGCGGCGTCCATCTGTTCGCGCTGTTGCGGGATGATTTCCTTCGGCTCTACGTTCCGATAGGACTTGATGCTTCCGTTGATGACCCCAACTGTGGTTTTGAAAACCGGCTCCGGATCATACTGCTCATGCGGGAAGGCAATTTTACTGTAATCGAACAGGCGTTTTGACGGATCGTCTTCCCAGCTTTTCCATGTGTCAAACATGCGGTCATTAAAGCCGGTGAGGAACGGGCCGGGGTTGACGGTGGCAACCTCAATACCGAATTCGCGCACTTCCTGACTTAAAGATGCGGCAATGGCTTCCACCGCATGCTTGGAAGAGGAATAGGCTGCGGTGAAAGGATCGGCCGTGAGGCCTGCCACGGAGGACATGAATACGACCTTGCCCTTTTTCTTCGCCACCATTTTTCTCAGGACAATCTGCGTTAGCAGGACCGGACCGATAATATTGACTTCATACTGACGACGCAGGTTTTTAGCCGGGATATCGGCCACAGCGCCGCCTTCGGAAATGCCGGCGTTATTCAACAGAATATCAACATCCCAGTCTTCGGCCTTCTGGCGATCGCCTTCATGCGTGACATCAAGCTTTTCGACCTGAAGCGTGACATTGCGACTGCGGGCTTCTTCTGAAAGTTCATAAACCTGCGGGGCAATTTCCACACCAGCGATGACGTCAAAGCCTTCGGCTGCAAGACGGAGAGCAACTTCACGGCCAAAACCCGTGCCTGCGCCTGTAATCAGGACTGTCGTCATGGTGTTTTCCTTTAAGCTTAAGGGAAGGGTGCTGCCGTCACGCCAGACAGCCCCCGTTGCTTAAAGGGACGCACAGCCTCGCCCGGAGTTCCGATCAACTCTCGGGCGGTTCTGGCAGGGGAGATATGTTTTTAGAGAAAAATGGGGATCAGACGGGCGTTGCGAGCGGCCCGAAATCCTGCACCAGACGCTCATAAATCGGCTTTTTGAACCCGACATTGCCGGAGGGCAGGTCGGCCAGTTCAATCCACTGGAAAGCATCAAATTCCGGGGGTGTCTGGGCGTCCAGCCGGATATCGGCATCGGTGCCGGTAAAGGCCAGCGCAAACCATTTCTGGGTCTGCCCGCGGAAGCGGCCACCCAGCGCCTTACCGATCAGATAATCCGGCAGATCATACGTAATCCAGTCTGGATGTTCCTGCAGGATGCGCAGCGTGCCGGCATCCAAGCCCAGTTCTTCCTGCACTTCCCGAAAGACGGCTGTTGTCGGGTCTTCCCCGTCATCAATCCCGCCTTGCGGGCATTGCCAGACGCCTTCGGAAAGCGGGCCGCCTGCGCCGGGCTGGTCCGTACGGCGGGCGATAAGGATACGGCCATCGGCCCGAAAAATCATGGCGGCGACGTTCGGGCGGTAGGGCAGGCTTTCTGCCTTAGGGCTGGTAATCATTGCGGAAGTCCGAGAGAGGTGGGGCCGTTCTGGGCGTTGGGTGTGGCGTTGTGAACGTTCACATGCATGGCGCCAGTTGCGGCTGTGGGCGGCGGCGGTGCCGGAGGTTTTGCAGGGGCTGGCGGCGGTGCGGGAAGGGGGGCAACCAGCATGCTGACGGGCACCAGCGTAATCCCGACATTGGTCAGATGCGGAATCCACGCCTTGAGGCAGGAAAGAGCCACGGGGCGCAAGGGGCCGATAACGCCAATGGCGCGCCCGTTCTTGCGGGCCAGCTGCTGGAGCCTGAGAAGCTGAATGTCGATCGTGACGATATCTGCATCGGTATTAATGGCGACATCAGCCGTGCCAATCAGCCCCGGCCCGTCGGACGTGGTTGCGGGTGTGGCGTTCAGATAAAACAGGCCGCGCTGATGCACGGCTGAGAGAATGGGTTTGAACGCCGGAGAATGCGGATATTCCCCGCCATTCTGGCCGGAAAACGCATTTGTTACCCCGGCATAGCCCGCGAGATGAGAGAGTGTTTCGTTCAGGTTCTCGATATTTTTTCGCTCAGACAGAGAGGCTTGCAGGGCATTAGGCAAAGCCTCTTCACTCGCGGCCTTGCCATCGGCAGGGCTGTCCTGCATCGGCAGAGAAAGCAGTGTTTCATGGTTATGCGTTCTGGCGCGGTCCATCAGGCTGCTCGGGTCCGACGCATACGGGGAAATAGCCAGAGAAACCGGGCCGGGTAGATTATCGATGGCCTGATTACTCAGTTCATCATCCGACTGCCCGATGCCATCAATCACCAGGGCGACCTGTGCATTGCCTGCGGGAACCGGCACTGCCGGTGCGGCATACACCTGCCGGGGCAGGAGGCCATGCGGACCGACTTTGGGCAGGGCAAAGCCCCCGGGGCCAAGGTCGCTTGTCAGCAGATCCCCCATGGGGGCGGGAATGTCCGTTTTGCTGGCTAATGCTGCAATGGCGGCGGGGGAGGTGGTGCCAACATCAATATCGTCCCCGCTCACCTCAGCATAAGGCGGCCCCATGATCTGCAGGGTGAGGGCAACAACCCCCGCCAGCGCCGTGCATCCGCCCCAGAAGTAGAGAAAAGCGCGGCCAGATGCAGGCATCTTCTGCCACAGAGAAGCCCCGGAGGGCTTCCCGGGCGTGCCAGGAGATGGGCTGGACATAAGGGCGTTGGCTCCGGTTCGGGTTAGTGGTGCGCGTGGTCATCCTTAGCCGCCGGTGCCGGAGGCTTGGCGGCGGGCAGGGAGGCTGACGGGTCCGGCGCAGGCAGGCCAGCCATGGAGCGCACAACACGGAGGCCCTGCTGGAGCTGGAAGTCCGTTGCAGGCTTGGTGTAGTCAAACTCCGGCCAGTTTGCCGGCGGCTCGCCCGGAATATCCTTGGCAATGGCGGGCAGGTCCGTGCGCGGAGAGGACTTGGTCTGGTTCCCGCCCTGATTTTTCAGGATATGTTCAAGGTCTGCTTCATGCAGGCTGAAGCCGGGATCTTCCCGCGTTTCCTTCACGGCGATATCGGGCGTGATGCCCAGCCCCTGAATGGACCGGCCGGAGGGCGTGTAATACCGCGCTGTTGTCAGACGGATGGCCCCGTTCCCCGGAATGGGCATGATGGACTGCACGGAGCCCTTACCAAAGGACTTCGTGCCCAGCAGCACGGCGCGGTGATGGTCCTGCAGGGCGCCGGAGACAATTTCAGACGCGGAGGCAGAGCCACCGTTGATCAGCACCACAATCGGCAGACCATCGGTAATGTCCGTGCCGTGGGCATCCCAGCGCTGGCTGTCCTTGGGGTGGCGGGCGCGGGTGGAAACAATCTCGCCCGAGCGGATGAAGCTGGAGGAGACATCAATAGCCTGATTCAGCAGGCCACCGGGGTCATTCCGCAGGTCCACCACCAGCCCGGCCAGCTTGCCGCCAGCCTGCTGCTTGAGCTGGTTATAGGCCTTGAGCAGACCTTTTTCCGTTTCCTCATTAAACTGGGCAATGCGGATATAGCCAATCCGGTCATACAGTGCGGATTTGATGACCTCGATATGGATATTCTCACGCGTCAGCGTCAGGATAATCGGCTTGGGGGTTTTCTCGCGCACCAGCGTGAGGGTGATTTTGGTGTTGGGCTTGCCGCGCATTTTCTTCACGGCTTCATCAAGCGGAGTGCCGTCTACCGGATGGCCGTCCACGGCAATAATGTAATCACCTGGCTTGATGCCAGCGCGGAAGCCCGGCGTGCCATCGACGGGGGAAACCACGCGGATGTGCCCGTCCTGCTGCTGGAGCTCCAGACCAAGGCCGCCGAATTCGCCCTTCATCTGCACCATCATGTCCGCATACTGTTTTTCGGTCATGTAGGAACTGTGGGGGTCAAGACCTGTCAGCATGCCGTTGAGGGCATTGGTGATGAGGTCTTTATCAGAAACCGGCTCAACATAATCCGCCCGCACAAGGTCCAGCACAGTGCCGAACAGGGTGAGCAGGCGATAGGTTTCGGCATGGTTGCTGGTGGGAGAGGCGTCTGGAGCCTTTTCCGCCATGGCGGGGGAGGCGAGCATGCCTGCGCCGGGCAGCACTCCGGGGTGGGAGGCCAGGGCAAGGCCTGCCAGGAAAGTGGCGCCAAGCATCAGACCTGTGCGGAACTTCATGCGATCTCGTCTCCTGTCGCCGGGTGCAAAACCCGTGCGGTCGTGTCCTGTCGAATGTTACAGCGTATGGCTAACTTTGCCTTGTAGCGCAAAGCCCTGCCTGTGTCCGCCATGCAGTTGGGCGAGATTAGCCGCTTCCGCCGGGCAGGCAAACTGTCTGTCCGCTTTTCCTTACAGGAAAGGTGCCGGATTGACGGGTTTTTGCCCATGTCGCAGCTGAATGAACAGCGTGCCCGAACTGCCGGAAGAGCCCATATGCCCGATGGGCGCGCCTTTGGACAAGCCTTGCCCGGTCGCCACATCCAGCCCGGAAAACCCTGCCATTACAAAGCGATAATGCTGCCCGCAATTCAGAATGACCATCTGCCCGTAGGTGCGGAACGGCCCTGCAAAATCAACGCGGCCGGAACAGGGGGTGCGCACGCTGGCACCGGGCGCGGTGCGGTAGGTGATGCCCGTGGCCGGGCCAGATTCGGTCGTGGAGCCCCATGTGCTGACGAGTGTTCCGACCACCGGGCGCGTGCCGCCGCCTGCGGGCGGATGGTCTGACAGGCCGGGGCCTGCGGCAGAGGCCATGGCGGCCATTTTGCGCCGGGCGGCGTCGGCCCGTTCCTGCGCACGGCGTCTGGCGGCTTCATCCCGCGCGGCCTGATGGGCTTTTTCTGCTGCGGCAATTTCTTTTTGCAGGGCAGATTCTGCATCAGCTTGCAGGGCATCCAGTCGGGAGACGGCATCCTGCAGGCTGGAGGCCTTCTGCGTAGCGCTCTGCAGGCGCACGGCAGCGGCACGGGCAGCGGCATTGGCCTGCTGCTGGGCTGCGCGGGCTTTTAAAGCCTGCTGCCGGACCTGATCGCGCTGGCGGCTCTGAGTTTCCTGCAACTGGCCGAGTGCTGCGAGTTTGGCGGTAAGGTCAGCATCCAGTGCGGTCAGCTTTTCCTGCCGGGCGCGCATATCTTCCGCCTGATGTTCCAGCCCGCGAGACAGCCCGCGCAGCACTAGAAAGCCGGTGACGGCCTCACCCTGCGGCACGGGGGCGGCCAGCAGCGTATCGGATGGATACAGAGACAGCCGTTCGGCCAGCGGCAGAACCGGGGCGAGGGCTTTGGCATCTTCCGTCAGGGCGTCGCGCAGGCTGGCTTGCTCCTTACGGAGATCGGCAATGCGGGAATCGAGATCCGCGACCTGTTGTTCCGTAGTCTGAAGCTGGGCCGTAGCGGAGACGGTGGCAGCAGACAGAGCTGAGGCCTTGGCAGCACTCTGCACGGCGACGGCCTGAGCGGCCTCATTTTTAGCGCGAGAGGCCGTAACGGCAGCGGCCTGTGCGGCTTTCTGTTTGTCCATGGCGGCCCGCTGGGCCTGCGTGGCAGCGAGGGCGGCCTGTGCCTGCTTGACGGAGCGTTCGGCCTCGGCCTCAGCGCGGGTGGAGGCTGCGCGGGCTGCGGTTGAAGAGGACCGGGTGCCGGAAGAGGACGAGCGCGCACGACTTGTGTGACCGGAGGCGCGATGGGTCGTGCTTTTTGTTGCACTATGTGTGGCGTGTGTTGTGTTTTTCTTAGCGGTAGCGGCCTGTGCAGGCGGGACGCAGGCCAGCAAGACGAAGATCCCGACAGGCAGCATGCTCAAACCCAGGCTCCCATAGCCCCGGTCTCCCCACCCGCATTTTGCGGGCAGGGAATGAGGCAACAGGGTGGGAGGCGGGGTGAAAAGCATTCAGTCCGTTAGCAGGGAAGTCCCGGTCATGTCATCAGGTTTGGGCAAACCCATCATGTCCAGCAGGGTGGGGGCAAGGTCGGCCAGTCTTCCGTCTTTCAGCATCTTGTTGCCAACCCCAAAGGCCACCAGCGGAACCACGTTCAGCGTATGGGCTGTGTGCGGCACGCCGGTGTCCGGGTCTTTCATGGTCTCACAATTGCCGTGGTCGGCGGTGACCAGCAGAGAGCCGTCCTGTTTTTTGAGGGCCTCGATAATGCGGCCCGTGCCGGCATCCACCGTTTCAACCGCCTTGATGGCGGCTTTCAGGACACCGGTATGGCCCACCATATCCGGGTTGGCGAAGTTCAGCACAATCAGGTCGTACTGTCCGCTTTCAATGGCGGCAACGGCTTTGTCTGTCAGTTCTGGTGCAGACATTTCCGGCTGAAGATCATAGGTGGCGACCTTGGGGGACGGCACCATGATGCGATCTTCCCCTTCAAACAGTTTTTCGCGTCCGCCATTCAGGAAGTAAGTAACGTGCGGATATTTTTCTGTCTCGGCCATGCGCAGCTGGGTGCGCCCGGCGCGGGAGACGACTTCCCCCAGAATGTTTTCCAGCGAGTCCGGCGGGAACAGCACCGTCAGGCGCTCGGCCAGCGTGTCGCTATAATGCGTCATGCCCAGAACGGTGGAGAATTGCACAATTTTATGGCGGCCAAAGCCGTCAAAGTCCGGCTCCAGCATGGCGTCCAGAAGCTGGCGGATGCGGTCGGCCCGGAAGTTGAAGGAGAGCAGGCCGTCTCCATCTTTCATGCCGGTATAGCCGTTCAGCACGGTCGGTTCGATAAATTCGTCCGAGATATCGGCCTGATAGGCTTTGGTGATGACATCCTGCGCCGTCGCGGCTTTCGGGCCTTCTGCGCTGACCATCACGTTGTAGGCTTTTTCCACCCGGTCCCAGCGTTTGTCGCGGTCCATGGCGTAATAGCGGCCAGAAACGGTGGCGATCTTCACGCTGTCCGGCAGGGCGGCGCGCAGGGTTTCCAGATAGCCCTGTGCGGAACGGGGCGGGGTATCACGCCCATCGGTGAACACATGAAACGCCACCGGCACGCCAGCCTCTGCCACCATGCGGGCGAGGGCCGCGGCATGATCCTGATGCGCATGCACGCCACCGGGAGAGACAAGGCCAAGGAGATGGCAGGTGCCACCGGTTTTTTTCAGGGTGTTGATAAAGCTGGTCATGGCGGTGCTGCGAGCCACGCTGCCATCCCGAATGGCGGTGGTGATACGCGGCAGTTCCTGCATGACGACGCGGCCTGCGCCGATATTCAGATGCCCGACTTCGGAATTGCCCATCTGGCCGTTGGGAAGGCCAACGTCTTCGCCGCTGGTGCGCAGAAAGCTGCGGGGGCCATTTTTCCAAAGCGCATCAAAAACCGGGGTGTGGGCCTGCCGGACTGCGTTATCTGACGAGTCTTCTCTCCAGCCGAAGCCATCAAGAATAACCAGCATAACAGGGCGTTTCGTCTGGGAAGGTGCTGAAGCACTCATAGAACCATGCCTTCTTATTGTTTTATGGCGTGACTATGCCACTAAAACAGCTGGACACAAAGTGCCGGGCAGGCATGGTTCCTAAGTGTTAGGCGCGGCGAACGATGTAGTGTTCGCCCAGTGCTTTGGTAATCAGGGCCGCGTGTTCCGGGTCCCGCGCTTCAATCATCACTTCAAGTTCAGCTGCCTGCACGGAGGGGGCTGCAAACAGGCGCTGATGAGAGACTTCGATGATGTTGCCGCCTGCTTCCCCAATGCTTCTGGAAATATCAGCCAGCACGCCGGGGCGGTCGGGAATTTCCATAATCAGGCGCAGGATACGGCCATCCCGCAGCATGGCGCGCAGAAGGGTGTTGGCCAGAATGCGGCTGTCGATATTCCCGCCAGAGATGGGCAGGGCGACCTTCTTGTCCCGGAACAGTTCCGGGTAGGTCATGACGGCAGCAAGACCGGCAGCGCCAGCGCCTTCACTCACCTGCTTGGCGCCTTCGGCCAGCAGGGTAATGGCGGTTTCCACTGCGCATTCCGGCACCACCAGCACTTTGGAAACCAGCTTGCGGATAATTTCATCCGGGCGCTGGCCGATCTGCATGACGGCAATGCCCTCTGCAATGGTCGAACCACCCGAAGGATGCGTGGCCGGGCCGGGGAAGGCGGAGAGCGAGTTGTAGCTTTCCACCTGCACGCCAATCAGTTCCACCTCCGGGCGCATGGCTTTGGCCGCAACAGAGCAGCCGCCCAGCAGGCCGCCGCCGCCGATGGGGGCAACCAGCATGTCCAGCGGTCCGGCATCTTCAAACAGTTCCAGCGCACAGGTGCCCTGACCGGCCATGATCGCGGGATCATCATACGGATGGATGAAGGTGCGGCCTTCACGCGCCTGAAGGTCCTGCGCAAACAGCAGGGCTTCTGCAAAGCTTTCGCCTTCCAGAATAACCCGCGCGCCCCAGTTGCGGGTGCGCACCACTTTGGCCGCTGGCGTGAATTTGGGCATGACGATAACAGCATCAATACCCAGCAGGCTGGCATGGCGGGCAACACCCTGCGCATGGTTGCCAGCCGAGACGGCAATCACGCCGCGCTTGCGTTCATCCTCGGACAGCAGCGCGAGTTTGTTGGCCGCTCCGCGCTCCTTGAACGAGCCGACCGCCTGAAGATTTTCCAGCTTCAGGGTAATGTCGGCGCCCGTCGCTTTCGAGAGAGACTGAGAGGAAATCGTGGGGGTGCGGAGTACATTGCCGTTGATCCGCGCCGCCGCGGCGGTGATATCCTCAAACTTCAGCATCTCAGATGAATTTCACAGACAGGATCTCATACGTCCGGTCACCACCGGGGGCGGGGACGGAAACGGTATCGCCTTCATGCTTGCCAATCAGGGATTTGGCGAGCGGGGAGGAAATGGACAGCAGGTTCAGCTTGATGTCCGCTTCATGCACACCAACAATCTGGTAGGTGGCTTCCTTGTCGGTATCTTCATCAACTACGGTGACAGTTGCACCGAACTTGACCTGATCACCAGACAGGGTTGTGGGGTCAATCACCTCAGCCGTGGAGATGATACTCTCCAGTTCAAGAACGCGGCCTTCGGTAAAGGACTGCCGTTCACGCGCGGCGTGATATTCCGCGTTTTCCGAAAGATCGCCGTGGCTGCGGGCTTCCGCAATGGCGCGGATGATGGCCGGACGCTCTACAGATTTCAGATTACGCAGTTCGTCTTCGAGCCGCCGTAAACCTTTTTCCGTCATCGGAGTTTTCTGCAAGACATGTCCCCAGAATAAATCTGCCGGACGATCTGGCCGGCATGGAAGTTATAAAAAAACACGGGTACAGGCGGCCATGCCCTCAGGCAGGCCGCTTGCCCCGCGGAACGTGGAAGGCAGGCCCGAAGGCCCGCCCTCCTGTTCAGAACGATCCACTAAAGTATGACTGAAGCGGCGCAACTTCAAGCGGTCCTTCACGCATTGCCGCAATTGCATAGGTTGCAGCCCGTGCGCCGGCCATGGTGGTGTAGTGCGGAATGCCCAGCACAAGGGCAGAGCGGCGGATGTCAAAACTGTCCGCCACGGACTGTGCGCCACGAGCAGTGTTGATGACCATCTGCACCTCACCCGAGCGGATGGCGTCCACACAATGCGGGCGGCCTTCCAGCACCTTGTTCACCACATCGACCTCAATCCCGGCATCACGCAGCTTTTTGGCTGTGCCGCGTGTGGCCAGAATTTTCAGGCCCATGCTGGCCAGCTGGCGGCCAAGAGCGGGCAGATGAGGCTTGTCACTTTCCCGCACGGACAGAAAGACCGTGCCAGAGGTGGGCAGGCGCACTCCGGCACCCAGCTGAGACTTGGCAAAAGCGCGCTCAAAGGACGTATCCAGTCCCATGACTTCACCCGTGGAGCGCATTTCTGGCCCCAGAATGATGTCCACTTCCGCAAAGCGGTTGAAGGGGAAGACGGCTTCCTTCACGGCCACATGCGGCACCACGGCGCGGTCATCCAGATTGAAGCTGCTCAGCTTGGCGCCAGCCATGACGCGGGCACCAATCTTGGCCACCGGAACGCCCGTTGCTTTCGCCACGAACGGCACGGTGCGGGAGGCACGCGGGTTAACCTCAAGAACAAAAATTTCCTGATCCTTGATGGCGTACTGCACGTTCATCAGCCCGACGATACCCAGCTCACGCGCCATGGCTTCGGTCTGTGCTTTCAGTTCCGTCACAATGGCGGGGGAGAGGGTGTAGGGCGGCAGGGCGCAGGCGCTGTCACCCGAGTGAATGCCAGCTTCCTCAATGTGCTCCATCACACCGGCCACGTACACGTCCGTGCCATCTGCAATGCAGTCCACGTCTGCTTCAATGGCTTCGTTCAGGTAGTGGTCAATCAGCACCGGGCCGGAGGCAATGTCATGCCCGGCAAGCTGAAGGGCACCGCGCATATAGCGCTGGAGGCCTGCACGGTCATACACGATTTCCATGGCCCGACCGCCCAGCACGTAGGACGGACGCACCACAACCGGGTAGCCAATGCGTTCTGCAATATCCTCAGCTTCTGCCGGGGAGCGGGCAATGCCGTTGGCAGGCTGAAGCAGGCCGAGCTTGTGCAGCAGCGCCTGGAAACGTTCGCGGTCTTCCGCGCGGTCAATGGCGTCTGCCGGGGTGCCCAGCAGCGGGATGCCCGCTTTTTCCAGCGCGTGAGACAGCTTGAGCGGCGTCTGACCGCCATACTGCACAATGCAGCCTTTAACGGTGCCGTTCTGCTGTTCCTTGCGGATCAGCGCGACCACATCTTCTGCCGTCAGCGGTTCGAAATACAGACGGTCGGATGTGTCATAGTCGGTGGAGACCGTCTCCGGGTTACAGTTGACCATAATGGTCTCAAACCCGGCTTCACGCAGCGCGTAGGCGGCGTGCACACAGCAGTAATCGAACTCAATACCCTGACCAATCCGGTTCGGGCCGCCGCCGAGAATGACAATCTTCTCGCGGTCGGTCGGCTCGGATTCACAGGCCGGAGGGGCAAACACGCCTTCATACGTGGAATACATATAGGGCGTGCTGGAAGCGAACTCACCGGCACAGGTATCAATGCGCTTGTAGACGGCATTGACGCCGACCTGATCCCGCAGGGCGGACACTTCATCTTCCTGCAGGCCGGAGAGGCGGGCCAGCTGGATATCGGAAAAGCCCATGGCTTTCAGGCGGCGCAGGCCCTGTGCATCACGCGGCAGGCCGTGGTTCTGGATAGCGCGTTCAGCGTGGACGATTTTTTCCAGCTCACGCAGGAACCACGGCTCAAAGCGGCAGGCTTCGTTAATGGCTTCAACAGACAGGCCAGCACGCAGAGCCTGAGCGGCCATCAGAATACGTTCCGGGCGCGGCTGGGAGAGTGCTGCGCGGAAGGCGTCTTCCCCGCCATCACCGGGTATCTCCACCGGGTCCAGCCCATGCAGGCCGGTTTCCATGGAGCGCAGGCCCTTTTGCAGAGCTTCCGTGAAGGAACGGCCAATGGCCATAGCCTCACCAACGGACTTCATGGAGGTTGAGAGCAGGGCCGGTGCGCCGGGGAACTTCTCGAACGTAAAGCGCGGGATTTTGACGACCACATAGTCAATGGTCGGCTCGAAGGACGCCGGGGTGGACCCGGTAATGTCGTTCTTCAGTTCATCCAGCGTGTAGCCCACAGCCAGCTTGGCGGCGATCTTGGCGATCGGGAAGCCGGTGGCTTTAGAGGCCAGCGCGGAAGAACGGGACACGCGGGGGTTCATTTCAATGACCACCATGCGCCCGTCTTTCGGGTTCACGCCGAACTGCACGTTCGAGCCACCCGTTTCCACGCCAATGGCGCGCAGGCAGGCAATGGAGGCGTCACGCATCCGCTGGAACTCTTTGTCCGTCAGCGTCAGGGACGGGGCGACGGTAATGGAGTCCCCGGTGTGCACACCCATCGGGTCGATGTTTTCAATGGAGCAGACGATGATGCAGTTGTCCGCTTTGTCGCGCACAACTTCCATTTCGTACTCTTTCCACCCCAGCAGAGATTCTTCAATCAGCACTTCCGTGGTGGGAGAGGCATCCAGACCGGAGGCGACAATCTGCTCAAACTCTTCACGGTTGTAAGCAATACCGCCGCCGGAACCGCCCATGGTGAAGGACGGACGGATGATGGTGGGGAAGCCGATTTTTTTGAAGGCTTCCCGGGCTTCTTCCATGCTGTGAGCAATGAAGCTGCGGGGGCTTTCAATGCCGATGGCATCCATGGCTTCACGGAATTTCTGACGGTCTTCCGCGCGGTCGATCACGTCGGCCTTGGCACCAATCAGTTCCACGCCATGCTTCTGCAGGAACCCGGAGGCATCCAGCGCCATGGCGGTGTTCAGCGCCGTCTGGCCGCCCATGGTGGGCAGAATGGCGTCCGGCTTTTCTTTCAGAATAATGCGTTCAACGCAGTCCGGCGTAATGGGCTCCACATAGGTGGCGTCCGCAAGGCCGGGGTCCGTCATGATGGTGGCGGGGTTGGAGTTCACCAGAATGACCCGGTAGCCTTCTTCCCGCAGGGCCTTACAGGCCTGTGCGCCGGAATAGTCGAACTCGCAGGCCTGCCCGATGACAATGGGACCAGCGCCAATAATGAGGATGGAGCGGATATCTGTCCGTTTTGGCATGATGCGTTAGTCCTTGCTGCCGTGCGCATCAATCAGCGCGACAAACCGTTCAAAAAGATAAAAGCTGTCAGACGGGCCGGGGCTGGCTTCCGGGTGATACTGCACGGAAAAAGCCGGGAAGCGGTCAGACGCCAGACCTTCGTTAGAGCCATCAAACAGGCTGACATGCGTGACGTGGGCGTCGCCCGGGAGGCTGTCCGCATCCACCGCAAAACCGTGGTTCTGGCTGGTGATTTCCACGCGGCCTGTTCCCAGGTCCTTCACCGGCTGGTTCGCGCCGCGGTGGCCACGGGCCAGCTTGTAGGTCTTGCCCCCCAGAGCGCGGGCCAGAAGCTGATGCCCAAGACAGATGCCAAACAGCGGCAGGCCAGCATTCAGAACACCCTGAATGGCAGGCACGGCATACTCAGCAGTCGCAGCCGGGTCCCCGGGGCCGTTGGAGAGGAAGACGCCAGCGGGCTTGAGGGCCAGAATTTCTTCCGCCGTCGTGGTGGCGGGCACAACGGTTACGTCACAGCCCGCAGCGACCAGACAGCGCAGGATGTTGCGTTTCGCGCCGTAATCCACAGCCACAACCTTGCGGCGGTTTTCCGGGGCGGGGCGGGTGCCTTTCGGCCATTCCCACACGCTCTCACTCCAGGTGTAAGGCGCTTTGCAGGTTACGGTCTTGGCCAGATCCATGCCTTCCAGCCCGGGCCATGCACGGGTGGCGTCCTGCAGGGCGGCCAGATCAAACTGCCCGTTTTCCGGGAAATACAGAGCAGCCGTCTGCGCGCCGTGGTCACGGATCTTCAGGGTGAGGGAGCGGGTATCAATCCCGGCAATACCCGGAACGCCCTGAGCCTTCAGCCATGCGTCCAGACTTTCCGTGGCGCGCCAGTTGGCCGGTTCTGTCAGATCTTCCTTGGTGACGAGGCCAAGGGCCGCAATGCGGGAGGCTTCATCATCTTCCGGCGTGGTGCCCACGTTCCCGATATGCGGGAAGGTGAAGGTGATGATCTGGCCCGCAAAGGACGGGTCCGTCAGCGTTTCCTGATAGCCGGTCATGCCGGTGGAAAAGCAGATTTCACCAAGGGCAGGTTTCTGCGTGAAGGCGCCAAAGCCTTTCCCCCACAGAATGGTTCCGTCTGCAAGAACAAGGGCGGCGGTTGCGCCGTCCGGGCGGGCGTCTGGCATGGGTATTCCTGTTGTGCTGCCTCCCGGTGCCGGGGAGGATTGGTCTGGGGATGTGGGGCTGGCGGGGTCCAGATCTGTCAGCGAAAGACCTGTGGCGCGTGCTATGACGGGCCAGTGGCGGGATGGAATGGCCTGAGCCTGCCGCCATTTGCGGATAGCTTCTGTGCCAACGCCGGTCAGGCGTGCTGTTGCGTCCGGCCCGCCAAGTCGGGCAATGATGGTATCGATTGAAATGGGCATAAGGTAAGACTGTGCCTCCCGTTCCGCATGGTTTAGCAGTCTGTGGAGTGGGTGGGAAGAAATTTCCCACCGGCCTGGGCGGGTTTTAATCCGGGGTGGGAAATTTCTTCCCATCTGATGATTTTATGCCACGCCTGTGCGGTGTGGCCTCTGATGTACATGATATGGAGTATGAGTGGTTATGTCCCTGCGTGAACGCCTGATGGCTGATCTCAAGACGGCAATGAAAGCCGGAGAAAGTGCGCGTGTGGGCACGATCCGCATGATTACGGCCAAACTCAAGGATGTTGAGATTGCGGGCCGCGCCAAGGGTGGCGAAGGGCTGAGCGAGGATGAAGGCCTGTCCGCCCTGCGCGGCATGGTCAAAACCCGCACCGAATCGGCCACCATGTATCGGGATGCTGGTCGGCCGGAACTGGCTGAGAAGGAAGAGGCGGAAATCGCCGTGATCCGTGGCTACCTGCCGCCGGAAATGGATGATGCCGCTCTGGAAGCTGCCGTGAAAGAAGCGCTTGCCGCGACGGGTGCCGAAACCATGAAGGATATGGGTAAGGTCATGGGCGCACTGAAAGCCAAGTTCGGCGCGGGCCTCGATATGGGTCGTGCGAATGCGGTGGTGAAAGCCAGCCTGAGCTAACGGCTTCTCTGTGTGGCGCCGCGGCTTCGGGTCGTGTCGCCACACAGAGCGAAAGCCGTCACTCAGACACATCACGACCTGTCTCAGTGAGCCAAAATCAGGACGCCGCGGCCTCAGTCAACGGTCCTTCAACCCTTCTGGGTAACGGCATCCAATATCGTTTCTTATATCTGTCGATACATATAGGTCGTCGCGTGTCGCGCGCGTCCATCGGGATTCCAGGCATAGTCCGGGATGCGTCCCGCAATCTCGAAACCGAGCTTGGCATATAGCGGCTCGGCAACGTCCCCGCTTCGCGTATCCAATGTTACAAGAGTCTTGTCGAGCTCTCTGGCGCGGTCAAGTGCATGCGTCATGAGGAGATGCCCGACCCCTAATCGTCGAAAGTCGGGATGGACGATCATTTTGGCAATTTCGCATCGATGTGACTGGTTAGGGGGCATCGCAGTAATAAGCTGCACGGTGCCGACGACTTGCCCTTCACGCACTCCTGCAAAAAGCACTCGTCGTCCAGCCACGACCTCTGGCAGAACGTCGTTTGACCAGTAACAAGCGGCCTCCTGTTGGGAGAATGGAGCCATGAAGCTTATAGCTGCTCCGCCGTTGACGCTCCTGGCGAGAATGCAGGACAATGCTTCGACATTGCTTTCTATGTCCTGTGCGCCGAGTTCGATGACATGCATTTTCATCAGAAATTCCTTAGGCCATGGCGATGATGTAGCGGGCAGGCAACTCAGAGGTCTCAAAGGACGACGCGCCGCGCAACTGATAGCGCAGGCAATCTCCCGAACGTAGATCGTAAGAGGCACCATCGACGGTGATGGTCAGGGATCCGGCCAGCATAAGCAGGTGATGTTCATGTCCCGGAAAGGCTGGTCTGTCATAAGCGATGTGCTGATAAGGCTCGATTGAACACTCGATGATCTCGAGTTTGAGTTGTCGGCTTGGTGGTGAAACAACGCGGCGAGAGAACTTCTTCTCCGGGTCTGACCAGACGTTCTGCTTGTCGCGTCGGGCTAAGGGAGGGAAGCTTGGTTCCAGCGGGGCAAGGAGTTGGGAAAGCGGCAGCGCAAATGCGGCTGCAAGACGGCCGAGAGTTTCTGCCGTCGGACTGACATCAGCGTTCTCAATGCGAGACAGAGAGGCACGACTTACGCCACTCTTTTCAGCGAGTGCTTGTAAGCTTAGGCCGAGGTCAAGCCGCAGCGTTTTGAGGTGCTCGGCTAAGGTCGGGCAGGATTGATTATCTTTGTCCATATATGAGATATAATCCCCGATATGAGACATTTCAAGGCTGCAAAGAGAAATGGTCTGATCCGTTCGGACAGGCGCGCGGTGTGTTCTGCTGGTTGTCTCGTATGGAAATCTCAGGGTTCAATCCATTGGGGGAATTAAAAAAATATTTGGCGTCAGAAGGAGGATGTCTTCTTTTTAAACTCTGCTCACAATGTCAGCAAAAAACCCTGAATGCCGTTGGTAGTCTTTTTCGTATGAGCCTCATCATTCTTTCATTCGTGCGGCGGAGTGTGTGTTGAAATCAGACGCAAAATGATATCACCCGCCTATGGCAATTGAGGCAGGCTTTCTGGATGAACTCCGTGCCCGCACGCCGCTGTTTTCAGTGGTGGGGCGGAGGGTTAAGCTCGCCCGGTCCGGCAGGAACTGGAAGGGCTGCTGCCCGTTTCATGGTGAAAAAACGCCGTCCTTCTATGTGTATGATGACCACTTTCACTGCTTTGGTTGCGGTGTGCATGGGGATGTCATCTCCTTCGTCATGCAGATGGAAGGCAAAAGCTTTCCGGAGGCGGTGGAAGAACTGGCTTCTGCGGCTGGGCTGGATGTTCCCAAAGACACGCGACGCTCTCAGGAAGAAGTGGCGCACACCCGGTCTCTGGGTGAGGTGCTGGAGCTTGTGCAGGAGATCTGGTCGTCTGCGCTGTATTCGCCCTCAGGGCGGGCCGGGCTGGACTATCTGCTGGGGCGCGGGCTGACGCGAGAGACCATTGAGACCTTCGGGCTGGGCTGGGCTGGAGACGGGCGCGGGAGCCTGACGACGGCGCTGGCGGCCAAAGGGGTAACGCCTCAGATGATGGCGGAAGCCGGGCTGATGCGTCTGGATGAGGACGGACGCCCCAAGGGTGAACTGTTCTGGGGGCGCGTGACGTTCCCCATCCGCGACCGCAAAGGGCGGCTGGTGTCCTTTGGTGGCCGTATTTTGGGGGATGGTCAGCCTAAATATCTGAATGGCCCGGAAACGGCGCTGTTTTCCAAGCGGCGCCTGCTGTTCGGGCTGGATCGGGCGCGGGGGGCGGTGCGGGCGCCCCGGCCTAAAGGAACGCCTGCGACGGATCTGGTCGTGGTCGAAGGCTATATGGACGTCATTGCCCTGCATCAGGCCGGGTTTGGTGGCGCAGTCGCCCCGCTGGGGACCGCGCTGACGCCAGAGCAGCTTGAGGTGCTCTGGCAGGTCGATCGCGCACCGGTGCTGTGCTTTGACGGGGACTCTGCTGGCCGTCGTGCCGCGGCGCGGGCGGCGGAGACGGCTTTGCCACTGTTGAAGGAAGAGCGCTCGCTCCGCCTTTGCCTGCTGCCGGAAGGGGAAGACCCGGATAGTCTGGTGCGCTCTCGTGGGGCGCAGGCGGTGGGGGATCTGTTCGCCTCTGCTAGCCCGCTTTCTGATGTGCTGTTTGATCTGCTGGCGGGAGGGGTGAGTAATCCGGGCCCGGAAGAGCGGGCGGCCCTGCGGCGCAAGCTTGTGGAAGCTGCGTCTCTCATTCCTGAAAAAAATCTGGCGGCAGAATATCGCTCCACGCTGCTGGATCGGTTTTTTGAAACCTTCCGGCGGAAAAAGGGTGGCGGCTCTTTTGGGAAGGGGAATTCTGCCCCTGGCGGCAGTGGTAGCCGCGTGCCGCAGGATATGCAGCCATCCCGCATAGACCCTGTGCGCGAGCGGCAGCGTATTCTTCTCGCCCTCCTGCTGCGCTACCCGGAACTGGTGACGGAGGTGGAGGAAGCCCTCTGTCGCCTGAGCCTGCCGGAGGATTATTCCGAACTGCGTGCCCTGCTGCTGGATATGTCCGCAGAGGGGCTGCTCCCCGAAGATGGCAAGACGCTGCTGGACGAACTGGCTGGCCGGGAGGAAGAGGCGCTGGTCCAATCCGTAATCACGGAAGGCCCTTTGCCGTTGAATCTGGAAGAAAAAGACACCTCGCTTGCTGTGGCCATAAGAACACAGTGGTGGCATTTTTACGGTTTATTGAATTTTGGTCAGTTTCGAAAAGAAGTTGAGCAGGAGGTTGCGCGCTTCGCACAGGATGGGGCAGATATGGCGGAATGGAAGCGGCTACAGCCAAGGCTGGAGGCTTTGGCGGCGCTGCGGCGTGGGGAGATAGACGAGTAGTTTTTACGAGGCGTGGGGAATGTTCGGCCCGCGTTCCTCTTGACTTCGGGGGCAGTATATCCCACGTCCTGCCCGCCCTGGAAAACTGAACAATTTGTGTTGAGCTGGTCGTTCTGCAACTTGTCAGAATGCAGCGGGGGGAGGAGCAGGTCTGGCATGGCAACAAAGACAGCATCGGGTAACGGAGCGCACTCAGCGGAGCAGGATGGTGACACCACCACCCTGGATACGCAGTCTGCCGCGGTCAAAAAGCTGATCGCGAAGGGGCGTGAGCGCGGGTACATCACGTTTGACGAGCTGAATGCTGTGCTGCCTCAGGACAAGATGTCCTCCGAGCAGATTGAGGACATCATGGCGATGTTGTCCGAAATGGGTATTCAGGTCGTCGAGAACGAAGAGAACGAAGAGACCGAGTCTCAGAAGACAGAAAAAGCTGAGGGCGAAGAGGCGGAGGAAGCCGAAGAGGCTGAAACCGAAACCGCTTCCGGTAACGTCAACGCAGAAAATCTTGGCCGCACGGATGACCCTGTGCGCATGTATCTGCGCGAAATGGGCACGGTGGAGCTGCTCTCCCGCGAGGGTGAGATTGCTATTGCCAAGCGCATTGAGGCTGGCCGTGATGAAATGATCGGCGGTCTGTGCGAAAGCCCGCTGACCTTCCGCGCCATCATCTCCTGGCATGAGAAGATCCGTAACAATGAAATGCTGCTGCGTGACATTGTGGATCTGGAAGCCATGCAGGCCGCCACTAACCCCATGGGGGAAGTGGGCTCCGGCGATGCGTTTGAAAACGCAGAAGGTGAGAGCGAAGAGGGCGATGAGCCGGAAAATGAAGCTGAAGGCGAAGTTGAGGGGGAAGGCAGTGGCCTGTCTCTTTCCGCGCTGGAAGAAAAGCTGAAGCCGGAAATCCTCGCGCATTTTGAAGAAATTGAGCCGCTGTACGAAAAGCTGCGCAAGCTTCAGGTCAAGCGCATTGATGTGCTGACCACCGGTGAGGAAGTGCAGGATCGCTCTGAGAAGATCTATGCCGCCCTGCGTGATGAGCTGGTGGGCAAGGTCGAGCAGGTGCATCTGCACAACAACCGGATTGAAGATCTGGTTATCCAGCTGAAAGAACTGTTCCGCAGCCTGAACGTGCTGGAAGGCCGCATGCTGCGTCTGGCCGAAAGCTGCCGCGTATCGCGTGAAGACTTCCTGCTGAAATACCGTGGCCGTGAACTGGACCCGGCATGGATGGACATGGTTTCCGCACTGCCGGGCAAGTCCTGGAAGAACTTTGTCGCCAAACATTCTGAAACCGTGATTGGTCTGCGGAATCAGGTTGCTGAGCTGGCTCAGGATACAGGGCTGCCGATTGGTGAATTCCGCCGCGTTTACGCAACCGTTGCGCGCGGTGAGCGCGATTCCGCTCGCGCCAAGAAGGAAATGATTGAGGCCAATCTGCGCCTCGTGATTTCCATTGCGAAGAAATACACCAACCGTGGTTTGCAGTTCCTTGATCTGATTCAGGAAGGCAATATCGGCCTGATGAAGGCCGTGGATAAGTTTGAATACCGCCGCGGCTACAAGTTCTCCACCTATGCAACCTGGTGGATCCGGCAGGCGATTACACGGTCCATTGCGGATCAGGCGCGGACCATTCGTATTCCGGTCCACATGATCGAGACCATCAACAAGCTGGTGCGGACCTCCCGCCAGATGCTGCATGAGATCGGTCGTGAACCGGCACCGGAAGAGCTGGCTGAAAAGCTGGGGATGCCGCTGGAAAAAGTGCGGAAAGTTCTCAAGATCGCCAAAGAGCCGATTTCTCTCGAAACCCCGATCGGGGATGAGGAAGATAGCCATCTGGGTGACTTCATTGAGGATAAGACGGCGATTATCCCGCTGGATGCCGCTATTCAGACCAACCTGCGTGAAGCCACAACCCGCGTGCTCGCCTCGCTCACACCGCGTGAAGAGCGCGTGCTGCGTATGCGCTTCGGGATTGGGATGAACACGGACCACACGCTGGAAGAAGTCGGCCAGCAGTTCAACGTGACCCGTGAACGTATCCGTCAGATTGAAGCCAAGGCTCTGCGTAAGCTCAAACACCCCAGCCGCAGCCGCAAGCTCCGGTCCTTCCTGGATGATAACTGAGGTTCTCATCCGGCAGGCTGAGCCTGCGACGCGCATGAAGGTTGATGTGACCTTCATGCGGATGCTGCGCCCCCCTCAGGGGGAAGGGCTTGCTCTGCCGGAAGGCTGGTCCGTTGAGACCAATGTCCGGCCAGATGTGGCCGGATACCGCCTGCTGCAGGACAAGGTTGGGCGGGATTATTGCTGGTGGATGCGTCAGGCTGCGTCTGATCGCGATTTGCAGCATTTTCTGGAAGAAGGGCCGGCCAGCATTGCGTTGCTCCGCCAGGGGCGGGCGATCCGTGGCTTTTATGAGCTCAATCTGTTTAATCCTCAGGATATCAACCTGTCTTATTTTGGCCTCTTCCCGGAAGCCATTGGGCACGGGGTAGGGCGCGCTTTTCTGGACATGGCTGTGCGCCATGCCTGGGCGCTTGGCCCGCTGTGTGTGCGGGTGAATACCTGCACGGCTGACCATCCCCGCGCGTTGCCGCTGTATAAGCAGGTCGGTTTTGAACCTGTGCGCACGGTGGAAGAAACGTGGGACGTGCCGAACAGGCTCGGCTTAAAGATTCCTGAGAGATTTCTGGTCTGAACTCTTGCTTTCTGGCAGGAAGTGTGGTTGACACGCCATCTTCCCTGCCGGGTGCGCGGCATCGCTCCGGCTATACCCAATGCTCTGCTTTCGTAGGGCGCTGTTGCCGGAACGGTCTGGCGCAGTTGGGTTGATACGATCCGAAGGGAGTACCCATGCCACTTTACGAGACCGTGCTTATTGCACGTAATGACATTTCCCAGCAGCAGGTCGATGCGATCATCGACGGCATCATTGCTCAGGTCGAAGCCGACGGCGGCTCCGTCAAGAAGCGCGAATACTGGGGTCTGCGCACGCTCGCTTACCGTATCAAGAAAAACCGCAAGGGCCACTACGTCCTGCTGGGTCTTGATATGAAAGCCGAGATGCTCAAGGAAATCGAGCGTCAGCTCGCCATCAATGAAGACGTTCTGCGTCTGCTGGCGCTGCGCGTTGATGAAATTGATGAAGCTCCGTCCCCGGTTCTGTCCCGCAAGGGTGATGACCGCGGTGACCGTGGTTTCCGTGGCCCGAAGCCGGCCGGACGCTTTGAAAGCGGCCGTGGTGGCCGTCGTTCTTCCGAAGATCGTGAAGAATATCGCGCCCGTGATGAAAAGCCGGCTGAAGCAGCCAGCACTGAAGCGGAGTGAGCAGCATGTCTGAAACGACCGAAATCAATCCCGCCGCACGTCGCCCTGCTGTAGGTGCCCGTCGTCCGTTCTACCGTCGTCGTAAGTCCTGCCCGTTCTCCGGCCCGAATGCGCCGAAGATCGACTACAAGGACGTACGTCTGCTGAGCCGTTTCCTGTCCGAACGTGGCAAGATCGTGCCGAGCCGTATTACGGCGGTTTCCGCAAAGAAGCAGCGTGAGCTGGCTCAGGCTATCAAGCGTGCCCGCTTCCTTGCTCTGCTTCCCTACGTGATGAGCTGAGAGGGCGATCATGGCTGCTACAGAAGTGATCCTGCTTCAGCGCGTTGAACATCTGGGTCAGATGGGCGATGTGGTGAAGGTTCGTCCGGGTTATGCCCGTAACTTCCTGCTGCCGCAGGGCAAGGCTATTCGTGCAAACGAAGCCAACCGTTCACGCTTCGACCGTGAACGCGCCCAGCTTGAGGCACAGAACATCAAACGTCGTGAAGAAGCCGAGCGTCTCTCCGAGCGCATGGACGGTCTGGCCGTTGTGCTGATCCGTCAGGCTGGTGACAGCGGCAGCCTGTATGGCTCCGTGTCCACCCGTGACGTTGCTCAGGTTGTGACCGAAGCTGGTTTCACCATCTCCCGTCAGCAGGTCTTCCTGGCTCATCCGATCAAGTCTCTTGGTCTGTATGAAGTCAAGATTGCTCTGCACCCGGAAGTTGTTGTGCCGGTTGTGGTCAACGTTGCCCGCTCTGCTGAAGAAGCTGAGCGTCAGGCACGCGGTGAAGCCGTGAGCGTTGAAGAAGAAGCAGAAATGGCTGGTGATGAAGCCGAGATCGAAGGCGAAATTGTCGCTGACGACGCGGAAGCACCGGCAGCAGAAGAAAACAAAGCCGACGCCTGATCGTCGTCTTTTTTCTGCTATGCTTTCAAAAGGGTCCGGAAAGTATTTCCGGGCCCTTTTTTGTGTTTTATCATCACGTATTTTCATGGCCATGACGGAGTAAGTGCATGAACCGCATTCTGGACCGGATATTACGGCACTTCATTTCCTCGGGGCTGCTGCATGTTGCCTGGCCCGATGGAAGCCTGACGCACTATCGCGGCAGCAAGCCGGGCCCTGAGGCCGGGATGAAGCTGGTGGATAATGCCAGTGCGCGCGCTCTGGCCATGAACCCCGGTCTGGCCTTTGGCGAAGGCTATATGAATGGCGGCATCCAGCCGATGGATTGCACGCTGTATCAGCTGCTGGACCTGCTGATGCTCAATGCCATGTCTCCCGGCCATTTGCCGGAGCAGATTGCCAGCACGTTCCGCTATGCCTGCCGGAACTGGATCCAGTTCAATCCGATCAAACGTGCCCGCCAGAATGTGGCGCATCACTATGATCTGGATAGCCGTCTATATGACCTGTTTCTGGACAAGGATAAGCAGTATTCCTGCGCATATTTCCGCCGGGGCGATGAGACGCTGGATGAGGCGCAGGAAGCCAAGAAAAAGCATATTGCCTCCAAGCTACTGCTGAACAAGCCGGGGCTGGAAGTTCTGGATATTGGCTGCGGCTGGGGCGGTATGGCGCTGACACTGGCGCGGGATTACGGTGCGATTGTGACTGGGATCACGCTTTCAGAAGAGCAGCTGACCATTGCCCGCCGCCGTGCGAAGGAAGAGGGCTTAGAAGGGCGTGTGCGCTTTGAAATGCTCGATTACCGCAATCTTAACCGGCGGTTTGACCGGATTGTCTCTGTTGGCATGTTCGAGCATGTGGGCGTGCATCACTACCACCAGTTTTTCGAAATTCTGAAAAACAACCTGACAGATGATGGCGTGGCCCTTGTGCATTCCATCGGGCGGAATGACGGTCCCGGCACGACCAACCCGTGGATCAACAAATATATCTTCCCGGGTGGGTATTCACCGTCTCTGAGTGAAGCCTTTGCCGCCGTAGAGCGGTCTGGCCTGTGGGTGACGGATTGCGAAATCCTGCGTCTACACTACGCCAAGACCATCGCTATCTGGCGGGAGCGGTTTGCCGCTAACCGTTCTAAAGCAGTTGCGCTGTATGATGAACGGTTTGCGCGGATGTTCGAGTTTTATCTGGACGCCGCAGAACTGTCCTTCCACGTGCAGGGGCACATGAACTTCCAGATGCAGATTGCCCGCTCCATTAATGCGGTGCCTCTGACGCGGGATTATATGGCGGAAGCGGAAGGCCCAGCCTGAAAAATTAGCCCCTGGCGGAAAGAGCCAGATGGGCGCGGGCGAGGCTGTCAAACTCTGCGATGGTGAGTGTTTCGGCCCGGCGGGTGCCGTCAATGCCGGTTTCAGCCAGCAGGCGCTCACCGTGCAGCCCTTTCAGGGAGCCACGCAGCATTTTGCGGCGCTGCCCGAAGGCGGCGGCGGTGACCCGTTCCATGGCCTTGAACAAAGCGGGTTCAGGCTGCTGGGCGTGGGGCGTGATGCTGACAACAGCAGACCAGACCGCAGGCGGCGGAGAAAAAGCCCCCGGCGGCAGCTTCATGACAATGGCGCACTGGGCGCACCACTGGGCCAGAACACCCAGCCGCCCGTAATGGGATGAACCCGGTACCGCGCAAATCCGCTCGACAACTTCGAGCTGGAACATGAGGGTGAGGCGTTCCCACGCGCTCCCCTGTCGCAGCCAGCCAACCAGCAGGGGTGTAGCGACATTGTAAGGCAGGTTGGCGACAATATGCCGGGGAGCAGGGCACAGGGTTGTCAGATCCTGTTTGAGAGCGTCTGCTTCCACCAGTTTCAGGCGGTCGGGGTAAAACGCGATGAGTTCGCGGATAATTTCGGCGGCACGCGGATCAACTTCCACGGCTGTGACGGAGGCCGCTTTGGTGCCCAGTAGCGCACGCGTCAGGCCACCGGGGCCGGGGCCAACTTCCACCACATGCCGCCCGTCCAGCGTGCCTGCCAGAGCGGCAATGCGGTTGGTGATATCAGGATCCAGCAGAAAGTGCTGACCAAGCGCCTTACGGGCGTCCAGCCCGTGGCGGCTGATAACGTCCTTTAAGCTTTCAAGACCGGAGAGGGACGTCATACGCCCTTCAGCTTGATACGCATGTCGATCATGGCTTTGCGGTGCAGATCACTGTCCAGCTGGCGGGCTGTCTGCTCCACGCGTTCATTCATCAGCTGGTCAGCAATTTCGCTGGGTGAGCGGTCGGCAAAGTTCTTCTCTTTTTTGGAGCAGACCATGATCAGGTCAATCCCATCTGTGGAAACCAGAGGGCGGGAGACTTTGTTCAGCGGCAGGGATTCCAGCAGGCCGCGCATCTGCGGGTTCATGCGTTCCAGCTGGAGCTCACCAGGGTCAGACGGTCTTCTTTCCCCATTCTGCTGGTTGATGGCGGCCACTTCGTCACAGGAATGCACGGTCTGCGCAATTTTGACGGCTTTTTGCAGGGTCTGCTGCTGCTGGGGCGTAATGTGTTCCGGGTTGAGCTCGGCATCAAACGGCAGGAAAGCCTGACGAATGGAAATGACATGCCCCGGCTGGTGGCCGATAATCCGCTTGCCATTAACCGTGATAATCACAAACCCGCCGGGCACCTTGATGGGGTTGGAGATAGCGCCAGCGCCCACCGGCATCTGTTTGATCATGTCGATCACAGCCGGGTCCAGCTCATCTTCCTGCACCCAGCCCATGGAACCGCCATCCAGAGCCGTCTGGCTCTGGGAGAACTGGGCCGCCACAATCGGGAAAGGCGCGCCTTTGCGCAGTTCCTGGATAACGGTGTTGGTAAAGGCCAGCTCTTCTTCCGCGTGACGCGGATCTTCCACCTTCACGAAGATTTCGCTCAGGTTATATTCTGTCCGGCCATCCTGCCGCTTCAGAGCATCTTCACGCTGAGCAATTTCTTTTGCGGAGACGCGGCCACGCGCTCCAAGCTCCTGCCGCAGCACCTGCACCCAGCCAATCTGGACCCGGATCTGGTCGATCAGGGTCGTCAGAGAGACACCGTCCTGCGCCAGTCGATCACGCAGGGCGTTTTCCGGCATACCGTTGCGGCGTTCAATCCCGGCAATGGCGGCGGCAATCTGTTCGGGCGGGGTGTTGATATGGCGCGAGAGAATTTCCTGCGTGCGCAGGCGTTCATCAATCAGCTGGCGGATAATCTGCGGGCGCAGGCGCTGCATCAGCTCATCATTGACCGGCAGACCGGTGGAGAGCGCGAACAGCTTGCCGCGATTGTTCACATCACGCGTGGTCAGCGGAATGCTGTTGACCACGGCAATAATGGTGTCGTCCGGGAGGGGCGCTTTGGCCTGGGTTGAGGAGGCGGACGCCGCCTGTGTCTGCCCGGTATGGGTATGGGGGGCAGCATTGGCAACGGAGGCCAGTGTCAGAGCCGTAAGGGAGCAGGCCAGTGTAAGAGAGCGCAGACGCATGCAGGACAGTCTTTCAGCTTTCCGCTGGAGAACGGGAATAATCTTGAATACCGGAGACGACGGGTTTTTTGAAGCACTGATCATTTGAGACCAAACGCCCCCAGCGTTTTGAAGCTGACAGTGAACAGATAAGTCGAGTTACGCTGCTGACCACCGATGGACGTGTATTGTTTGAGATACATGAAATCAAGGCCGAAGCAGTCATTGTTATAGCCGATATCGCCGCCCAGAGAGACAAATTCCTTACGGGAGAGACTGCGGCGGGCAAAGCCGGACAGGTGCCAGTTGGCCCAGTCGGTGGAGAAGCCGCCGCTCAGCTCGCTGGTGCGCACGTAATAGAGCTGCGTCGGGCCGGAAGAGCGATAATCGGTTGCGTAATAGTAGTACGGGGTGACCGGCTCATAAATATACCCGCCCCGGACACGGAAGTGCGGCACCCCGGCGCTGAACAGCGCATCCCCGAAGTCAAACTTGGAGGTATAGGGGTTCAGCCGCATACGCGCCGTGAAGTCGAAATACTGGTTGGGGACAACGCGCGCGCGGGCCACGATGTCCGACACATGGTGGTCCAGCCCGGAATAGGGCAGGCGGTCCTGCGTAATATGCTCCTGGAAACTGGCACCGCCCAGCAGGTCGATTTCATGACCATCCCACGTCCAGTTGGCATGCATGCCAACATTGCCACGCAGGCCGCCATCCAGCCTGTCCGTGCCCTGATAGCGGTTGAGCGAGAACAGGGTTGAATCCGTAAATTCGTAGGCCAGACTGTCTTCGTTCGGAATGTTGTCGTTTGTGCCGGCCCCGGTGTTGGGGGCGTAAATGGCCTGCACGATCGGTTCCAGAATCTGCGTGCCGTGGCCATGTTCAAACGTGCGGATGAACGGCCAGTTGGTCTTCAGCGCGATGGTCGGCAGAACCTGCCCGCTGACGGAGGTTGCGCCGGTTTTGTAGAAGTTGGGCTGCTGGTAAAGCTTGCGGGCCCGGTAGACCATGGAATCCAGATGCAGGGTCAGCAGGAACTTCTGGCCCAGACGGTTGGTAAACGGACGATCCCAGTTCAGCGCAAGCTGGCCGCGCATGTCGGAGGTGCCGTTGTCACGCCGGACGTTGAAGTCCGTGGTGGATACCCCAAAACGGCCGCCCCACGCATCGGGCTGCCCGAGGTAGCTATAGGTATAGCGCGGCAGCACGAACGGCAGGTCCGAGTTGCGGATAACACCCTGGTTCAGGCCCTGATAATACTGGGCGTCCACGCGACTGTAAGCGCCGGTGCCAAAGCCTTCCAGATAGGCGTTGGAGTTCAGGGTGTCCGAGCCATAACCCTGCACACGGTAATCGCGCATATAGTCAGCGGATGTGGCCAGATTAATATTGGCCCCGGCGCGCCAGTATTTGTTGATGGAGAACTGGCCATTGGCAAAAATATAACCCTGCATCCCATGGCCGTTGCCCCGGCCGACAGGTTCCCCGAAGTTGTTGGTGTAGCTGCTGGAGCGGTGGGTATCGTAAGCGATACCTCCCTGCACATTCAGCATGCCGAAGTTGAAGAGCTTTCTGTACTGCGCGCTGAGCTGCGGGCCTGTTTTGGTAGAGAACAGCCCCTGCACCGTGACGTCGGACGTATCATCCAGCACCCAGTAATAGGGGATGGTGAAGTAGGTGCCCAGATAGCGGTCATGCGGGGTCACGCCCGGCATGAGGAAGCCGCTATGCCGTTTGGACGAGGGGTCCGTCATGGAGAAGTAGGGCAGATAGATGACGGGGATACCGAAAATATCGATAAACGTATCCCGGAAATCAATCCGCTCGTGCTGCAGATCCTGCGTGGCGTCATAGGCGCGGAACTGCCAGAACGGCGCGCGCGTCTTGTCTTTTTCGCAGATTTCGCAGGCCGTATAGACGGCGCGGCTCATGACGTTGACCTTGCCGCCGGTGCGGCGCAGGCCGTTGGCGGCCAGCTTGGCGTTTTCCGGCAGGCGCGCATTGACGTGCAGCATAATGCCGTCGCGCATATTGCCGGTCAGTTCCGCATAATTGGCGTACATGACCGAGCCATCCGGCTGGATGGTGGCCACGTTGCCACGTGCGGCGACGATGCCGGTATCCCGGTCAAAAACAATCTTGTCCGCGCGCAGCACATGGTCGCCCTGCCAGACCTGCACATTGCCAGTCCAGGTGACCGTGTTAGCGTGGTCATCATAGTCCACGCTGTCAGACTGGAAGGTTGCCGGTTCATCAGGGGACGTTTTGGCGCCGGTGTTCAGATGCATCGGTTGCGGCCTGAACTGGGCGTGCGCCTCTTTGGGCGTTACGACCAGAATGCACGCGGTCATGCCTCCCAGCGCCGTGGCGGCGGCAAGCGTGCGCCGGCGGTGCAGAAGCCGGAAACGGGAAGGCCGAGAGGCCACGGTCAATCAGCCATCCTCCAGATGAAGAAGCAGTGAGATAGCGAGGCAAAGCCCGGCAACGGTAGGAGCCCATGCCGCCAGAACGGGGGGGAGGGCACCGGAGTTACCAAACTGCTCCGCAACTTTTGATACTGTGAAAAGCAGAAATCCCGCCGCAACGCCAGACCCGATCATCTGAGCTACGCCGCCGCGCCGTGTTGGACGCATGGAAAACCCTGCTGCCACAAGAGCCATAGTGCCTGCCAGCATAGGGAGCGCGAGCAGAGACTGGAAGTGAATCCGGTGGCGGATGGAAGAAAAGCCGGAGCGGTCCAGCAGCGCGATAAAGCTCGGCAGAGCCCAGACAGAGAGGGTTTCCGGCGAGGAAAAACTTTCCTGCACACGGGCGACTGTCAGATCAGTCGGCAGATTCATCTGGCCGAGGGGATGAAGAATTTCATTCGGGCGGACGGTCTGCGCGCTTTTCAGTTCCCAGACGCGGTCCCCCAGAATGCCATCAGGCGATTCGATTCTCATGACCAGCTTGTCGTTCCGGTCCAGCCGGAAAACGCTGACATCATGAATGTGCAGAATCCCTTTCTCCAGCTGCACACCACGGGCATGCAGGATCGCCACGCCTTTTGGGTCATACTGGCTGTCTGCCTGCCGCAGCCACAGGGAGCCGCTGGACAGGCTGAGAGGGCCGCCGCCGGTGCGCAGATATTGCTGGTCCAGCTCTTCCGCCCGGCGATACATGGCGGAGGAGAGCGGGGAGATCAGGGCTGTTGCGATGGTGCCGATCAGCATGGCGCAGGCCAGAGGGCCGGCCAGAAACTGCCATGCGGAAATACCGGCGGCACGGGCCACAATCAGCTCTGAAGAGCGGGTCAGCCGCCAGAAGCAGATAATGCCCCCCAGCAGAATACCGAACGGCAGGATTTCCACAGAAAAATAGGGGACGTGCAGGGCTGCAATTTCTGTCACCACATTGGTGGAAACGTCCGGCCGGGTCGCAACGCGGCGCAGCAGATCGATAAAGTCGAACAGGCAGACAATGCCGGTCAGCGACGCAATCATGGCTACGACGGAAAAGACGAACTGGCGCGCGATGTAGAGCGAGAGGGTGACGGAGACAACCATAAGGGGCGCGTTCTTCCTCAGACCGTGCGGGTGCTGGAGCGGAGGCGCAGCTCCGGCAGAAACAGGATGGCCGCACACGCTAAGCCGGGCAGCAGGGCCACCAGCGGGATAAGCGGAATGAGCGCCATATTCCGGCTGGCAAGATTTTGCAGCAGCAGGTTGAACGCCAGCAATCCGACCACGCTGAGCACAGCAGCCAGTGGGCGCTTGATGTTACCGTGGCGTGAGAACACGCCGCGCAGCACAGCAAACAGGCCGACCATGGCAAAGGAGAAGCAGGTGAGTGGGGAGGTTAGCCTGCGCCAGCCCTCCACCTTGAACTTGCCGGTATCACGCGGGGCGACCTCTTTAGGGTCCGGGTTCAGCAGTTCATGCAGGGACATTTCCGCCGCATCGCGGAAGCGGGAGTCTTCCTGATGTGTGGAGGAGAGATCCATGGAATCCTGTTGAAAAACCAGCATGTCCAGACGCCCCGTTTTATGGTCGATCACCTGACGGGAGCCGTCATACAGGATGACGCGGGGTGTGTCGTTGACAATCATCATGGTGCCGCGATTGGCCAGAATTGTGGCGCGGCTGTTGGGCTGGCGGTCATCCTCCACCACAATACCGTGCAGCGTGCCGTCATGGCTGCGCTCACGGATATAGACCGTCATCACGTCGGAAACTTTGGTGAAGACGCCTTCCTGCAGCATGAAAGCCGCCATCTTGTTCCGGATCTGGAATTCAAACTGCCGGAAGTGATGGTAGGAGACGGGCACGACCCACAGATTGAGCAAAAACCCGATAAATGTCGCCATCAGGGCGCAGGTCAGGCCGGGGCGCGCCAGAGCAATGGGCGAGAGCCCTGCGGCGCGCATCACCGTTAGTTCCCGGTCTCCTGCCAGCCGTTGATAGACAAACAGGCTGACCACAAAGGTGGTGATGGGGAGCACAACGGCGACAAAAGAGGGAATAAGCAGGCTGGTCAGCTCGATAAAGACCCGCAGGGACAATCCGCGATCGACCACCAGCGAGACAAAGCGCAGCGATTGCATCAGCCAGATAAGCGCCGCCAGCCCCCCGGTGGTGGCCAGAAGGGCAATCAGAAGCTGATGAAACACGTAGCGGTCCAGCGTGGAGACGCGTGCTTTCAGCCATGATGGAAATGAACGGACGGTCATATCTGTCTTATCTACCCCCTCCCTCTCTCAGAGCAACACCCCCTTGTGACAGAATAATGAGGGCGGGAGAGGAAGAGTGGTTCCGGCTTGCGGCTTTATGAGGGCGAAGAGCGCCGCCACAGGCCGGATTACGCCCGTCAGACGGCCAGACGCGTGCTGCCTGACGTGTATAAAAAATTATTCTTCTACGTGAGTATCCGGGTCTCCGCCCAGACGGTTTCCGGCTTCCAGCCCCGCAATGGCAGCAAGATCGCCTTCGTCCAGCGTGAAGTTGAAGATATCCAGATTGGCCCGCATTCGGTCTGTATTGCTGGATTTGGGGATGGGGATGATGTCGTTCTGGGTAAACCAGCGCAGCATGATCTGGGCCGGGGTGCGGTTGTGTTTGTCCGCAAGTTCCACAATTACGGGGTTATCCATCAGCCCCTTACCAAGCGGCCGCCAGCCTTCCGTCAGAATGCCGTGTTTGGCATTAAAGCGGCGCATGTCGGCCTGCTGGAAGTCGGCATGGATTTCAATCTGGTTGACGGCCGGCACGACGCCCGTTTCCTGAATGAGGCGCTCCAGATGGGCGGGCTTGAAGTTCGAGACGCCGATGGAGCGGATCTTACCGTCCTTCTGTGCGGCAATCATCGCCTTCCAGCTTTCCACATACAGGTCTTTTTCCGGCAGGGGCCAGTGGATGAGGTAGAGGTCCACATAGTCCACATTCAGCCGCTGGAGGCTGCCATCCAGCCCTTTGAGCGCGGCGTCATAGCCCTGATCTGCCCCGCGCAGTTTGGTGGCGAGAAAGATGTCTTTTCTTTCAACTTCAGAGTCTTGCAGCGCGTGGCCAACACCCGTTTCGTTCCCATAGCTGGCAGCGGTGTCAATCAGGCGATAGCCGGTGAGCAGGGCGGCCTGCACGGCGGCTTCCACTTCCTGATCATTCATGGGGTAGGTGCCAAATCCCATGCCGGGAATTTTGTGGCCGTCATTCAGAGTAAGAAGGGGAGCTGAGGGCATGGGGCGCAATCCTTGAATGTCTTGTCAGAACGTCAGAGGCGCAACCTAGCCTCCGTGCGGCGCAGGGCCGGGAGGCAGGGCGCGGTTTTCTTTCTTAACGTTTCGGGGTGGAGATGGTTCAGAAAAACCAGCCGCCCTCAGAACAGCAAGATGACACCGGCGGAGGCGGAGTTATCGCTTTCCTTGTTCGGGCCGTGGGCGGCAGATTCCGTGTGGGCGTATTCCGCTACAAGGTTCAGCCAGTCGGTCAGGCTATAGAAGGCAGCGCCGACTTCGGACTGGTTGCGACGCACCAGCAGAGAGCTGTTTTCGCCCGGAGCCTGATAGAGATTACTCACACCATAACTGCCGACCAGCTTGAACTTCTTGGTGAAATTATACATGGCCTGCACGTAATAGCCTTCCGACGCCCGTTTGCGGCCATTGTTGGCAATGCCGTCAAAGAACAGGCCGGTCGTGCCCAGCCCGCTGCCCCGGTAGTAATAGGCCACACCCTGAAAGCCTTTGTAGGTGATCTTGGTGCCGATTTCTCCCGCTTCCACCATTGCCCCGCGGCGGCTGCTGGCATCCAGATCCGGGCTGGTCAGGCCCTGCTGATGCTGCACAAGGAAGCTGGCCCAGATACGGGTCTGCACGCCACCAATCGTAAAGTCGTAGGTGCCTTTACCCTGCACCATGGGAGAGGAATGCTGCGTGGAGGAGGCAGAGAGCGCGCGGCCTGACGCATCACCCCCGGCAAAGTTGAATTCATCAAGCGGCTGGAAGACGCCGACGGAGCCCTGCAACCCGTGATATTTGGGAGAGACATAGGAAATCTGCGGGATCCAGTCTGCATACACATAACCGACACCGATACGACCGAGCGACGTATTGCCCGGTGCCGCATTGCTGCCGGTGGAGCCGACACTGAGGAGGGTGGCATCGTTCAGGATGGCGTCGCTGCCGAAAATAGCGAGGTCACGCCCGAACTTGAATGTCCCCACCGCCTTGGTGCCGACGGTTACGTAAACCTGTCGCAGATCGATCCCGGCGGTGCCCAGCCCGACCGGGCTGCCGCCTGTGTTGGCGTTGAAGGCCCCGTTCTTGGCGTTGTCCACGCCCGGATACATGCCCAGCACGGCGGACATATCAATGCCCGACTGGGTGGTGCTGAGCTTGAGGATAAAGCCTGCGGGCAGCAGGCCGTTACGCACGGAAGAGGAATCAAACCCGCTGGAGCCGGTGGAGACGCCACCCGCCACCGGGCGACCGCCTGCGGGGCTGTTATAGGTGTAGAACCCGTTCACGAAGCCGGAGAAGTTGATGTCGATCGGGCCGGCCTTGAAGGTCAGGCCCTTGCCCGGCACGTATTTGGCAACCCGCACAATGCTGTTGCTGTTCAGGGCCTCATTGGTGGAGCGCATCGCTTCCTGCGCGGAGCGAGCGCTGGCTTCGGCCCGGTTGGCTGCCAGTTCTGCGCGGCTGGAGGCTTCATCCGGCGCGCCCGGATCAAACCGGATCCCGTCTTCATAACCAGAACCGAGGGTGTGCGCAGCCGGACCGGCATGATGCGGGGCAGACGCGGTGGCCGTGCGGACGGGGCGGGCTGTACGCGCCGGGGCTGTGTGCTGCGTTGTGCCTGCGGTGTGGCTCAGATGTTTGGCCAGAAGGGTATCGTGTTCATGCCTGGTCAGGCTGCCTTTGAGCTGAAGAATATCCAGCAGGTCACTATAGTCGTCAGCCAGTGCAGATGGCGCAGTCATAAATGGCGCGCAGGCAACAGATGTTACCACAACAGGTAATAGAAGTGCCCGTTTTCTCGATGCCATAAAAGTCTGCTCCCTCACGTCGTTTGCTATCTCTGAGAGATTGGACTTCCCTCCGTCAACACCCTGATAAGAAGAGTTTCCTGCCAGTACAAAGGCCTGAACGGCAAGGAAACAGGGCTGAGGCAAAGGGACCGGAAGAGGCAGCGCCGCCCCTGAGCTGTGAGGCTTTCAAGGGGCTCTTATGCAGCGCAAGCGGGCTGGATTATGCGGCATTTTGAGGGTTTTTGTTTGTTGTCAAAATGTTATGCGAATTTGTTCGGGGATGCGGAACGATTTTAAATCGAAACAAAATCGTTAAAGCACGCTTCCTCGCACGCTTGTGGCGGAGGGGTGCTATGCGGGAATAGAACTTGTCCGGCTTAAGAGAACGGAAAAACCCTTGGTGTTATAACGAAAAATACCAAGGGAATACGGACGCAGGTCACGCAGTTGTTACGCCTCCGGCAGCGTCGGGCTGACCCGATGCCGCACAACTTCGCCAATAATGATCAGGGCAGGGCTGGTCACATTTTCAGCAACAGCCTGTTCAGGCAGCGTGGCGAGGGTGCCGGTAATGACACGCTGCTGCGGCGTTGTGCCACGTTCCACCAGGGCGGCGGGCCAGTCGGCGGGCAGACCATGTTCCATGAGTTGCGCGCTGAGTTGCGGCAGCATGGTCAGGCCCATATAGATCACCACCGTCTGGCTGCGCAGGGCGATGGTTTCCCACGCCAGATCCAGCGTGCCATCGGCCTTGGCGTGGCCGGTAATAAACAGGCAGGCCTGTGCGCAGTCCCGGTGCGTCAGCGGAATACCGGCATACGCCGCGCAGCCATTGGCGGCGGAAATGCCCGGAATAATGCGGAAGGGCACGCCTGCTTCTGTCAGCGTTTCGATTTCTTCCCCGCCACGGCCAAAAATAAACGGGTCTCCGCCCTTCAGGCGCAGGACGCGCTCACCGGCTTTGGCGCGGCGGACCAGTTCGGCATTAATGCCTTCCTGCGGCAGGGTGTGCCGGTTGCGCTGTTTGCCCACAAAAATCAGTTCGGCATCCCGCCGGACATAATTGAGGATGTCCGGGCCAATCAGATTGTCATACAGAACCGTATCCGCATCCTGCATGAGGCGCAGGGCGGCGAGGGTGAGCAGGTTCGGGTCTCCGGGGCCAGCCCCCACCAGCCAGACTTCGCCTTGCCGGGTGTGACCGTCCAGCAGGTTATCAAGTTCCCGGCTGGCGGCTTCTGTCTGGCCGCTCATGGCCAGATTGCCGCCGGAGCCATCCAGAAACCGTTCCCAGACCTGCCGCCTGTCAGACGGGTCGGGCAGGCGTGCGCGCAGAGGCAGGCGCGCGTTCTGCATAAAGTCCGCGAGCAGATGCAGGCCAGCGGGCAGAATTTCTTCAATTTTGGCACGCAGGCGGCGGGCGAGCACCGGAGCCGCACCCCCTGTGGAGACGGCGACCTGCACCGCGCCGCGCGTGCTTAGCGCCGGGGTGATGAAGCTGGAATTACCGGGATCATCCACCGCGCAGACCGGCACGTTCTGCTGCTGGCACAAAGCGGCAAGGCTGCGGTTCAGCGTGGTATCATTGGTGGCGATATAAACCAGACGGCAGCCGGGCAAGCGGGCGCGTACGTCGTCTTCCGACACCAGACCCGGCACATGCGTCAGAACGCCGTCATCCGCCAGACGCTGCAATTCGGGGCAGAGTGTGGGGGAGAGGAGTTCAATCCGCGCGCCGGTGGGCACCAGAAGGCGCACCTTGTTGGCGGCAATATTCCCGCCACCAATGACAAGGACACGAGCTTCGTCGAGGCGAAGCATGATGGGGAACCAGCTGGTTTTTTCAGAAGACGACTGCATAACACCCTCAGCAAGCAGGCTTGTGCGCGGGACGCAAGGGTTCTGATGCGTTGAGCGCACAAAAAAGCTTTTTTAATCTTTCTGCGTTTCAGTGGCCTGTTGCCATGATAGCGCCGTCTTCCCAAGTGACAGGACACAAAAAGTGTGCCGCAACGCAGACTTCACCATCACAAAGAGGGCAGAATGGCAGGAACGGTCACACAGTCTGGCATGCAGAGTAATCAGACCGATAAAACCATCGTGGTGCCAGACCGCGAGCTGCATGTGTATGCCGGGCGGCCCGTGGCCTTTCTGCTGCGCTACATGCGCAATCGGGCGATGGCGCATGTGATGGTGTTTGGCTCGGTCGGGCTGGCCATTGGCTGCGCGGTTCTGTCCTCCTACGCCATCCGGCATCTGGTGGATGTGATGACGGCCACGGCGCATAAGGGCCCGGTGGAGGCCGTCTGGCAGGCGGTGGCCATTCTGGCGGTGCTGATTGCCACAGATAATATGGGCTGGCGTATTGCAGGCTGGTTTGCCTCCCGCACCTTTATTGAAATGACCGGAGATATCCGGCGCGATCTGTTCCGGTTTCTGACAGGCCATTCCCCGGCGTATTTTTCCGAGCGGATGCCGACCTCTTTAGCGGCGCGGATTACCACGGCGGGGAATGTCTGCTTCACCCTTGAAAATCTTCTGGCCTGGAGTGTCCTGCCGCCTGCTCTGAATGTGGTGCTTTCTGTCACGCTCATGCTGTCCGTGAGCTGGCTGATGGGAGGCGTGACGGTGGTTCTGGCAGCGGCTCTGTGCCTGCTGATGTTCCGTCTGGCGGTGCGCGGGCGCACATTGCACGGAGAATACGCTGCCGCTGCTGCCGGGCTTGAGGGCGAGACGCTGGATGTGATGGGCAATATCGCTCTGGTGCGCGCCTTTGGCATGCGGACGCAGGAGCGTCTGCGCTTTAACACGCTGGCGGGCAGGGAGATGGGCGAGCGCCTGCGTTCCCTGCGTTACATGGAAAAGCTGCGCATGGTGCATGCCGTGCTGACGGCTGTGCTGACGGCGGGGCTGCTGATTTGGGCGGTGCTGCTCTGGCAACATGGCGAGGCCAGTGTGGGGGAGGTGGTGATGGTCATCACCCTCGGTTTTGCCATTCTGCATGGCACGCGGGATCTGGCGATGGCGTTGGTGGAGACCATTCAGCACAATGCCCGGCTTTCTGAAGTGCTGTCGGCCCTGCTGGTGCCGCACGACATGCCCGACCGCGATGACGCCGTGCCGCACCCCGGCCCGGTGCGCGGCGAGATTATGTTTGAGGATGTCGGCTTTGCCTATCCCGGCGGGGCGAAGGTGCTGGATGGCTTTAACCTGCATATTGCCGCAGGCACCCGCGTGGGGCTGGTGGGGCGCTCCGGTTCCGGCAAGAGCACGGTTCTGGCGCTGTTGCAGCGGCTCCGCTTTGTGCAGTCTGGTCGTATTCTGATTGACGGGCAGGATATTTGCAGCCTGACGGATGATGGCTTGCGGGCCTGCCTTTCCATTGTGCCGCAGGATGTCTCTCTGCTGCATCGCAGCGTGATGGAAAATATTCGTTACGGGCGGCCTGATGCGACGGATGAAGCCGTGCGTGCCGCAGCGGCTGCTGCTGGCTGTGCGGACTTTATCGAGGCCATGCCGGAGGGGTTTCAGACGCTCGTGGGGGATAGGGGCGTAAAGCTGTCCGGCGGCCAGAGACAGCGGATTGCCATTGCCCGGGCCTTCCTGCGGAACGCGCCGATCCTCATTCTGGATGAAGCGACCAGTGCGCTGGACACGGAAAGTGAAGCGCATGTGCAAAAGGCGCTGGAGCGGCTAATGGTGGGCCGGACTGTGATTGCGGTGGCACACCGGCTTTCAACTTTGCGCAACTTTGATAGAATTGTTGTGATGCAGGACGGCAGGATTGTGGAGGACGGCTCTCCCACCCTGCTGGAACAGCAGGACGGCCCGTATAAGAATTTTTTGAACCAGCAGGTGACCCATACGAATGATGTTGCATGACGATGCGCCCGCTCTGGACTCTGATCGTCCGGCGGCAGCTAAAGGGGCTCTTGCCGCTTACGCTTATCAGCAGATCAGAGAACGCCTGATCCTGAGCACTTATAAGGGTGGTGAAAGGCTGGTTCTGCGTCCGCTGGCGGCGTCTCTTAAACTCAGCCCGACCCCGGTGCGGGAGGCCCTGCTGCGGCTGGTGTCCGAACAGGCTTTGGAACTGGATGACCGCAATACCGCCCGCGTGCCCGCTCTCTCGCGGGAGGTGTTTCAGGAAGTGCATCCGCTGCGCGGGGACCTGGAAGAGCGCCTGGCGCGCAATGTGGCGGGGCGCATAACTCCGGAGCAGATTGGCGTGCTGGAAACCTGCCATCAGTCCTTTATTGATGGCTATCTGGCCGGAGATCCGCATCAGGCGGCTGTCGGGAATGCCGCCTTCCATAGTGCGATTGCTGACTTTTCCAGCATGACCATTACAGCCGGTATCATGCAGCGCCTGTGGGCGCGGATTGGTCCGTTTTATGCGGGTACCAATGGTCTGCCGCCTGCCAGCCCGGTGGAAGCTAATCATCCGCACATGCTGCTGCTTGAAGCCTTCCGGCGGCATGATGCGGAAGCGGCCGTGGCGGCAATCCGGCAGGATTTCCAGCAGGCCCGCAGCTGGCTGGAACCGCTTTTGCCAGCCTGACCCTGTTTGAGAGTGTTCGGGCAAAGAAAAACCCGGTCCGCTGCAAGAGCGGGCCGGGTTTTTTTATATCGTGATGACGGTAAGCCTCAGGCTTTTTTGGCCTGAGGAGCAGCCTTGGCAGCCTGAATAGCGGGCTTTTCACCCGGTTTGACGTCCGTCAGGCCGGGCACTTCCACGTCAATTTCCAGCGTGGAGCAGTGGGCACCGCGATCCAGCTTGATCTGCACCTTGTCCTGATCCACGGCGACGTGCCGTTTGATCACTTCCATGATTTCCCGGTGCAACTGGGCCAGCAGATCATCTTTGCCTTCCCCACCGGAAATCCGTTCATGAGCGAGGAGAATCTGCAAACGGTCGCGCGCGACGGGTGCCGAGGAGCGGCGTTTGAAGATATTGGAGAGGAAGGTCATGAGACTCTCCGTTTAAACAGCCAGTCAAACAGGCCTTTGCGTTCCGTGGGAATAGTGACTTCCAGCTTCTCGCCTGCCAGACGCCGCGCCGCATCGTTATAGGCGCGCGCCGCTGCACTTTCAGGCTCAGCTATCGTAACCGGGGCTCCCACGTTTGAGGCCCGCAGTACGTCGCCGCTTTCCGGGATGATGCCCAGAAGCGGAATGGACAGGATTTCCAGCACATCGTCTGTCCCCAGCATGTCACCCCGGGAGGCGCGCTGCGGGTCATACCGGGTGAGGAGGAGGTGTTTTTCCAGCTTCTCCCCTTTTTTGGCTTTTTCCGTTGTGCTGTCCAGCATGCCGATAATCCGGTCACTGTCACGCACGGAAGACACTTCCGGGTTGGTGACAATTACGGCCATATCGGCGTGATACATGGCCATCTGTGCGCCGCGCTCAATCCCGGCAGGGCTGTCACAGATCACCCAGTCAAACTTCTTGCGCAGTTCCGCAATTACCTTGGCCACGCCTTCTGACGTCAGGGCATCCTTGTCCCGCGTCTGGGAGGCAGGCAGCAGGGAGAGGGAGGGGACGCGCTTATCCTTGATGAGCGCCTGCGCCAGATTGGCATCACCCTGAATCACGTTGATCAGGTCAAACACCACGCGGCGTTCTGCGCCCATTACCAGATCAAGGTTCCGCAGGCCGACATCGAAATCAACCAGCACAACGCTCTGACCATTTTGTGCCAGCGCTGCGCCTAAGGCTGCGGTGGTGGTGGTCTTACCCACGCCACCTTTGCCGGACGTGACGACCAGAACCTTTGACATCCGTGTTATTCCTCTTTGGTCTTTAAGGCTGCTTTGCCGTCAGCTTAGTACGACAGCCGTGTAGGAACGCAACCTTACAATCTGTCATCAAAAATGGAACGCAGAATATTCGCCTTAAGCGAAGTCTTTTGCGTAAAAGTGTTACGTGAGAGGAAGGAAAGTGAGTGTTTCCCCGGAAAGTGCAACCTGAGCCGGTTTACTTGTCTGGTCCGCATTCATTTCTTCCGCGGTGGCGTAAAAACCGTCAATCGCCACCAGTTCGGCTTCCAACGCACGGGTGAAGATGCGGGCTTCCGCATTGCCGCCAATCCCTGCAATGGCCCGCCCACGCAGGGGGCCATAGACATGGATGGACCCGCCGGCTGAGACTTCCGCCCCAGAGGCGACGGAGCCGAGAATGATCACATCACCATCCGGCCACACGACCTGCTGGCCGGAGCGGATGGGGCTCTCAAGAATAAGCGTGCGCGGGCCGGGGGCTTCGGGCACATCATCTTCCGGAATGGCGATCTCGGCAGAGGCGCGGCCACCGGCAAAGTTCTCCGGCCATTCCCAGTCCGCCAGCGCAGGCCAGGAGCGGTCCCCGCCTTCAATCCCCATCACACGGATGCCGCGTTCCTTCAGGGCAGGCAGCAGATCAGCCAGATGCTGTGTTTCAGCATCCAGCATCCCGAGGTCCAGAATAATGGGCTTGCCGGCAAAGAACCCGGCAGAGCGGGCGATCTGGTGATCCAGCGCGCTCAGCCAGTCTTCCAGCGGGGCTTCCGGGGTGAGCGTGAGCGCCAGAAAGGACCGGCCGGAGATACGGATGCGGGGCAGGGGGGATGTCGTGGCGGACAAGGACGTGAGATCTCGCTTGCGTAGGATCGGACGGGAAAGTGCAGCAGTGGTACACGCTGCAAGGGTTGTCTGTCGAGCATCTGTGCAGAACGCGCAGGGACCCTGTGCATTATTTGATGCCCGCAGGCCCGATTACCCTCTGGCGCGCTGGCAGACAATGTCATAAATCTTGCGCATGCGTACCCTGTATCATCTCCCCCTCTCCCCCTACTGCCGGAAAATCCGGCTTGTGCTGGGTGAAAAACGTCTGCCGTTTGAAGCCATCGTGGAACGGGTGTGGGAAGAACGCCCGGAATTCTACGCCATGAACCCGGCGGGTGAAGTGCCGGTTCTGGTTGAAGATAACGGGCTGGTTGTGCCGGATTCCTCCGTGATCTGCGAGTATCTGGAAGAAGCCTATTCCGATACGCCACTGCTGGGCCGCACACTGGCTGAGCGCGTGGAAGTGCGGCGCCTGGTGGCGTGGTTTGACCAGCGCTTTGCCCGCGATGTGTCCCGCCGTTTTATTGGCGAGCGCGTCATGAAGCGCATTAGTGGCCGTGGCAACCCGGACGGCACCATTCTGCGGGAAGGCTATGCGGCCATGAAGCCGCATCTGAAATACATCAACTTCCTTGCGGAAAACCGGAACTGGCTGGCTGGCAACTTCCTCTCTCTGGCGGATTTTGCGGCAGCAGCCCATCTCTCCAGCCTTGATTTTATTGGGGATATTGACTGGTCCAAAGCGCCTGCGGTGCGGGACTGGTACGCCCGTATGAAGTCTCGCCCCTGTTTCCGCCCCCTGCTGGGTGACCGCGTATCCGGCATTACCCCGCCGGACTATTACGCCAATCTGGATTTCTGAAGAGCGTGACCTTTCATAATGGCGGCGACGCAGCGCGTCGTGCGCCCGATGTGCTGATTATTGGTGCCGGCGCTGCCGGGTTGATGGCAGCGTTTACAGCCGCCCGGCGCGGTCGGCGCGTTGTGGTGCTGGACCATGCGCCGGAGGTTGGGCGTAAAATCCTGATTTCTGGCGGCGGGCGCTGCAATTTTACCAACACCGAAATGCGGGCCGAACGCTTTATTTCCCAAAATAAGCATTTTGCCCGCTCAGCCCTCAGCCGGTACACGCCTGCGCAGTTTCTGGAGCTGCTGGCGAAGCACAAAATCCCCTGGCACGAGAAAAAGCTGGGACAGTTGTTCTGTGACAATTCCGCGCGGGACATTGTGCAGATGCTGCTGGCGGAATGTAAGGCCGCCAATGTGACCATTCTTACGGATGTGCGCATTACCGATGTCACCAGGCCGCAGGATTTCCGGGTGCAGACCTCTGCCGGAACCTTCACCAGCAAGGCGCTTGTGCTGGCGACGGGTGGCCTCTCCATCCCCAAACTCGGCGCGACCAGCTTCAGCTATAATATTGCCCGCTATTTTGGTTTGTCGGTTGTCTCGCCGGAGCCGGCTCTTGTGCCGCTGGTGTTTGGGCAGCCTGACGAAAGCTGGGTGCAGTCTCTGGCTGGCGTCTCTCTGCCGGTGCGGGCGTCCTGCGGGAAAATCGGGTTTGATGAATCGCTGCTGTTCACGCATCGGGGTCTCTCCGGCCCGGCGTTGCTGCAGATTTCGTCTTACTGGGAGCCGGGGCAGGCAGTACGGATCAATCTGCTGCCCGGTGAAGACCTGAACGCGCTTCTGGCCGGATTGAAAAGAGCCAAAGGGCAGATGAAAGGCCCGGCAGCATTGGGTCGCTGGTTGCCGCATCGTCTGGCGCAGGAACTGGCTCGCCAGAGTGCGCCGGAAGAGCGGCCTGTTGTGGAATGGCCGGACCGCACGCTGCGCGCTCTGGCTGACCGCATTCATCGTCTGGACCTGCACCCCACCGGCACGGAAGGCTTTGCGAAGGCGGAAGTTACACGTGGCGGGGTTGATACCCGGAAGCTGTCTTCCAAAACCATGGAAGCGCAGACCGTGCCCAATCTCTATGTGATTGGTGAGGCGGTGGACGTGACCGGCTGGCTGGGTGGCTATAACTTCCACTGGGCATGGGCCAGCGGGCACGCCGCAGGCGAAGCACTTGCGGAAAATAACTAATATTTAAATTTCGTTGAACAGTTATTGAAAATTAGTTTCTATTATTACGTTTAAATCGTAAAAATATCTCTTGTGTATTTAATAATATTAAATAATGTTTAAATTGAAGTTTATATTTAAAAATAGGTTTTGATATGTCGGATGAAGAAAAATTCCAGCCCTTACAATTGGTTCGGGATGACAAAAGTAATGTATTGATAGTTGGTGTTGTTGGTGCGGTTGGATCTGGAACGTCTTGGGTTGCAAAAGTTATAAAAAATTACTTGGAATCACAAAATAAAAATTGTGTGATCATAAAAGCAAGTGATTTAATAAGAGATTATATCAATGATAAGGATAAAAAGAGAATAGAAAAAGAGGAATCCCCTTTTGGTAAGGTAAAAATCTATCAAGAATTGGGAGATGAGTTGCGAAAAAATAATGATAATTCATTTATTTCGGCAGCCTTTATTTCAAAAATAGCTTCGCATACCAACATTGATTTAGAAAAAACTGTTTTTATACTTGATTCTTTAAAGAATCCGTCTGAAGTTCAATTGCTGCGTATGGTCTATGGCGATTCTTTTTGGCTGATCGGGAACGTTTGTGCGCCAGAAACTAGAAAAGAGCGGCTATTAAAAAAATTTAAAATAGAAAATAAAGGTAATGAACGAGAATTAAATGAATTTATTTCGAGAGATGAAGATGATAGGAGTGCAAAATATGGACAGCATGTTTCCTCTACTTTTGAAAGAGCTGATTATTTTATAAATACATCAGAACATCTGGCATCTCCTGACGTTCCTTTTGGGGAAATTAAAGATTGGACTCCATACAGTGATATTACCCGGTTTGTAGACTTAATAACTTTAAGTCGACCAATGTTGCGGCCAACAGATGCAGAGCAAGGAATGTACTCTGCTTACGCTGCGCGTTTGGGGAGTGCTTGTCTATCGCGTCAGGTGGGTGCGACGTTAATGAATGACAAGGGAGAAATACTATCTACCGGCTGTAATGAAGTTCCGCGAGCTGGAGGCGGGTTGTATGGTCAATCTAATAATGAAAAGGATACAGATAAAACTATAAATAGCGGTAGATGTTACATTTTTAATGGTATTTGCAAAAACACAGAAGAGAAAAATAAAATAGTTGAATATATTTATAATATTATAAAAGAAAATATAAGAGATTATTCTGCAAATCTAGAAGATTCAGCAGTGGAGAAAATATCTATTGGCATTAAAAAAGAGATACAAAAGTCAAAAATTGGAGATCTAATAGAATTTAGTCGGTCTGTTCATGCTGAGATGGATGCTCTGATATCTGCAGGAAGGAAAGGTGCATCCACCGATGGCTGTAAATTATTTGTTACTACATTCCCATGTCATAATTGTGCTCGGCATATTGTAGCTGCGGGGATTAAAGAGGTTCAGTTTATAGAGCCTTATTTAAAAAGTAAGGCTCTTGATTTACATTGTGATTCAATTACTCAAAATCCCAAAGATCAAATAACTATGGGGAAAGTCCTTTTTAAGCCTTACGAAGGTGGAGGGTTCGAAAAACCCCTTGGCTCTGAGTTGTTCTGTGTGATTCCATTTTTTTGGCGTTGATTGGGGATGGAGGAAGATGAAGCAATCTGGTTTCTTTGATGTTGAAGAGCGTCTTGCTCGGCTGAGCGGGCTTGGCGATCAACTGGAGGCCTTTTCCCGGACTGTGGATTTTGAGGTGTTCCGCCCTGATCTGGAGCTGGCTCTGGCCTATTCAGACGGAAGTAAAGGCGGACGTCCGCCGTTTTTTTTGGCGTTGATTGGGGATGGAGGAAGATGAAGCAATCTGGTTTCTTTGATGTTGAAGAGCGTCTTGCTCGGCTGAGCGGGCTTGGCGATCAACTGGAGGCCTTTTCCCGGACTGTGGATTTTGAGGTGTTCCGCCCTGATCTGGAGCTGGCTCTGGCCTATTCAGACGGAAGTAAAGGCGGACGTCCGCCGTTTGATCCGGTGCTGATGTTCAAAATCCTGATCATCCAGACGTTGAACAATTTGTCTGATGAACGGACAGAGTATCTGATCAACGACCGCCTGTCGTTCATGCGCTTTCTGGGATTGGGGCTGTCGGACCGCGTGCCGGATGCCAAAACGGTCTGGCTGTTTCGTGAGCGTTTGACACAGGCGGGTGCCATTGAAAGGCTGTTTGACCGATTTGACGCGACCCTGCGGAACGCCGGTTATCTCCCGATGTCCGGCCAGATCCTGGATGCAACACTGGTGGCTGCTCCAAAGCAGCGCAATACGAACGCTGAGAAAGCGGATCTCCGGGCAGGACGTATTCCCGAAGACTGGCAGGACAAGCCGGCAAAGCTGTCACACAAGGATCGTCATGCGCGCTGGACACTTAAGTTCACGAAGGCGAAGCGGCAGGACGATGGAACCATACCGTCGAGCGATCTCGCCATCCCGTTCTTTGGCTACAAATCCCACGTCTCCATCGACCGGAAGTTTCGGTTCATCCGAAAATGGAAGACGACGGATGCCGCCGCCAGTGATGGTGCGCGATTGAGAGAGGGGCTGTTAGATAAAACCAATACGGCCTCAAGCGTTTGGGCTGATACAGCTTATCGCTCGAAAGCGAATGAGGACTTCATGGACAAAGAGGGTTTTGTCTCAAAGGTTCACAGAAAAAAGCCGCATCTCAAGCCTATGCCCCGACATATCCAGAAATCGAATGCTGGAAAGTCCGTGATCCGATCACGCGTCGAGCACGTCTTTGCTGACCAGAAATCACAGACGGGGTTGTTCATCCGAACTGTCGGTATCACCCGGGCCACCATGAGGATCGGGCTGGCCAATATCGTCTACAACATGCGCCGCTTCCTCTTCCTCGAAAGGTTGAACGCGAGCGCGTAGTCATCCAGCGGGAGGGCAGTCCCCGATCTGCTCAAAACGCAGATCAAAAGCTACCCCAAAAACCGTCAATCAAATCGCCAAAACCCTGAAATCACGAGCCAGGCGCATCAACCAACGGTTCTTCGATCCCTCCA